>JAEPNQ010000030.1 GCA_017643305.1 Marinibacterium sp. | reverse complement strand
TTGAGCATGCGCTATTTATTCATGGTTATTGCAGTGTGTTTGCCAAATCTTAGTTGGGCCAAAGTTTTTGACCCATATGTAACCTTGAAAGATATTGGCCCATTGAAGGTGGGTATATTGGATAATGCCTCTGGTGGATGTTGGACAAACATGAAGGAGGCGAAAAATTACGCAGAAGGCAAGTTGGAAATCGCGGGTGCCGACTTGTCTTACGTCGGCGATGAACCCAGTTACGCTGGGAAACATTCTCACTTTTGGATTACAGTTTACGCAGTCCGTTTGAGTAATGGTCTTTGTGTTGGTCATGCAGAAATATTCATTAGTGGTTATTTCTTTTCGGACGTGAAACATAAACAGGGTCCGGCCATCGGCATTTTGAGATTTTCTGAACAAAAATACTGGATGCGCAATGGGAAGAACATGAATACGCAAGTTCTTGACGCCATAAAAACCGCTGTCGGAGAGTGGGAAGATCGAGAATAGGTACTCCCAAAAGCATTTCACAGCCGCGCCTCTTCATCGGCCAACTGACGGACCGCATGTGCTTCCTGTTCCAGTGCGTTGGCGATCAGCCTCAAGGATGTCAGGTACGCGGCGGTCTGGGTCTCGGTGTTGCCCTGCGCATGCTTATCAAGGATCTTCTCGACCGCCCTCTCGACCTGGCGGTTTATTCTGATTTCGCGTGTTTTCATGTGCTGGTCTCCTGCCATTGTGTCACCATTGTCCCTTGCGCGCGTGAGGCAAAAGTTTGTCGCAATAGAAAAAAGACGTGGTTTGTGTTCTTCATTCGTGCGCGCAAGGGACAATGGTGACAAAACTTGCTCATTGCTGCACCAGCCGCTGGATCGTGGCCCGTGCGTCCTGCCGACGCTCGGCCTCGCGCGCAGCGCGGTCGGCAAATTTCTGGTGGACCGCCAGGTCTTTGGCCATATGCGGCAGGAGTTTTGCGGCGGCGGCGTTGTAAAGTTCGGCGATGGTCATGGGCGAGGTCCTTGGGTGCGTCGTTTGCGTTAAGGAGTCTTCGCTCTGAAGGCCGAATGTATCCACTATAATCGTAGCAATTACATGGCTTTAGAGGGGCTCATGGTGCAATCTAAACGCGGCTCGCTGATCGAGGCCGTGACCAACACGGTGGTTGGCTACGCGTTGGCGGTTGCCACGCAATTCGTCGTGTTTCCTGTGTTTGGCCTGCGCGTCGGTGTGGTCGAGAACCTCGGTATTGGGCTGATCTTTACAGCCGTATCATTGATCCGTGGTTATGCTCTGCGTCGGTTGTTCAACCTCTGTAGGCTATGACAAGGCGCAAACGGCAGATCCCTCCTTGTCGTCGTGCAAACATGTAACGGGGGGGGGGGTAGAAGCACCTCGCTGCTTTACGGTGTTGGCGATGTTGGGCCGATTGGCCTATTTGGCTCCATATCATCCTGAGTCTCATCTCATATCTTTGATTGGGGCCGCCCTTGGTTCACAACGCCATGTTGCATTTCGAATGGCACGAGTTTGTTATGGCAGCGCTTGCGTTTGTGATTTGTGCTGCGGTTGTTTTGCTGCGTAAGCGGTTTCCGCGCCTCAGTGGGCGCACAGATGACTTGAGGGCGGTTCAGTCCATGCATACGCGGCTCACCCCACGTGTTGGGGGCGTTGCGATCTTCGGTGCACTGGGTCTGAGCGTGATCTTTGCGCCCGTTTCAATCTCTGGGCCGTATGCCAATTTCGTTCTTGCGACCTCGCTGCTCTTCGTGGTGGGGCTGGCCGAGGACCTTGGATTTCACATGTCGCCTCGACGGCGGATGTTGGCTGCCATGGGCGCGAGTTTGCTGGCGATCTGGCTCTTGGGCGTTTGGCTGCCACGCGCCGGAATCCCCGGGCTGGACCTGCTGGTAGCGCACTGGGCGATCGGCATTCCGCTTACCCTTCTGGTGACGGCAGGTATCGCAAACGGCTTCAACCTGATCGATGGGGTGAACGGCCTCGCGTCTATGACGGCTATCGCAGCAGCTATTGCACTGAGCTATATTGCAGAGCTGGCAGGCTACGCCACGATGGTCCACCTGGCGACGATGATTGCCGCAGGTATCTTCGGGTTCTTCCTCCTGAACTATCCCTTTGGTCTGATCTTCCTCGGCGATGCCGGGGCATACACGATCGGCTTTGTGCTGAGTTGGTTTGGGATTTCAGTGCTTCTCAATTCGCCCGATGTCTCGCCCTGGGCCATTTTGCTGACACTGTACTGGCCCGTGGCTGATACATTGCTGGCGATCTATCGGAGGTCTCGCAGGAACAGGGACGTTTCCGCACCGGATCGGTTGCATGTGCACCAGATGGTCATGCGGGCTTTGGAGATCTGCATCCTCGGCCGAAACCGCCGTCAGATTGCAAACCCGCTCACGACGCTCGTGCTGTCGCCCTTCGTCATCGCACCGCCAATCGCGGGCGTGCTGCTGTGGAACCAAAACCAGAATGCATTTTTGGCTGTCGTGGTCTTTGGGGTGCTGTTCTTTGCGAGTTATGCGGCAGCGCCCGGTCTGATCCGCCGGTTCCGCCGATAATAACGGGACTGCCTGACGTTTGAACCCCGTAGGCGTAACATTACACTTGGGCCCCAAAACGCCTGAGCGGTGACCCGCCGGGGGAAGTCGCAGCCACGCTAGGTGAGGTGCGTTCGCGTATTCGGACACAATTCCGATAGGGAAAATGCCTTCATCGATTGCGGTCAGCATGGTGCTCTGGCTACCGCTTGCCTCGCGCTGCATCAGACCGCGGAATTGATGTGCTTCATAAAGCTCATTTACTGCATTTACATGGCCTGAATCGGGAGCCTGGGAAAACTTTATGTCTTCGGCAACCCAACCCATCGGCGTGATCGCACGCTGCTCGCGGTCTCGGCCTCGCTTGGGCTGCCGTATCACCTCGTCACCGGCGATGTGCGGCAGGCGAACTATTCCAGTCTCCGGGCCGAACTCGTCGAGTTTCGGCGGCGTATCGGCCAGCTGCAGCACGGTGTCATGGCACATCAACTGTGCCGCCCGATCTGGCGGCACTGGCTGGAGACGGCGGTGCTCTCGGGCGCGCTGGATGCAGATCCTATGATGGCCCGGCCGGTGCAATGGATCCCTCCCCGCTGGGACTGGGTCGATCCCTTGAAGGACATTCAAGCGCAGGTGCTGGCGATGGAGGCAGGGCTGACATCCCGGCGCAAGGTGGTCGAGGCCACCGGCTATGACATCGAAGAGGTGGATCGCGAGAATGCCTCTGACGCGAAACGGGCAGCCGATCTGGGCCTGACCTATCGCGCGAGCCCCGGCGAAACGCAGGGTGCAAGGGCGACACCGACGCGACGGCGGGAACCCAGCGACGGTGCCGAGGACGGCAATGATGACGAGCCGGCAGGGACCGACCGCGTCAATCCACAGGAGTGATCTGATGAAAAGCTGGTACGAGATCCGCGCCCGGGCCTCCGGGGCGGAAGTAATGATCTATGACGAAATCGGCGCCTATGGCGTCAGCGCGAAAGGCTTTCTGGCCGAACTCGGCGCGCTGCCCGATGGGGTGCCGATCGATTTGCGCCTCAACAGCCCCGGCGGCTCGGTCTTTGACGCCGTGGCCATCTTCAACGCTCTGCAGCGCCATGAGGGCACGATCACCGTCTGGATCGATGGCATCGCCGCTTCGGCTGCGAGCTACATCGCCATGGCGGGCGACGAGATCGTCATGCCCGAGAACGCCTTCCTGATGATCCATGACCCCAGCGGCTTGGTCATGGGCACCGCCGCCGACATGCGCGAGATGGCCGAGACCATGGACAAGATCGCGGGCAGCATGATCCGCGGCTATGCGGGGCGGTCGGGCAGATCCGAGGACGAGATCGCGGCCCTGATGACGGCCGAGACCTGGTTTGATGCGCAGGACGCGCTCGCGGCGGGTTTTGCGACGCGGATAGCGGAGCCGGTGCGTATTGCTGCAAGCTTTGACATCGGCCGGTTCCGCAACGCGCCGCCGTCGCTGATTGAGGCCGTCGCGGAAACCGTTGGCGCCCCCGACGGTTTTGAGGACGATCCAGATCAGCCGACGGAGGCAACGCCGCCTGCGGTGCCCGAAAGTGATGTTGGGAAAGACAACATCACCTCAGGCGACACCCCCCACGCCAGTAGAGGACCCATCGGCACCGCTTGGGCAAGATGTGGGTGTTTCCGAAGGGAACACCCGCCCATCGCGCCCGTCCGAGAGCAGTGTTGCAGCCACCAACACTGCTCCGGAGGCCAGTGCCATTCGCGCGGAGGCCATCGCGCATGCGCGGGCCGTGATCGACCTCTGCCGCCTTGCGGGCCAGCCGCAGATGGCCGGACGCTTCCTCGAGGAGGATGCCAGCCTCGATGAGGTCCGCACCCGGCTCCTCGCCGCCACGGCAGAGAACACCCGTGACATCATAACCGCTACCCATGCCCAGCCCGGGCGGGCGGCCACTACCCAATCCTGGGGCGAGGTCATCGCCCGCACCTTTAAGACGAAAGGCTAACGCTCATGACCACGCTCACTGAAGGCAAACACGCGGGCGGCTTCCTCGTCTGGGAAGTCTTGCGCGATTACATCCGAGAAACCGTCACCATCGCCTCAGGCGCAGGAAAGCTCGCGCCCGGCACGGTGCTGGGCAAGATCACCACGGGCGGGAAATACACCGTGCTGACCCCTGGCGCCACGAACGGCAGCCAGAATGCCGCCGGCATCGTCTGGGCTGGCGTTGATGCCACGGATGCCGATGCGCCCGGCGTCGTCGTGCTGCGCGGCCCCGCCATCGTCAACCGCCACGAGATCATCTGGCCCGAGGGCGCGACCGAGGCGCAGATCACCGCCGCCACCACAGCATTGGCCGCGCTCGGCATCATTCTGCGCTGATCCGCTGCGCAAACCCTTTCATCGACATTCAGGAGGTTGGCGCAATGGCCACCATGGACATCTTCGAGGGCGACGCCTTCAGCATCATCGAGCTCACCCGGGCTCTGGAAAACATCCCCTTCAAACCAGCGATCCTGTCTGGCTCCGGCCTTTTTGGGTCGCGCGGCGTGCGTCAACGCACCGTGATGATCGAAAGCCGCGACGGCACGCTGTCGCTGATCCCATTCTCGGAACGTGGCTCGGCCTATGAGCAACAGGTGCCCGAACGGCGTGACATGCGCGCGTTTGTGTGCCGTCAGTTCAAGAAGCAGGATGTGCTCTGGGCCTCCGAGATCCAGGGCATCCGTGACTTCGGCTCGTAAACTGCCACCCAGCAGGTGCAGGCCGAGGTGGCGCGCAAAATGGGCCGGCTCCGCAATGACGCTGAGGCCACCTTCGAGTTCCACCTCTTCAACGGCATCCAGGGCGTGGTGAAGGCCCCGAAGGACGGCGCGACGGTCATCAACTACTACACCGAGTTTGGCATCACGCCGGCAGCAGAGGTGGATTTCGACCTCGACAACCAGTCGCCCGCTTCTGGCGCCCTGCGGCAATTGCCGATCGCGCCGCGGGTCTTTGCCCTCGCCACCCCGGTGCGGGTTTCGGCCGAGGGCGGCAGTTTCACCGGCGGGGCCCTGTGGCTCGCCTGCCACATTATTTCGATCGGAGCCCCCGCATGAGCGATACCACATCCCCCGGCCTTCTGGCCGCAGCTGCTGCGGCCTTCCGTGATCATGGTGTGACGGCTGCCATGACGGCCCTCATCGGCGGGTTCATCGCGCTCTTCGCAGCCGTCACGCGGCGCGCCTTTACCAACGAGGCGCTGCTGCAGCGGCTCGACCGTGAGTTGATCGCTGATCGCGAACGTATCGATTCGCAGCGCGTTGAGGACCGTAAGCTCGACGCCGATAGGCTCGACCGCATCGAGACCGACATCCGTGCCGTGCGCGATCTTCTCTTCGAGGCCTTTCAACGCAATCGTAGCGGCTGAAGCCGAGCGAACCTGCCCAAAACAACAATTCGCGCGTCGCCGGAACCCCGGCGGCATCATAGCCCATCGCGCCCTGCGGTGGGCGTTTTTCATTTCGAGCACAGGAGAGCATCATGTCCGATCCCGTCCGCACCTTTCGTCATTTCCGAGAGGTCCCAGATAATCTCTGGCGCTGGCCGAACTTCTCACCCGATGAAATCGCCTGCCGCGGCACGGGGCAGTTGAAGCTGCACCCAGAGGCGCTCGACAAGCTGCAGGCGCTCCGGAACCGGCTGCGCAAGCCGCTGATCGTCCGCTCTGCTTATCGTTCGCCTGAACACAACCGTGCTGTCGGTGGTGCGAAGGCGTCGAAGCACATGGACGGTACGGCCTTTGACATTGCAATGGCGAACCATGATCCCGTAGCCTTCGAGGCGGCGGCCCGGGCAGTTGGGTTCCTCGGCTTTGGCTATTATCCGCGGTCCGGTTTCATGCACATCGACTTGGGTCCGGCGCGATCCTGGGGCGAGAAGTTTCCGGTGCGTGCGGTGCCGTTTGCGCCTGAAACCCCGCTTGCGAGAGAAGTCCTGGCTGAAAGCCGGACACTGAAGGGGGCAGGCGCGGCCGGCGTTGCGACCTTGGGGGCGGCCGGAATCGAGGTTGCTCAGGAGATCCTGGCTGAAGCTCAAGGGGCCGTTCTTCCGCTGGTGCCTCATCTCGACAGCTTACGCTCGATCTTCATCGCGCTGGCACTGGCAGGGATAGCAGTGGCGATCTGGGCGCGCGTTGATGATTGGCGGAAAGGGCAACGGTAATGCTCGCCACTACGCTGGGCGGACTGATCGCCCGACCTTGGGCGCGGCGGGCCATCGGGGCGGCGCTCACCGCCCTGACCGTCGCGCTCTTCCTGTGCAACCTACGCCGGTCTGGTGAGCGCGCTCGTCGTGCTGCCGAGCGGCTTGAAACCTTGGAGGCTGTCAATCATGCACAACGGCAGATGTTGGAGGAAGCGAGCCGCCGTCCTCGCAGTCGCGATGATCTTCTTGACCGGCTGCGCGACGGGGAGTTTTGACCGGTGGTGGGTCGTCGTATGTCCGCCGGTCGTGGACTATGGCAGTGAGGAGCGGCGGCGGGTTGCCGAAGAGGTCGAAGCGCTGCCCAAGGGCAGCACAATCGTTCAATGGCTTGCAGATTATTCAGTTCTGAGGGCCCAGGTGCGTGAATGCGGTTAGCTTGTTCGTCTTTTGTTCTCGCGCACTAGGCTGGCGCCCTTCCCTTATCGAACAAGCCCGGCCAAATAGGCACCATAGGTGGTTTTCGCGAATAGCTCAGAACGAGAGACCAGCTCCAAGCGGTCTATCCAGCCCATCTCGAATGCCACCTCATCTGGGCTGCCCACTTGTTGGCCTTGGCGTTCGGTCAGGGTGCGCACGAAATTGCCCGCGTCCAGCAGGCTCGCATGTGTGCCGGTGTCCAGCCGTGCAAACCCCGGGCCATCTTCTCGACCTTTAGACGATCCTCACGCCGATAGAGCTCCTGCAGATCGGTGATTTCCAATTCATCCCATGCAGATGGTGCGACCTGCGCGGCCAGTTCCGGCGCGGACCCATCAAGGAAAAACTCTTCACAGCGATGTACAAAGCTCAGATTTTTTAACTTGCATGACTCACTGCAATTTTTTCACCGGCGGCAAATGGACATTAGAATCCTAACGGATCGCCACCCGGGAAGCCAAAAATCCAGGTCTGGTAGGGGATATAGCATTGCTGAAAATGCCACGACAGTTGCGTCCAGACCGTGAAGACCAGCAACAGGCTCAGATAAGGCAAAGCGGCATGCAGCGACGCGTTGGCTCTGAACTGCAAAAAAGGGATGCGTGCGAAGATCATCGCCTGGATAGGGATGAGGTAGTAGCCGAACCTGTCGCCGATCACTGTCGAGACTGGGACAAGAAGAATCGCCATCCCCATGCCGATCGCACCAATGCTCGCCAGGCTGTAGTCCTGTGGCCATGTCCGCAGCCACTTATTGCGTATGAAAAAGAAGAAATATAGGCCCGACAAGCCAAGCAAGCCGACGCGAAAGACAGCGCCTGCTGACTCGATACCGGTTCCGATATAGCGGCTTGTCGCGACTTCGGCCGCATCGCCCGACGCGAGCAAGAACGCGCCCGGCACCGCAAGGATCGCGGCGAGCAGCAGGCGACTCCATGTATAGCGCCCCGTTGCCACGGGCAGAATCAGCATGAAGATCAGCGCGCTCGCATGGAATCCGGCAGCCAGCACTACCCAAAGCGCGAACCATAACAGACGGCGATCGATGAAGGCCACAAAAGCAATGCACAAAACCCCGATCGCCGCACCCTGGCGGATGCCAGACATCGGCATGTTAATGATCAGGATCGGAAACAGGAGAACCAGAAATCCAAGAGGGTCTGGCTGGCGCTGCGCGAGAACATGGATGCCAAGAAAGAAAACCGCACTGGAGACGATGTTGGCCACCGGGTAAGGCCATCCCATACTCTGGATCCAGCTAAGGATCGCCCACCAGATCGGCTCTCGGAATTCCGTGATTGACGACCAGTCGAGATTGGCGGCCACCAGATATTGACTGTAATATCCCGACCAATCACAACCGACTTGGTAGCGGAATGCTGAAAACACAAAGAGCACGGCCAGCACGAAAAAATAAAGTTGCCTGCGCAGCGCGGCCTTCCGTGCAAGCGAGTAGCGCAGGAAAAACAGCACATTTGTTAGCCCGAGATAGAGCATCAGCGATGCCGCACTTCATCGGCGACACGACGCATTATCGGCGACACGCGCGGCCCCCAGATTTGCAAGGGATAGCCGTCTTCCAACTTCTTCCACCCCGCGCGGCCCCCATCCGGCGTCGGAGGTCGGCATCTGGCAGCAACATCTCGATGGCCTCACGCCATATCGAGTACGTGACGTAATACGTCATAGTGATCTGACACGTCGAACACCATCACCCAGAGAGCACGGCTTAACAAGCTTAGTCCTATATTTCCAAAAACGCTTTTCTTTCATATCTCTAGAGCCCTGTAACTTTGTCGGTGCCTACACTGACCTCATCCTGAGCGAGACCGTCCAGCCAAGACTGGAACATCAGCACGCTCCAGACCTGTGCAGTCCGGTCTTCCCGTCCTAATTTGTGTTCTTCCCAAGCAGCGCAGACCGCCTCGGGGTCCAGATACCCTTCGCGCTCTAGTCGTTCGGGAGCTAGCAAGTCCTCGGCCCAGTCCCTTAGGGGGCCGCGCAACCATTGGCCGATCGGCATAGCGAAACCGCTCTTGGGGCGTTCGATCAGCTCTTTGGGGACGTAGTCGTCCAACAAGCGGCGAAGGGCTATCTTGCCGGTGCCGCCGCAAGTTTTCATGCTCATCGGCAGTCGGCATGCCGTCCGCACCACCTCAACATCCAGAAATGGCACGCGGGTCTCGAGGCTGACCGCCATGGCGGCTCGGTCGACCTTGCAAAGAATGTCATCAGGCAGGTACGTTAAAGTGTCGCGGAACATCATGCGCGCCACATCGTCATTCGCTATTTCATCCGGGATCGGATCGTGCATCGCGAGCGGCATGCCACCTTCCTCTGCCCCTAGTCCATTCACCAGCGATCCCGGAGATAGCCATTGCGAAGCTAGATTAAGATGAAACGCGTCGAGCGTTTGCGCCCTCTCAAGACGGCTGCCGAGCTTGTGCATTTTTTCGCCGAGGCGCGCAACGCTCCTCTCTCTCTGCCCCATCAGTTTGCCGAACCGGTCCCAGGCGGATGGCGGGACCGCGGTCACACCTTTTGCAATTGCTTGTCGAAGCGGGCCGGGCAGCCACTTCACATTGTTCCAGATGCGCGGTGCCCAGAGATACCGGTTGTAGCCACCGAAAATCTCGTCACCAGCATCGCCCGAGAGCGCGACCGTGACGTCCCGGCGCGCCGCGCCGCATAGCAGATATGTCGGGACCTGCGAGGAATCCGCAAAAGGTTCGTCATAGATGCGCGCCAGGTTCGGGATGACCAAACGGGCATCTTCGGCGGTCACGGTCATCGCAGTATGCACGGTTCCAAGATGCGCAGCCACGGCCGCAGCGTGAGGGGATTCGTCATAGGACGCGTCCTCGAAACCGATTGTGAAGGTACGCACCGCACGTGTCGAGCAATCCTGCATCAACGCCACTATGAGCGACGAATCCACACCGCCCGAGAGAAACGCCCCGAGTGGAACGTCGGCGAGCGACTGCCGGTCCACCGCGGCCCGAAGGCGTGAATAGAGCATTGCTTGCGCCGCCTCGGGATCGGCCACCGGGTCGCGGGCCCCGGCGGCTACCTCGTCGGAAAACGACCACCAGCGATGAAGCGACAGCCCATCTTGTGCGGCGTCTCTTGCACGAGGAGGGGCCGTTGGTGCGCACGGCACCGATCCGGCTCCAACCCTGAGAAGGCAGCCCGGCTCAAGTTTGAAGATGCCCTCGTAGATGCTGAAGGGCGCGGGCACGTACATCACCCGCAGATATTGTGCCAGCGCGGCGCGTGAGACAGGATTGTCGAAACCTGGCACGGACCTAAGAGGAGCGAGTTCAGACCCAAAGGCGAAGTGCCCCCCGCACCAGCCATAGTACAGCGGCTTTTCTCCGAACCTGTCGCGCGCCAGCACAAGCGCCTGGTCGCACCGGTCCCAGAGCGCGAAGGCGAACATGCCGCTTGCCCGTTGCAGCGCGTCCTCAACGCCCCAGGCTTCGATCGCCGCCAGCAGGGTTTCCGTGTCGGAATGCCCGCGCCATGCCGGCGCGTGCCCTGCGCGCGTGAGGTGGTCGCGGAGATCGAGGTGATTGTAGATCTCGCCGTTGTAGCACAGCACGAAGCGCCCGCTCTCGGAGACCATAGGCTGATGGCCCTCCGCCGAGAGATCGAGGATCGCCAGACGCCGGTGCGACAGGGCGATCCCGGCGTCCTGATCAACCCAGATACCAGCATCGTCTGGGCCGCGATGCCTAAGCGCATCGCTCATGCGCCGCACTGAGATGGCCAGGTCGCGCTCAGTTTGGCCTATTTGAAATAACCCAGAGAGACCACACATTGGATGAAACCGCCTTATTGATTATCGTTTAAAGTCGCCTGCACACAGACCACGCAACCAGTCTGCGGCGACCTGCATCGTGGCAGCTTTCTCGATGAACGGGCCTGCAGCGGCGCGAACCTCGGAGCGGCTATGCGTCTTCATACTTTGCGCGAACTGTTCGAGACCGGCGATATCTACAGACGCGACATGATGATAGAAGGGAAACTTCGTATCGAGTGCTGTGTCAGCATGCCCAGAATAGACTGGCAGGCCCATGCCGAGCATCTCGCGTACCTTCAGCGTCGCACCTTCTTGCAAGTTCTGTCTATCCATCGCCAAAGATCCAAGCCCAACATCAGCCTTGGCAAGCAAAGCGCGATAGGCCTCCGTTTCCAGAAACCCGTGGATACGGAAGACTTTCGCTCTGGAGCCAAGCGCAGTGATCTGTTGTTTCTGTGGTTCCGACAGATGGCCAATAAGATGGAGGGTCAGATGAGCAGGGACTGTAGGCGCGTCGCGGACGGCATCGACGAGGCGGTCGAGTCCATGCCATTCGCTGAAGGTATTGCTCATGAAAACAACACGTACCCAGTCGTCAGAGCGGCAGTCCGCCACTTCGTGCACGGTGTCGAGGTCTACCCCGTTGACATAGAGGCCTGCGGGTTTACCGGGTGCGCGGCTTTCCACTTGGAAACGGGCAATCTCGGTGGTGACCCCCATCACCCCCATCGCACAACGCACTGCTACCCAGCCGGTGATGCGTTCCAGTGCCCCTGCCAGTCGACCCGCAAGGCCGGGACGGATCAGCGGCAATTCCTCCCATTCCCGAGAATGGTGCAAGCTGACCCGGTTGCGGATGAATGGCGCGAACAGGAATGCGAAGGGATCGAAGACCATGTGCCGCACTATAACCACGTCATTGGTTCGCGCCAGCCGCAAAGTGGTGAGCCAGCCATAGAGATTACGCAGGAACATTGCTCGCAGCAGGCGTGGGATGCGCCTTTCGAAAGACTCCAAAGCTGGGCCACTATGTACCGCGAGTGAAGTCCATTCCACACCTTGAAGACGCTTGCTGGCAGATTGCTCCCACTTGATCTGCTTGCGGATCCCTGATGGCAAATCTCTGTATACCGTCAGGTGGACGACACGAAGTGGGGTGGATGTGAGCACTTTCATTCCCTCCGAGAGGTTCGCTCAGCGCCAGCCGAGGCTCTCGACCAGTCGCTGCGCGGAGCCGGTGGGGCCGTAAAGGCTGGTGCGATCGGAAAGGGCGGGTGGTGCACTTTGTTCGAACTTGGCCACCGCCGCGTGGATGCGTTCGGGGCTCAGCCCGGTGAGAACACTCCAGCCGACATCTATGATTTCGGTCCACGTCGTTTCGTTCATCAGCGTGACACAGGGAACCCCGGCCCAGAAGCTCTCTTTTTGCAGCCCGCCGGAGTCAGTCAGTACGAGTCGCGCCCGCGTCAGCAGATTGACCATCTCAATGTAGCCAACCGGTTCCAGTATCTTCAGCCCATCAGACCGGTCGAGGGGAATGCTGGCCGCTGTCAGACAGGCACGGGTGCGTGGATGCATCGGCAATAGAACCGGGTGGTCGAGACTGCCGAGCGTGTCAAGCACGCGCTGCAGAGTATCGGCGGACGCCGTGGTTTCCTCGCGATGCAGGGTCGCGAGCATGTATTCGCCCTCTGTCACGCCATAGGCACCCAGATTGAACGATGCGTCGGCCGCCGCTGTCTGAGCTTTGACAAAGGTGTCATACATGAAATCCCCAACGTTCTCGATACGCCCAGTCACGCCCTCTTTACAAAGGTTTTCGACGGCTAACGCGCTCGGACAGGCCAGAAAGCTGGACATGTTGTCGATAAGCGGCCGGTTGATCTCCTCGGGCATGCGTCGGTTTCCGCAACGAACACCAGCTTCAATGTGTATGATTGGCACATATTCCTTGGCCGCGGCCAGCGCTGCGCCAAGAGTTGTATTTGTATCGCCATAGACCACCACCGCCGCAGGTTTGTGCTCATGCAAAAGCTTTTCAATTCCAATCAGCACCTGCGCGGTTTGTTGGGCGTGACTTCCAGATCCTACTCCGAGGTTAACATCGGGGGTTGGCATCCCGAGCTCCCTAAAAAAAATGTCAGACATGTTCGGATCGTAATGCTGACCTGAATGCACCGTCATCACTCGGAATGAGGAGGATTTCATGGCCTCCATGAAAGGAGCTGCTTTAACGAAATGTGGTCGGGCACCGATAACCGAAAAGATAAGTGATCGGGTCATTCTTGCCCCTCCGGCAAGCTGCAATCAGGTTTTGACAATAGGTAGTTGCCCACCGCCAAGTAATCGAGACCGCTGTCGAAGAATACTTCAAGTGCCTCACCAGGGGTGTTGATGAGCGGGTAGCCGTGTAAATTAAAGGATGTGTTCAGGACACAGGCCGTGCCTGTCTCTTCTTCAAAGGCCTTGATCAGATTCCAATACGAAGGGTTAGTCTCTTTGTAGACGAATTGCGCACGCGCCGTTTTGTCGCGAGGCTGAACTGCTGCGCAAATCTCCCGTTCTGTGGCTTCCTGTGTGTCATAGGCGAGCATCATGTAAGGGGACTCAAAACCCTTTGGATTGACAAGGTAGCGGTCACTTTCTTCTGCTAAGAGCGACGGCGCGAAGGGCATCCAAAAGTCGCGCTTCTTGATCATTGCATTGATCTTTTCGACATTCGCCCATTCGCTTGGATTGGTCAGGATGGACCGGTTCCCGAGCGCCCGGGCGCCCCACTCCATACGTCCCGCGAAACGCGCCACGACATTGTTTCCCGCCAGAACATGGGCCACAGTGCGATCAATGTCTTCATATCTGCGAACTTGGCAGCCAGTGCCTTCAATGCCGGCGTCGATTGAGGTCTTGATCTCCGCGTCGCTAAATTCGCGGCCTAGATAAAGATGTTGCAGCGGTTCGCGGGCCTTGCCAACCTCTTCACCAGACAGTCGGGCATACTCGGACCAAACCGCGCCGAAGGACAGCGACTCGTCGCCGCAACTAGGGAAGATGAACAACTCGTCCACGCTTTCGAGTTCACCGACTAGCTTATTGGCTTTTACGTTCATAAATACGCCACCGCCGCAAACCACCCGGTGGATTCCGGTGTGTTCCACAGCGCGCCGGACCCATTCCTGCAGAATTTCCTCGGTGAACATCTGCACCCCGCCCGAGATCGCATCAAAACGCTTGCGTTCAAAGCGGTCGCGCAGGAAGTGGTAGATATAGCTGGATTCCAGATCACTCGCGAGTTCGAAGTTGAGACCGTCGTCCGACAGTTTGAGGTGTTCTCTTAGGATATCGCGGACTTCCTCAGCGTATTTCTGCTCGGCATAGGGGGCCATGCCCATAATCTTGTATTCGTGCTCCCAAGGCTGAAGCCCCAGCAAATAGGTTACGCGCGAATAAACCTTGCCCAGCGACGCTTTACGAGGCGTTGCGGCGATACGCTCAATCTGGGTCCCATTGCCGATAGAAACAGTGGCAGATAGGCCATCGCCAGCGCCGTCACATGTCAGGATCAGTGTTGGCTCGTTTAAATCAAAAGGGGCACCATAATAGGCGGCGGCACCATGAGCCAGATGATGCTCGACAAAGCTGATTTTGTCTTCCGAGATGCCGAGATGCTCCACGGCTTGCGCGATCCGCTCTTCACGGCGCTTATCAAACACAGCCTGTAGATAGGTCTTGTCCCGCTGGCGGTCGCGCATCTGTTCTTCATACCCCGCGCGATACCACTCGACTGCGCGGTCTAAATGATCAGCCGTGTGCATGAAATTGCTGGCATAGGCGACCTGATCGAGTTCAGCCGCCGTGATGCCTGCAATGTCCAAAACTTCCTGGATCGATTTCTCGGGATAACCAAGTTCGTTCTTTCTTCGGGTCAAGCGTTCTTCGCAAACAGCAGCCGCAATCTTCCCGTCGATTAGGAGCGTAGCCCCGCAATTATGGCCATCATGGATACCCAGTATTTTCATTTTCTTCTCCGATCCTGTCCAGTAAGTGAGCCCGAGCGTCTTCACGGCCAAGTGCAGCAAATATGCCGGCCGAGTAACAAATTAAGGGGGGGAGGTAACTCAGCCTTCTGTCTACGGGCTGATGCCGCCTGATCTCACATGAGAGACGGCACGGCCACACATGCGCCAAGCGGCACTTACAACATCGCGAGTTAATCCAAAGATCGACGCGGCTAAAATAGCTGGCGCTAGCATTGGCCCCCTCCGGGCAGTCTTGCTAATGTACACAGCGTAAACGTTAAGCCTGCGTAATAACGTCTTGATCCTGTCTCCAACGCCGCGCGCACGGGCTTGATTGTATTCTTTATTACTGTAGTTGTGACAAAACCAGGTTGCAGATTGTCCAACGCGAAATCGCCCTAGCCAGAGCATATCGAATAGCAGCAGGTAACAGAAATTAGTCAATACACCGCGATTCGGTGGAAGGTAAGCGGGGACCCGGCTTTGGCGTAGGCAATCAGTTCGATGAATACCGTAAAAAGCACTATCGTCGGCATTACCAGCTACGAAGTGTAGCAGCCGGCACAATCTATTAGAAGTCTTGAGAGAAATCTGCGATCTAATCTCGCCATCTCTTGGGCTTGTCATGTGCATCCATTTCCCCACCGCAGTAACCGCTTCAGGGTCTGCATCGAGCAGTCCGACCAGTTCTTCAAGGTAGTCGGGCGAGATCTCATCATCATCAGCAATCCACATGAAATATTCTGTTTGAGCGGCAGCAAGGAGGAATTTTAGATTTTCAAACGCTCCGATGTTCTGTTCTTGCGCAACGAGAACCACACGAGGCAATTTGTTAGAAAAGTCCCGTACAGCTGCTAGAGTGTCGGAATTCTCCCCTGCATTGTCGGAAACAATAAGTACAAAGTCTCGATAACTCTGTGCTGCGATAGAAGAGAGCGCACGGCGGATAAGGTGCCCACGTCTGTAAGTCGGCAAACCTATTGTCACTCGGGGCTTGGTATCGCCGCTCGTCTCATCCAGGAGGATACGATGGTCACTGAGGGTGATACGCGTGTCCCAATCAAGGTTCATATTTTGACCTCTCCGCTGCGGCCTATCTCTGTTTCTGCGCCTGAAAGCTGCGCCTCCACTACGCAGAACAGGTCTTGAACCGAAGTGGCGCGCGCGGACGCCACACTGTCGCTGACGGTAGTGGTTTTTACTCCCCCAAAATCCACCAGAACGACCTTGGCTTGCATTTCAGCCGCCTCAAACGCCGTGGTGGACGCTGCATTTATTGGAATAAAAAGACGCGCGCGCCAGGCCAAATCGCAGAAATCCACGTCCCCGGCATAGATTGCGACCTCTTCAGCCCTGAACTGCGCAGCAACTTTCGCGTGTTGCTTCATCTCAGCCGGGTGAAGCTTAACCGCCAAACGAAGGCCCCTTCCGACGAGTGCCGATATTACTGCTACCGTCTCGTCCTGACGCGACGGACTCGACGCGATCAAAACGTCAATATCGCGGGCAACTGAGGCGCGTCGGATTGCCCGTTGCGGGCGGACGACCTTCTCAACTGGGTAAGTGATGTCTCCTGTGTCACGCGTTATTATAACGCGTTTGGGTAGCGTCGCCAGCGTATCCTCAAGCGGCGGATAACTGAACCCAATATGGCCCTTTCCCATATAGGCATGTTGCACCTCCTCCGTGTCGATCCCGCGTGCGCGAGCCAGGAATACTAATGATTTTAGCGTGTCGTCGTTCACATAGATCACGCGCTCCACCGTTGGCGCTCGCTTAAGAATAAAAGACCACAGTTTGCGTGCGACTAACTCCTCTCTGTATTTTGCGGAAATCAAACCGAATATATCCAGGTTGCTATCAAACCGGGTACAGATTCCGTCGCTCAAACGCCGCGCCTCTTGCACCACCTCCGGCGGCACGCGCTGCATGCGCTGCGCCAGCCTAGTAAAGAACTGCAAGCTCTGAGATTTGATTGCCACATGGGGCTTAGGTGCGTCGCCTGACTTGCTGACAAATATCAATCCAAGCCCTTGTTTTGTGTGTGCCGCCGCAATTTCTGTCAAATAGTCGATGTCGCGCCGCGAAATAATTAGTGTGCGGGACTTGCGGACGCTGGGGCTATAGAGGCGTGCGAAGTCACGCAAAAGAATGCATGTCTGGTTTACAAAACTGTGCACCCGGTAGAGCTTTTTGCTCGGCTGCACGCCGGGCCGTCCATGCAGCCCGCGCTCAACGCACAGTGCGAACTGCACTCGATAGCGCACCATATCCCACCAAGGATAACCTTGATCATCTTTTAGCGCAAACGCACCCACCTCAGCTTCATAACGGTTAAATGCACAAACAAACTCATCTAAAGGCGGTGATTTTTGGGAGTTTTCTGCCATTGTCTGCTGCACAATGCTAAAGATGTCTACATTTATATTCCACAAGCTAAATGCCAGTGGCTAGCTGTTATGGCTGGATGCCTAGCTTCACCTTTTTCATCATCAAATAACTAAGGCTGAGATTTTCGGCCATAAGAAAGTCCTCACCGCGTCGATCACTGCAACCTACCAGATCACATCGAGACGCTCAGGAGCAGTACTCGTGCATTACCAACCTACCCACGAAATATTCCTTTATGGTTCTAAATCTGCGGCACTGAGGAACCTTGTTAATTGAAAAAGAAGCTCGTTTGTGGAATTGTCACTCGGTAAGCTTCCTAGCGCATAACAGAAGCATCCGGTCTTCCTCATCGGCTGGGTCCATACCTTCCGATAGTGCAGAATACCAATCTGGAGTTCCGAATCCAGCTTGCTCAAGGCAGCATACAAGAAGCTCTTTCGAGTGAAGGTAGATATTGTGAAGTGAACTGATCGCAACTGGTTTGTCGCCATCATCACCAGTGATTTGATACTCAAGGCTCAAAATGGCATCATTTGGAAAAAGGTGCGGCGTCGCAATACGCTTCAAATGGACAGATCCATCGCGGTATTCACGCTCAACCACCTCCGGCGGAACGCTAATCACTGCACTACTACTCCAAACTTCTAGAATACAAATACCAGTCTCGCTAACTTTTTTTGCAATATCATCAAAAAAAGCATTCAAGACCTCTAAACCGGCTATGCAGTTTACCACATTAAATAGGGAAATAACAATATCAAAATTGTCCTCTTCAAGGTTAGCAAGATCTGTATCCCTGAGAATTAAATTCTCAATGGGATCTTTCATACGACCGAAGTTGATCATGTGAGTGGACCTATCGATACCTACGACTTGGCGGAACCGTCCGGCTAATAAGCGTTCATGGCTGCCCGTTCCGCATCCGACACTCAACACGCGCGCTTCGGGTCCCCAGCCTTGATTCTCCAAAAAATTCGCCAGTATTCTCGCCTCAGTTTCATAGTCTTTATGACTCGTTAGGAGGTCGTAGTGCTTTGCATAATTAGCGGAATAGTCTTTCATTTTGGGCGAGTTTCCATTTCTAAGGGTTCTTAAAAAAACTTCTGATCTCATCACAAATGAAATCAACGTTTTGGATCGTAAGATCAGGATAGAACGGCAAAGAAACAATTTCGTTTGCAATCCTGTTGGTCACAGCAAGCTGTCCACACCTATGGTTCTTGTAGCGTGTGAACATGTGACCTGGCCGCCAGTGGATGCCTGTTTCGATACCCGCTGCAAGCAAATGCGCCTTGAACGATTCGCGCCGTGCAGAAGGAACCCTAAGGCACATAATGAATGGCACAATTTCGTCATCCAAAGGCCCCTGTGTGATGCAGTCTTCCAAACCGTCGAGACGATCGAAGTACGCCTGATAGAGCGTGCGTCGGCGTTGCCGGATTTCGCCGAATTTCTCCAATTGCGACAGTCCAATCGAGGCATGCAGATTCGCAAGGTGGTAGCGAAAACCAAGCCTGTGGACATCGTAGCCCCAGTCCCGCTTGTTTTTATAGCTCGTTTCAATCCGCTGGCTCATCCCAATCATGCGCATTTCGCGCAAAGGGACGACGAGCTCTTCCTCGTCCACAACTAGCGCACCGCCATCGATGCATGTAATGTTCTTGATCGGGTCGAAGCTGAACATGGTCAGCTTCCCCTGATGACCCACCGGTGCGCCCTTGTAAGAAGATCCAAAGGAATGCGCCGCATCGTGGATGACGGGTATATTAGCCTCCGCCGCCACTTTCGCGACTCCTTCATGATCGGCCAACGTTGCACCGTAGTCCATCGCGACGATTGCCTTGGTTTTTTCGGTTATCAGTTCGCCAATCTGTGCGGGGTCGATACACAATGAGATTTCTTCGACATCGCACAGCACGGGTTTCGCACCGGTTGCGTCGATAGCCTGGAAATCAGCAATATTATTGAAAGATGGCGTAATAACCTCGTCACCTGGTCCCACCCCAATTGCCAAGAGGCCCAGATGCATCGCCGCATGCCCAGTACTGAAAGTCACGACGTGACGACCTTCTCCGAGGTCAAGCATCTCTTTTAGGGACTGCTCGAACTCGCCGACAAAAGAGCCCATGCCGAGATATTTACTATCAAGCGCTGCGCCACATGCGGCCAGTTCCTCTGGGCCAAGGAATGGCTGAAAAACCGGAAAAGTCATTTTCTTCAGCTCCTCCGAAAGAGGAAGCCGTCCGGCGCTGACGTAATCAGCACCTGATTTTCTATGTCGTTGTCGATCTCAAAATTGTCATTGTTCTTGATCCATTCATGCACAGCGGTCTTTGGGTTGTTGCCTTTGCCCCATGGACGATTATGCCAAACGTAACTGTCGGGCATGTCCTCTACATGGGTATCGAATACAACTAAGTAACTGCCAACGCTGACCATGTTAGAATAGGCATTAAGCTCTCCCAATACATGGTCGTGGGTATGGTTTGAGTCGAGGAACACCATCACCGTATCGGCTGGACCTACATGGCTCCGTATTTGCTCGACGATCTTAGGATCGGTGCTCGAGCCTTCGTAGAGAGTGATAAGATCGGCATGGCGATGACTTTCAATCGCATCGCGATTGTGCGGGCGAATTTCAATATCCACACCTATCACTTTGCCGTCAATATCGTTGAGCTTGAGCATGGACGAGCTGAGGATCAGCGATCCGCCATGAGCGATGCCAGTTTCAATTACCACAGTTGGCCGGATAGCGGAGATCAGTTCCTGAACCGCCATGACATCTCCTGGGAACTGGATCAGTGGACGACCCAACCATGAGAAGCTGTTCATGTACTTGCGTTCTAGCGCCATGGCACGCCAATTACTCGAAGCGTCGCGGAACTCCTCGTCAACCGAGAAAGACTTATTTCGCGCATCTCGCTCCAACTTGAAATCCGTGTGCGCGTTTGGGGTTGCTTCGTATCTCATCAGATGTCCTTTCTCTGAGCTACATCGATACCTTTAAAGGCCCGATCTGCGATGTACTTCCTCTCGGTGTCCTTTTGCGACCGAAGCGCGATTTCGAGAGGCCATTTCACTCCGACCGCAGGATCATCCGGATTGATGCCATCGTCGTGCTGCACCGAGAATTCCTCCGTTACCAAGTAAAGGATTTCAGTGTTTGGTTCGAGAGTCTGGAAGCCATGCCCAAAACCCTCAGGAATGATAAGAAACTGCTTGTTCTCGGCAGTGAGTTCAGCCGCGAAATACTGTAGATAGGTTAGAGAACCAACGCGCAGATCGACAGCAACGTCGAACAAACTACCTGCTGCGCAGGAAACGATCTTTGTCTCAGCACGGGGGGGCCACTGGAAATGCAGTCCGCGCGTCGTACCCCTAACCTTCGACATTGAACGATTGATCTGCTTTATCTGTAGTGAACAGCCCGCCAACTCTTCGTATTCCTTCCAGCAATAAACCCGCTCGAAATAGCCACGCTCATCAGCCTTCGACTGGATTTGACCCAGTTTAACGCCCTCGATCGGCGTGTTGTTGATGAGGAAATTTGTCATTAATCGTACATATCTCCATTAGATGCCAAGTTTATTGTAAGTTTTCAAACGCTGCGAAATCGCTCTCACACAGGTTACGCGGATCCGCTCCATCGATGTGTTGACGGTACCAATTCACTGTACGCTGAACGCCTTCTTCGAGGCCCCAGTTGGGTCTTACATCGAGAAAGCGGCGAGCCTTTGCGGTCTCAAGTGAAAGGAAACTTGATTCATGAACTCTTGCCACGCTTTCGCTTAATTGAATTTGTCCCTTACCGAACGCCTCATGCGCAATACCCAACACTTGCCGTACCGTCGCAACCTCGTGTGGGTGTGGCCCGAAATTATATGCATCTGCCAGCAAGGGATCGTCCCACAGCCTCTCGCACAAGCGAAGATAGGCGGCGAGTGGCTCGAGCACGTGCTGCCAGGGGCGGGTCGCCCCTGGGTGACGCACCTGTAAAGCAGCTCCTGCACTCCAAGCGCGAACGGCGTCTGGGATCAGCCTGTGTTTCGCCCAGTCGCCACCCCCGATCACATTCCCGGCGCGCGCAGATGCAACGGCCACGCCCTGCGCTTCTAGAAAACTCCTGCGGTAGCTTGCGATAACGATCTCTGCCCCCGCTTTGCTGGCACTATAGGGATCATGGCCGCCCAATGGATCACTTTCCCGGAACGGATAGCTGTTCTCAGGATTCTCATACACTTTGTCGGTGGTAATCAATACCGCCACACGCACGCCGTCGCATCCTCGAATAGCATCGAGAACGTTGGCCGTGCCCTGAATATTGGTAGAAAAGGTGCCGAGTGGATCCGCGTATGCCGGTAGAACCAGCGCCTGTGCGGCGAGGTGCAACACAATCTCCGGCCGAGCCTTGGCAAGGATGGTGCGCAACTCTTCTGCATCACGAATATCGGATATATGATGGGCCGCCACTGAGTTTTGAATGTCAGCCAGATCGAAAAGACTAGGATCAGAATTTGGGGCAAGACCCACACCGGTTACCTCGGCACCGAGCCGGGCGAGCCAGAGCGCAAGCCATCCGCCTTTGAACCCGGTATGACCGGTTACGAGCACCCGCTTTCCAGCCCAAAAGGATCGGTCCGGATTTAGGAACGGAGACACCTTCGCCATCACCAGACTTTCCAAGGGGCATTGCCGCTCTGCCAGAGATCTTCCAGCATGTTCTTTTCTCGCAAGGTGTCCATGGGCTGCCAGAAACCTTTATGCTCGAACGCCATTAGCTGGTTCTGTTCGGTTAGGCTGCGCATCGGTTCATTCTCCCAGGGCATATGATCTCCCTCGACGAGGTCGAGGCAGCGTGGCGACAGGACAAAGAACCCCCCATTGATCAGACCGCCGTCGCCGGGAGGCTTTTCGGTAAAGCCGGTGACCTCGTTGCCTCGGCGCTGTAACGCGCCATAGCGTCCCGGCGGCCTCACTGCAGTGACTGTTGCCCATTTGCCGTGAGACCTGTGAAAGCCGATTAGGGCCCCAATGTCCACGTCACTCACGCCGTCGCCATAGGTAAAGCAGAAGCTTTCTTCGTCATCCAGATACTTACTGACCCGCTTTAGGCGCCCACCGGTCATCGTGTTCTCACCAGTATCTATGAGCGTCACCCTCCAGGGTTCGGCATTGCGCTCGTGAACGTCCATCCGATTATTGGTCATGTCGAAGGTTACATCCGACATGTGCAAGAAATAGTTGGCGAAATATTCCTTAATTACGTAGCCTTTGTAGCCACAGCAGACGATAAATTCATTCAGTCCATGAGCAGAATACATCTTCATGATATGCCACAGGATTGGCTTGCCCCCAATCTCGATCAGGGGCTTCGGTTTTAGATGGGTCTCTTCGGAAATTCGAGTTCCAAGCCCACCAGCAAGAATGACAGTTTTCATAGAAAAATCCTGCTTATTTTTTGACCGTGCAATGTGCGTTACACACAATTCTCACGCTATTGATTATGGGTGTGTTGGATCAGTCTCCAAGCAAGTCGAACCAGACCTAGTGTTCCGAGTCAGACATTTGCTACCGATTTCCCCTGATCTGGTCGAGCGCATTGAGTGCGCGGCGCTCGCGGGTGAGGATGTCCTCGGCGGTCTTGCTCCAGACGAAGGGCTTCGGCTTTGCGTTGTGCATCAGCAGATAGTCGTAGATCGCGTCCTCGAGGTCGTCGACGCTGGTATAGCTGCCGCGGCGAATGCGCTTTGCGGTGATCTCGGCGAAGAAGCGCTCCACGAGGTTCATCCAGGACGCGCTGGTGGGCGTGAAATGCAGTTTGAAGCGCGGGTTTTTCTCCAGCCAGGCCTGCACATCGGGCGTCTTGTGGGTGGCGTAGTTGTCGAGGACCAAGTGGATGTCGTGGGGCTTCTTCACGGCCCGGTCGATGCGGCGCAGGAAACTCAGGAACTCCTTGGCGCGGTGACGCGGCATGCATTCCCCGATGACCAGGCCCGACTTGACGTCCAGCGCGGCGAAGAGCGTGGTGGTTCCGTGGCGCTTGTAATCATGGGTCATCGTCGACGCGCGCCCCTTCTTGAGGGGCAGACCCGGCTGGGTCCGATCGAGCGCCTGGATCTGGGACTTCTCGTCGACGCACAGCACGACCGCACGGTCGGGCGGGTCGAGGTAGAGGCCGACGATCTCAGTAACCTTCTCCTCGAACATTGGGTCGTTCGAGACCTTGAACCCCTTCACGATATGCAGCTTCAGCCCGGCATCGGCCCAGATGCGCCCCACGCTCGAAGCCGAGATACCCACCGCCTCGGCCATTGTCGCGCGGCTCCAATGCGTGGCGTTGGGCGGGGTCTCCTGCACGGTCTTCGTGATCACCTTCAACCGGATCTCCCTCGGAAGCGGCGGCACACGAGAGGGCCGCGTCTTGTCGCGCTTGAGGCCTGGAACTCCTTCATCGAGATACCGTTCCTGCCAGCGCCAGACCGTCGGCTTCGCCATGCCCGTCCGCCGCATGATCTCGACCGTGCCCGCGCCGGCAGCCGTCGCAAGGACGATGCCGGCACGCCAGGCGAGCTTGCGTGCCGTATTGCGGTTGGAGCGCAGAGCTTCAAGTTCAGCGCGGTCGGCGGGGCCAAGGTAAAGGCAGACATCGGTTCGTCTCATCCGCCGTTCATGACACGTCTGAGCGCTGTTGGGAATCCTATGTCAGGCGTGGAACACTAGAATAGATGAATGCATGCCGATCCTTTGCTAGCGCGTCCATGCAGCAGTTGTCGAAATCGCAGGCGCTAAACACCCGTATGGTGCCATCACCAAGTGAAAATTTCATAGCCTGTCCGCGCTCTTCCAGCATCTGGCCAGCGATGTGGGGATCTTTTTTCATTGATGTGTCGCGCCGTACAAAATATCGCTGAGAAATCGGCGCCAGGACGCGCTCACCAGTGACTAGAGCACCCTCGAAGGTCTTGTAAAAATTTCCCGGTGTTGCGTGACGTTCTTCGGATAGGTGATAAAGGGTACATTTTTCATAGCCAACGCCAAAGAGCAAAACCTTGCCGCGGTTCTCAAGAAGCCTGGTAAGTGGGGCAGTAGCATCAAGATGGCTGTGATAGGGTTGCAGATATTGGCCTGCCCGAGCACCTTGCGCGGCGAAGGAAACCATTGGCACGACAGAGCGCGCGACGCCGGATCGTTTCCTGAATATTTCAGTCAAAAGTCCAGTTTCGCTTGGCTGATCGATATCAAAACGCCCGGTCGTTGCGAAGGACCTTGTATCGGTCATCATGAGGATCGTACCCTGCGGTCCGACAGCGGCAAAAAGCGCATCAATGATGGTTTCGACCCCTGGTTCGAACCGTCCGAGCCGCCCGAGCGATGCGTGAACCATCACATCGTCACCGGGCGACAGCGCCGCGGCTATCGTCTCGGAGGTTTCTTTGGCTTGGATCGTCGTCATTGCCGAGCCTCCGTATTTAGCTGTGTCAAAATCTCGCGTGCCCTGTTTAGATCAGCGGCGGTATCAATATCTACTGAGTGGTTCTCGGGCATCACTACCAGCCCAGTGCGCCCCCCCCATAGCCGGCCGGTACGCGCGTAGTGATCCCGCGTCACAAGAAAGATCGCACCATTTCTGCGGAAGACCTGTGGTAGATCCTGCCGACGGGCAAATTCATGCTCCGGCGCTACCGGCCTCGCCACCGGCATCTCCTTATTGTCTTCGAGAAAATAGAGTTTCGCCGGATGGCAGGTCGTCGTCATGTAGGCGCTGACAACGGAGTCATAGGCACCACTGTTCATCATTTCTATCGAGCGCCGAATATCATCTGGTTCACGTAGCGGAGACGTAACCTGTAGGATCGCCACCGCATCAAAATGTATCGCCTCGGGGTCAAACACACTCAGTAGATTATCGACTACGGCGGCGGTTGTCGTGCTATCCTGCGCGAGTTCAGTAGGGCGCCTGACTACTGATACACCGCAACTTTCCGCTATTCTTGCAAGTTCATCGTCTTCTGTAGAAACAATGATATCTTCCACTGGATAGCATTCAAGCGCCTGCCGTGCGGTCCATTCTAGAAGAGAGACCCCATCAACAATCTCAAGAGCGTTCTTGCGCGGCAGCCCCTTGCTGCCGCCGCGAACCGGTATGACGCACAGAATTCTCAACGCGTGTACCTCATAACTCGGAGATGTAGGAGAGCTTTTTCTGAATGCGGAATTCGCATTTGGAAAGGATGTCTGCAATGCGGCGTCCTGCCTTGCCGTCGCCGACAAGATGGGACGACTCGTAGCGGCCGTGCTTCAGCTGTTTGGCCAATGCATTAGAGATCTCAGCCGCGTTGCAATCCACATCAATCACGTTCGCGGCCCGCTCACGACCGGCCTGTCGGGTGCCAATGTTTACACAAGGTGTTCCCAGAAAGGCACCTTCCCGGAGACCAGAAGAGGAATTACCAACAATGCAGCGGGCGTTGGCTAAGAGCTTGGCATACTCTTCGGGAGAGAAGTTGCGGTAGAAATGCATGTTTGGTGTTTCGTTCAATTCCCGAAACCTGCGAATGCCCTTGGAGATTGCGTCAGACCCGGCGTCTACGTTGGGCCAAAGCCATACAACCTGCATGCCTTCCTTCGCGACTGGATGCACCGCCTCAAGCGTTTCCTGTATTTGCGACAACCCACTGCCATATTCAGTCGTCACTGGATGTTGCAGCACAATAATGAAGTCTTTTTGTGCATTGAGCTCCTCGCCAACCCCGCGATTTCTCGAAAATATATCGTGCGGCAGGGTCAGGTCGGTCTCAGCCACAAGATCTATGGCGGGGCAACCCGTCAGGTGCACCGTGTCCGCCTCTTCGCCGATTCGTAACAGATAATTTGCTGCTCGTTCCGTTGCTGGAAAGTGGATATGCGCCAGCTTGCTGATCGCATGGCGAACTGATTCGTCAATTGATCCGGTAACTTCGCCGCCCTGGGTATGAGCCAGCGGAATGTTCATGTAGCTGGCAGCGACTGCCGTTGCCAGCGTCTCAAAACGGTCAGCCACGGTCAGAACGACATCAGGCTTAAGATTATCGAAATGGGTGGATAATTCTATGATCGCCAGTCCTGTTGACTTGGCCATTGTGGTGGGTGTCTCGCCTTCCACGATAGAGTGAACAACTGCCGCCTCTTGAAAGCCGTCGCGGCGGATAATGTCGATGACAGCGCCGTAACGATGCAGAAGAGCTGAAGAACCCACAAGAAGCTGCAGCTCTAAATCATCATGTTCGGCAACGGCGCGCATCACGGTTTTTACGCGGCCGTAATTGGCACGACTATGTACGACAATACAGATCTTTCGTTTCACGTTATATCCTCAATCTTAAGCAGGCGATTTGTCAGCACGTCACGTGCCAGCGCGCGGCCGATAAATTCGCCCCGGTCGGACCATGGCAAGCCACCACCCGGCTTTTTCAAGGTTAGATCGCCTTCTGTCAGCACATGTCCTTGAGGAAGGTCCCGCACTGGCGCAAGACTCCGACCAAATAGCTGTTTTTGCTGACACAGCTCGTTCGCCATTTTATCCTTGTCCACTGGATTGGCATCCATGATGCGCTGATCTCCAGCAAAACGCACCAGTCGGGCGATATCTTCGATCGTGAGAGATGCGACAACGTCGGGACCAAACATCCGCTTGTCGAACGTAGCGTGTACCTCAATTAGAGAATATCCTCGTGCGATGGCCGACAGTGATGGGGAAAGCGATCCAGAGTGATCGGACAGTCCAACACGACACCCGTAACGCTCTCTCATTTCTGGCATAACATTGATGCCCACATCCGTCATGGGCGTAGGGTATTTGCTGGTGCATTGAAGAAGGCAAAATGATGCGCTTGCATCGGTCAAGCGCGCAACTGCAGCATCAAGCTCAGACCAAGAACTCATACCACTAGAAACAATCAAAGGTTTGCCAGTTTTCAATATGGGTTGCAGGATGGTGTCCTCTACCGTGTCACCGGAGCCAATTTTCCAGGCTTCGACACCAGTGCGCTTCAGAAGATCCACTGCAGCAGCGGAGAAGGGAGTGCTTAGAAACGCTATGTGGCGTTCGTCCGCATGACGCTTCAGTTCCGCCCATTGCGGTTCGGTAAATTCCATACGCCGCCAATAGTCGTATCTCGTTTCGTCTTGATAAGAAAACTTAACGCGGAACTGGTCATCCAGTGTGGTTTCAGCCGCCGCAATATGTGTCTGAAACTTGATTGCATCGGCCCCGGCATCAGCAAGTGCATCGATATATGCGTGGGCCAGTCCGAGCGATCCGTCATGGTTTTGTCCAATCTCACCGATGATAACCGCCTTTTGCTCGTCAGCTAGTTTTTCTACGAAGGTCAAAGATAACTCCCCATCTGTGTTTCTGGCTCAAACTCCGAAGCTGGTTTCATAATCTTGGCTAGACGCTGGAAAGTCTGATTTCCTGCTGCCAAGGCCTCCCACGTATCGAAGCCGGCAATACGCCCATTTTGCATAACGATAATCCGGTCGCAGGCCTTAACGGTGCTCAGACGATGCGCAATCATTAAGATCGTCTTCTCACCGGGCAGTGCTTCAACTGCTGCCATCACCTCTTGCTCGGTCAGATTGTCGAGTGCACTTGTCGCCTCGTCAAAGACGATGAGATCCGCGTCGTGATAAAGCGCGCGCGCAATGCCGATCCTCTGCCTCTGCCCCCCCGACAGGCGCACGCCCCGCTCACCGACAAGTGTGTCGTAGCCATGAGGCAGATGGCCCATAACGAAGCTGTCGATCTGAGCAATCCGCGCCGCATTGCGCAAGCGAGTTTCGTTGATCTGCTCTGGCGCAAGCCCCAAGGCAATGTTTTCTGCCACACTCGCATCTGTCAGAAAAATGTCCTGAGGAACGTAACCAACTGTCTGCTGCCACGCCCGCAGATTTTTGTCAGTAATGTCGATCCCATCACAAGCAAGCCGTCCCTGATGTGGACGCAAAAGACCTAGGATCACATCTGCCAGTGTCGTTTTTCCTGCTCCGGTTGAGCCCACTACACCAATCGTCTGGCCTGCGCGAATCGACAGCGAGACCTCCCTCAGACCTGCGTGGGACGCGGACGGATACCCATAACTGATATTTTCAAGCCGCAACTCTGACTTAAGCCCCAGAGGAGGCGGCGGTTGCCGCGGCAAGTCCCAGTCGTTCTTGCCAAACAAATCACGGTGGACGGCGTGTACGGCAGCGGCTCCAGCATTGAGGAGCGTGAGGCCCTGATAAAGGCGCGACAACTCTGGCAGCAAGCGCTGCCCCGCAAAGGCGAACACGCCGATAAGGGGCAGAATACCTGCCAAGGCCTGGCCCGTTTCAAGCTCTGCTGGATTGAGCAACAGCAGGCAGAGCAGAATTACCCCCCCGAACCCCACCGCCTGCATCACGTATTGCGGCACTTCACCCAGAACGCGGACAGTTACCATGGCACGCGCCATGCGCTGCGCGGGTGCGCGGTACCGATCAACGTAAGCGCCCTCACGCCCGAGAAGTTTGATGTCCTTAACACCGCCAAGCGCCTCATTGGCGAGACGGAAGCGTTCCCGGTTGGTGGCCGCACGCATTTCTCCCGACCGCTTGATGAGCCGGCGTGACATAAGAAAAGTGCCACCATAGAGGCTTCCCAAGACGGCGAAGGCAAGTATTGCCACAATTGGATCGACCCACAGAAGCACCGCGACAATCATGATCATAGTCAGCGTGGATGCAATCACTTCGCCAGCCGGACGGAAAAACTGATTCACCGCCTCCTGGCTCTCCGACAAGATTTGTGTGCTCATCTCCCCGGTATGCTGATCAAGGAAATACTCGTAGGGTTGCCGCAGGTAAGCTGCCAGTAGCCGGTAGCTGAGCGTATAAATCCGCATCAGCGCAAACCGTGCAACTGCCCAGGTTCGTAAGATCTGCAGGAAGTTAGAGATTACGATCACAGCTAGCGACGCCACTCCCAACGCCACGAGGAAGCCAAAGTCACTCGTGAAGCCTCCCACCTGATACGCCCAGGCCAATACAGCGACGTCTCTGATGCGCTCAGGGTTAGAGAGCACAGAAAGGAACGGCATTATCGATCCCACCATGGCCGCTGAGGAGAGTGCCGCAAGGATAAGGATGCCAAGGACAATCCACGCGTTGCGCCTCTCGCGCGCGTCGAGAAGCGCCCAGGCCTTCTTCCACGTGCCAAGATCAATCACAGTCGAAGATCACTGTCAGTTGGCCCAAAAACACTTTTCAGGTCGCAGAACACATGGTTTGGATGCCCATAACTCCGCAATACCGCCGTTCCAGCGTCCTTGTAGCTGTCATGCGCGACCGCCAGGACAACGCCGTCATACGCCTCGGGCTCTGGCTCGATCACGAGGTCCAGCCCATATTCGTGCCTTGCCTCGACTGCATCGACCCATGGGTCATGCACATCGACCTGGACGCCATAATCACGCAGTTCAGACACCACGTCCACCACGCGGGTGTTACGCAGGTCGGGGCAGTTTTCTTTGAAGGTCAGTCCAAGAATCAGCACACGCGCCCCATCAACATGGATGCGGCGCTTCAGCATCGCCTTGACCAGCTGGCTTGCCACATATGCGCCCATGCCGTCATTGATACGCCGACCGGCGAGGATCACCTGCGGGTGATAGCCCATCTCCTCGGCTTTGTGAGTAAGATAATAAGGATCCACACCGATGCAGTGCCCACCCACCAGCCCGGGCCGGAAGGGCAGGAAGTTCCACTTGGTCCCTGCGGCTTTCAGCACCGCTTCGGTATCGATCCCCATGCGGTTAAAGATAATGGCGAGTTCGTTGACCAGCGCGATGTTTAGGTCACGCTGCGTGTTTTCGATCACCTTGGCAGCCTCGGCGACGCGGATGTTCTCCGCCTTGTAGGTGCCGGCGGTTATGATGCTGGCATAGAGTTGATCGATCTCTTCCGCGATCTCGGGCGTGGAGCCGGACGTAACTTTGCGGATATCGGGCAGGCGGTGCCGCTTATCACCGGGGTTGATCCGCTCGGGCGAATATCCTGCAAAGAAGTCGGTGTTGAAGGTAAGCCCGGAGACACGCTCTAGCACGGGAATGCAGTCTTCCTCCGTCGCTCCAGGATAGACTGTGCTCTCATAGATAACGATATCGCCGCGCTTCAGGACACCGCCGAGCGTTTCGGATGCCTTTAGCAAAGGGGTCAGATCAGGGCGTTTATGTGCATCGATCGGCGTTGGCACCGTTACGATGTAGATGGAGGCTGCGGCCAGATCCGCCGGATCGGCCGTGAAGGTGAGATGCCGAGCCTCGCTCAACTCGTCGGGCGACACTTCTTGCGTGGCGTCCTGCCCATCCCGTAGCGCCTCGATCCGGCCCGCGTTGATGTCGAACCCGATCACGGGGCGGGTTTTCCCGAACTCGACCGCGAGGGGAAGCCCCACGTAGCCAAGGCCGATAACGGCAATCGTTTTCAAATCAGATGTCATTTTCCAGAATATTCCCGATACCATTCAACGAATCTCGCAATCCCGTCGCGGAAATCGGTCTTTGGCCGATATCCTGTCAGCGATTTCAGCAACTCCGCATCGGCCCAGGTCGCGGGCACGTCGCCCATCTGCATCGGCATGTAGTTGCGGATTGCCTTCTTCCCGAGGCTTTCCTCGATCGCATCGATGAAATCGAGCAGGCGCACCTTGTCGGAATTGCCAATATTCACGATCCGGAAGGGGGCCACTGGCGACAGGCTGCCGCCTTCGGGCGCTTCGCCTTCTGCTGGCCGCTCGGGCACCGCGTCGATCAGCAGGCGAATGCCGCGCACAAGATCATCAACGTAGGTGAAGTCGCGATACATGTCGCCGTGGTTGTAGATATCGATAGGCCGGCCATCGAGGATTGCATCAACGAACTTGTACAAAGCGAGGTCGGGACGACCCCAGGTGCCATAGACCGTGAAGAAGCGGAACATCGTGGTGGGAAGATCGTAAAGATGCGCATAGGCATGGGCCATGCTCTCATTGGCCTTCTTGGTGGCGGCATAGATCGTCAGCTGCGTATCTGCTTTCTCAGTCTCCACAAAGGGCATCTCGGTATTGGCGCCGTAGACCGACGAGGTTGAGGCCATCAGTAGGTGCTGCACACCCAGGCGGCGCGCTGCCTCCATGACATTGAAGGTTCCAATGACGTTGGCATCGAGATAGGCGCGCGGATTTTCAAGGGAGTAGCGAACGCCCGCCTGGGCTGCCAGATGCACGATTATGTCAGGCTGGAAGTCGTCCGCCAGCGCATCGAACCGTGCCTGGTCCTCGAGCATTCCTTCAACGGCCGAGAAATTCGGGTTCTGCAGCAGCATGGCATGGCGGCGATGCTTAAGGGTGACATCATAATAGTCTGTCATCCCATCATAGCCCTGCACCCGGAACCCTTCAGCAAGGAGCAGTTTGGCGAGGTGAAACCCGATGAACCCTGCGGTTCCGGTGATTAGTATTTTTCGTTGTGCCATGGTTACTTTCAGAAGGATCAGGCGCCTGAAGACTTTTCCGGCACTACGTCATCGCCCAACTCGTCCCGAAGCGCTTCGATTTCGGCTTTCAGAGCACCGTATTCTTCGATCTTACGCTCGAGAAACCGCTTGGTGATGGCGGCTTTCTCGGTAATGCCCCTCGGTGTCAGAATGTACGCGTAGCGCCGCTTGTCCTCTGCCGCAGTGAAATTCCCCAGCTTAACCAGCCCTTTTTCAATTAGGGCATTCAGAACGTAATGCATGCCTCCAACGCTCACTCCAACCTCTGCCGCCAGCTCACGCTGTGACATTTCCGGGTTCTCTTGCAGGAGGCGAAGCACGCGAAAATGCGTGTCCTCCTGCAGCTTGGTGCGCTTACTGGTCATTTCAGGATTTTCTCAGGCTACCGCACAAGGACTGCCCGCGGGGCACCTTGTGGTGTGCGAAGGTGATGATGAAAATGGATTCCACATCGCTCAGTCTCGAGCATTATCAAGTGCTGCGCACGCAAACAAGCGGGAAATTCAGCGTTTCAAGAGGTTTTCGTCAACACGATCGCAGTAGTCGACCTGCGAGTTGGGCGCTCAGAATGGAGCGGAACCTTGCCCCGGTGGGAGGCTGTGGCTGGAACTTATGCCCACTTTAGATCCGTAGACCTTGAATGTACCAAGCTCATAACTGAACGACCTCGTCAGCACAAGGCCACATCATGATCTTGGTTGGTCGTCGATCCCGTGCGCGGCGGCGTGGCTATAGCTCCTCGACACACGGCCACACGTCGCTTTGGGATCAGCCACTTGGGCAAAGATTTCGGAAGCTCATCCCGAGCCGAGCCCATCACCCGAGTTGACCATCCATGCCCGGGTCCGATGCTGCGCGACTGTCATCGTGCTTTGGATGAGTCCATGCCACCGACTCGCTCCCGCTCGGCCCTTCCTCCCGCTCGGCCTGTTCCACCGCCTCTTCCATGCTCACCGTATTCAGCACCAGTTCGAACTGCTCGAGGATCTCGAACGCATGTCGCGCCACGTAGGACCTTACGGCCTCGTTCTCCATCAGCTTTTTCAGGTAACCCTTGGCAACGACAAGGTTCAGCAGCTCGGATCCGTAGTTTTCCTCGGCGTGCTTGTATTTTTCCTGCACCTGGCTCATCGCGCGCTCAAGCTTGACGATCTGTTCCAGCGGGTCGCCCTTGGGCTGTTCCGGCTGAGGCGGCTTGTAGTCGGTGCGCTGCTCGGGCGGCGTGGCTTTAAGCAGGGCGTCCGCATGGGCGGCGGTGATCATGTTCGCCGCAATCATCAGCTCGACCGCCTCAATTTGGCGAGCCGCCTTCATCTTCCGGAGGTGCCGCGTGACATCTGGCGTGAACTTATGGTCCTGCAGCAGTTCCACCGCCTTTGGGCAGATCCCATGCAGCAGATTGATCCGGCTGTTGATGGTCGAGAGGTTCACATTGAAGGCCCGCGCGAGCCGCTCCTTGCTGACGCCCTTATCGATCGCGCGGCGCAGCATGTAATGCTCCTGCACCGTCGAAAGCCGGTTGATCCGGTGGTTGTAGGTTTAGGTCTCAAAATCTTTGGCGATCGGGCAGGGCGCGGTGTCCTGTCCTAGTTCCTTCAGCGCCAGCACCCGCAAATTGCCATCAAGCAGCAAAAAGCCCGCCGCCTCCGGATCCGGCTTGATCACCGAGAGCGGCTCGATCAGGCCAATTTCTCGGATTGATGACACGATCTGCTTGAACTTGCGCGTGGTCATCACGCCGTCGGGGACCTTTTTCGAGGGCATCAGCTCGTCAAGAGGGATCTGAAAGGTCTCGAGATCAAACCCTAGGGTCAGGTTCAACGGAGCCTTGGGATAAGGCGTGTCGCTGTCGGTCTGGGGAAAGGCCCCTGGGTAAAGTGGCTGCACGGTGCTGAGGTCATTCATGGGATGTTCCTTTCAAGGGTTCAGGCGGTTTCAATGCGGTCGGCAAGGTATTTCGGCAGGCTGTCGAGGCCTTCGGCGCGCAAAAGCGTCACGAAGTGCTCATCAGCAAAGAGGCGTTTCAGCCCTTGGATCACCAAGAGCAGCTGCTGGTGCGCATGATCGGCCTTCAGCATCAGCTTGTGCTGGCGGGCGACCTTGCGCTGGTAGGTCTTAACCAGCGAATGGGCCGAGTTCGGCAGCTTCGGGCGATCACCACCGGTCTTGGGGCCCTTTTCGCGGCGCTTTTCGATGAGCCGCTTGGCATCCGTGATCTGATGCCCCTTGAGCTGGCCGGTCTTGTAGGCCTCTTCCAGCATGTCGCCGAGGTTTTCATCGTCGTGCTTGGCACGGGCGATTTCGAGGGCAGTGGTCAGCGGAATGGTGCCGTTTTGCACCGCTTCAATCAGGCGCTCCTCGCCCTTTTCCAAGAGGAAGACGATGTCCCGGACGTATTTCTCAGACAGACCCGTCCGGGTGATGATGTCGTCGATGGTGTAATCCCGCGCGAGCAGCAACTCGATGTCGGCCAGGATCTCCAGCGGACGGTGGCCCCGCCGTGCGATGTTTTCCGCCAGCGACATGATGAAGGCGTCCTCATCGGTCACATTGACCACCAATGCCGGGATGTGGCTCTCGCCGAGCAGGCGGAAGGCATTCAACCGGCCTTCACCGCAGACGAGCAGAAAGGCGGGCGCCCCATCCGCGCCCTGGCGCTCCGTCACGGTGATCGGCTTTTTCAGGCCAATGGAGCGGATGTTTTCGACGATCTCCTCAAAGACCTTCATGTTCCGGTCCCGGGAATTCAGGACCTCGATCCGGTCGATGGGGACGAGCGAGACGCTCTCGGGTGTGTCAGTCATCATGGGCGTAGCTTCCCTTTTTGGCAAAATTGTTCATGTTTTGTGCTTTCGTTGATTTCCATCATCATCCCCCTCATCCCCACTTCCGGCGAATGCCGACGCGCTCGGCCATGCCGTAGAAAAAGCCGAGGTTCTCGAAGCGGAAGGCCTCGAAGGCGATGCTGGTGCGGTTGCAAAGGCGGATTTCTGGCCGGGGCAGGTCAAGCCAGGGCATCAGGTAGTAATCGAGCTCTTCGCGATTGTCGGGATCGAGCCGCACGGCCAGTGTCACGTCGGCCTGATAGCGCATCGGGTCAAACCGGATCCGCCAGCGCAGTCGCCCATCGCCCTGCGGCTGGCAACGCGCCAGGACCAAGCTGACGACCATCTCATCGTTGATGGTCAGCAGGTCGGTCTTGGGATCACGCGCAACCGTGCCACCCACCTCGGCAATCGCGGCCTCCGTGCGAGCGATGATCTCCGGGTGCATCCCACGCAGGCGCTTGTTCAGCGCGATACGTTCCTGATCCCGGTCCGAGCGATAGCCTATCATCTCATAGGCACGCGCCAGAGAGCCGAACCGGTTTCGATAGGCTGAGGACGAGGGCATATCCGGTGTCTGGTCGATCAGCACGCCAGAAAGCTGGCCCGCGTCCGCGTAGAGCCGTTTCAGGTGATCCAGCAGTTCCTCGTCCGAGAGCCGCGCTGACCGCGCCGTGATGATCTCCTGCGCCGTCAGAAAAAACTCGAGCGACACGATCCCCTCAAAGGCGCCTTCCTTGCGCACCCACATGTCCGGCGGGTTTTCCACATGCAGCTTCTTCAGCTTGAAGGAGGAGCGGTTGTAGACATTGTTGCCGATGTATTTCTCATTGGTCAGCACCGTGCGCACTGTGCCGGAAGTCCAAGGCCGATCCAGATCCGTGGTCACGCCTTCTTCGTTCAGGCGGTCGGCGATCTCGCGGAAGGCCAGGTCCTCCTCGATCAGCCAGCGATACATCTTGTTGACCCAGGCGACTTCCTCGTCGGGCCCGGGCATCAGGATGACGCGATCGGTCTGTAACGATTTGTGCTCGCCGCGCCTCAGCTCGCCCTTGATCTCGCCGCGCTCGTTGACAAGTACCCGGCGCAACCCGAACCCGGCTGCGCCGCCCTGGCGGAAGCCCAACTCGATCAGGCGGCACTGGCCGGCGAAGACCTTGACCGAAAGCTCCCGACTGTATTCCCCAGCCATGGCGCGTTTGACGCCTTTGACGATGGTCGAGACGGGGGAGCCGTCATTCTCAAACTGCTCAGCGCAATAGGCGACGTTGATGCCGGCGCGCTTGCAGATGTATTCGTAATAGGCGCTTTCATCTGCGTCCTGGAAACGGCCCCAGCGACTCACGTCATAGACCAGAATGACGTTGAAATCCGCCACGCCGGATTCCACATCCGCGATCAGCTGCTGCAGGGCTGCGCGCCCGCCGATGGAAAGGCCGCTCTTGCCGTCGTCGGCATAGGTCTTGATGATCTCGATTCCACGCTTCTCGGCGTATTCGCGGATTTTGTCGGACTGGTTGTGGGTCGAATACTGCTGGTGCTCCGTCGACATGCGCACATATTGCGCCGCCCGAAACTCGGTAATCTCGCCACTCCCGTCCAACTCAGCCTCCGATCCGCATGCAAGTTGGTCGGACGTTTGCTCGGGCTGCAAAGCGTATCAAGCTGATAGTGCTGGATTATCCCATTATATCAATGGCCTGAGCGGTGAATGCCCCATCATCTTCATCAAAATGCCACCAAACACCCAGAAAACCATACTTGCATCTGTTCAAGTTCGAGCGATATGTGGGCTGTAGAGTGTTAATTAGGGTCCGAGATGACATTCCATGATCGCGGCGCGAGCTGGTTTCTGGCGCAGCTGAAGCCGAACTGCGCAAACATCGCGGACAAGAACCTCAAGCGCCAGGGCTTCCAGACCTTCTTGCCGATGGGAGAGGAAACAAAGCAGCGCAACGGCAAGTTCGTCACGGCCCTGCGGCCGCTGTTCCCAGGCTATATCTTCGTGGCGTTCGATGCGGCCCGCGGGTTCTGGCGGACGGTCAACTCGACCTACGGCATCACCCGGCTGGTGAGCTTCGGCAAGGAGCCAACGGCCGTGCCGCTGGATCTGGTCTCGCAGCTGATGCTGCGTTGCGACGCCAAGGGCAAATTGCTGCCGCCGAAGCTTCTGAAACCCGGGGATCAGGTGACGCTGACCAAGGGACCGTTTGCCAATTTCGTGGCAGAAGTGGAAAAGATCGCGCCGGATCGACGCGTCTGGGTGTTGATGGAAATCATGGGTGGGCAGACCCGCGTTGCGGTCGGGGCAGACCAACTGCGATCCGTGTGACACCTACAGATAATTGCAATCACACATAATTCGTATCGGAAGACCTTCATGAAACCTGTTCGCAAAGCTGTATTTCCCGTTGCCGGTTTCGGCACTCGTTTCTTGCCGGCCACCAAGGCTATGCCGAAAGAGCTGCTGCCGATCGTCGACAAGCCGCTCATCCAATATGCGGCCGAAGAAGCCATCGCGGCCGGCATCGACACGCTGATTTTCTTCACGGGGTGCAACAAGCGGGCGATCGAGGATCATTTCGACAGCAATCAGGAACTTGAAGCCGCGCTCCGAGCCAAGGGCAAGACGGACCAAGCGGACATGGTGCGCAACATCCTGCCCCATGGCGTTGAATGCATCTTCGTGCGCCAGCCTGAACAGCTGAGCCTGGGACACGCCGTCCTCTGTGCAGAGCGCGCCGTCGGCGATGATCCCTTTGCGGTGCTCTTGGCCGACGACTTCCTGACCTACGAGGGGGCTGGCGTGACCGCTGATCTCGTTAAAGGCTATGAAGCCTCGGGTCGCACGCAGCTGTCGGTCATGGAAGTCAACGGACCCGACATATCGAAATACGGTGTGGTGCAGCCTGGCTCGGCCGCTGGCAGTGTCGCGGGCCTTGTCGAAAAGCCCGCCTTCGAGCAGGCGCCCTCCAACCTGGCTTCCATTGGCCGCTATGTCCTGAAGCCTGACATCTTCGAGATCCTGCGTGGCCAAGCGCCCGGCGCGGGCGGTGAAATCCAACTGGCAGACGCGATCAACACGCAGGCGGCCGCTGGCCAGGTGGAGGCTGTCACGTTGAACGGCCAGCGGTTTGACTGCGGGTCCGTGAAAGGGTTCTTGCAAGCCATCATGCATGTGGCGCAGCGGGACGGGCTGGTTTGAACGTCAACGTCCAGTCAGGCGATAAGCCAGTTGTCCAACTGTCTCTCGGATCGCTGTATTGAGCACCTGAAGATTGTGGGTCAAATCCCAGCCAATGCCGTCAGCAAATGCTGCTGTGCGGTAATCCACAGGCCAAGGGACAATCCCTGTCCACCCGGCTGTTTCAAAGCTTCGCAGGGCACGCGGCATGTGAAAGGCGCTGGTGACAAGAACCCAGGTTTCATCAGGATTTGGGTCCGCAAGTTCAAGGCTCAGCCGGGCATTCTCCGCGGTGTTCCGGGATCTTGCCTCCAACAAAAGGCGGTCGGGGTTGATCCCTTGATCAAGGAAAAACTGTTCAGCGATAGACGCCTCTGAAACCATAGTTCCCCGGAGGTCCCGTAGCGCACCGCTGCCACCAGCGAACAAAAGCTTCGCATTCGGAAACCGACGCACGAGAGCCAAGCCTGCGGCGAACCGGTCGCCGCCCTCGTTGAACTGCATTTGGCTCCAGTACGCGCTCGCCCGCGCGTCTTCACCGCCTCCGAGCACAATGATCCCGTCGACCCGTTCGAGGGGCGGTTGCGCGGGATAGGTCCGTTCGATTGGCTGAAGCAACAGATCGCCGAGCGGCAGGATCGCCAGAGCGAACACCGCGGCCAGCGTGACGCCACTGGTCCACAGCGCAAAGCGCCTTCTCTGCGTCAGCAGCGCCAGAACAATCAGGCCGAGCGCGATGATAATCCACGTATCCGGCCGCAAGAGCGCGCCGATCAGTTTCGAGGCGATGAAGAAGACCGTGTCCATCAGCGCGATCCTCCACGATGGCCGATGACCAAGTCCAAGGCTTCGCGATAGGCGTCGACGACCAAGCGTTGATCGTACTTGCGCTCCATCTTGGTTCGGCCCGCGGCGCCCATGGCGCGCTGTTCCTCTGGTGTCAGCGCAAGAAAGCGCTCCATGGAAGCGGCAAGGCTTTCGGCGCTTCTCACGTCGCAGAGGTAGCCCGAGACATCTCGGTCAACGACCGCGCGACAGCCCGGCACATCCGTGGCGATCAACGGCCTCGCCATGGCGGCGGCCTCAATCAGCGTCCGCGGCGCGCCCTCGCGGTAGGAGGGGAGAACCACACAGGATGCCGCCGAGATTGCAGGGCGCACATCGTTGGTGGTGCCGAGATATTCGACAACTCCTTCGGCAACCCAGGCATCCAGCGTTTCACGACCGATGGCACTGCGGTTTTCGGAGCCAACGGCACCAAGCAGCTGAAACCGCGCGTGCGGATGGCGCGCTTTGACCCTACGAGCGGCGTCGACGAATTCCACCACGCCCTTATCGCGCAGCAGCCGCGCAATCATCAGGAACGCTGGGGGCTCGTCGGGCGCGGGCGTGGCTGCAGGTGCAAAACGCTCTAGGTCGATGCCGGAACCGGGCAGAAGCCGGGCCTGTTGCCCTTTCACCAACCGTCGATCAAGAAACAGGTCGCGATCATCTTGGTTCTGGAAGAACACCGCCGGCAAGGCGGCAAAGGAGCGCCGGTAAAGCTGCTCGGTCACGGTCTGCAACAGTTTGCCGGAGAGAAACGCCGTCCCGAGCCCGGTTACATTGGGCAAGAAGGGAACATCGTCCGGCTTCGCCGCTCGGGCTCCGAAGATGTTGTTCTTTATTGTGTAACTTAGGACGGCATCCGGGCGCTCTTCGCGGAAGATCCGACCAAAGCGGCGCTGGAGTTTCAGATCTTCGATCGGATTGAGCCCCTTCACGCTCATCTCGAGCGGGCGCACGCGGCAACCCAGTCGCTCAAGCTCAGGGACCGCATCATCCGGCGGTGCCAACACCGTGATCCGGTGGCCATCGGACGCCAGCGCCTCGACCAGCGGACGGCGAAAGTTCCAGATGTTCCAAGCGGCGTTCACCGTCATCAGAATGTGCATGGCGGCGCCCTTGTTACGTGCAAAACCAATTTTGGCCTTTTATCCTGTCCCGATGTAAAAGGAAAACCGCCAATGTCCGAAATCGCGCCGCCCCGCAACCTCACCCCAGGTCTCTGCAAGTCAATCGAGGCCGAGATGCTGAAGGCCAGCGCAGAGGTTGCTGCAAAGCACGGTCTTGTCGCGGAAGGACTGGGGGTTCAAGCCATGGACCTGCGCTGGAACTTCGAGTTCGGCGTGCGCGTGTCGATCCCGCTGCCGGATGGCTCAACGCTGGATCCGGAACGCATGTTGTTCGAGGCACTCGCCGAAGAGTTCGGGCTGTCGCCCGATGACTTCGGTCGCGAGTTCTCGACAGGGCGAGAGCGCTTCCGCGTTGCAGGCATCGACCCGCGTCGGCCCAAATATCCCATCTCGGCCACGCGCATCCCCGACGGGAAAGGCTACAAGTTCACTGCCGAGAATGTGGCGCTGCTCCTGAAGGCGGCGATGAAGGATGTGTCACCGAAGAGCTGACGCGACAAGAAACTGGTACTCGGGCCGTGTCCGAGCGTCTGGGCGCGATGGAAATTCTGGGCGGCCAGACTCGTGTTGCGGTCGGCGCGGACCATTTGCGGGCGGTGTAACGCTGCTTCCGACGGGTTTTGGTCTGCAGGGACATCAATTTCGGGCCCCAAGGGGCCGACGCATGACATGATAAGGCTCTTGAAAATTTGTAGCCCAGAGGCTACATGGAGCTATGTTCGTAATCAGGCAAACAAAGGTCTTCTCTTCATGGCTGCGCAACTTGCGTGACCAACGGGCGAAGCAAAAAATCACGGGTCGGCTGCAGCGCCTGAGGTTCGGGCATTTTGGCGATGTAGAACCTGTGGGTCATGGCGTGAGTGAGCTACGTATCCACGAAGGAAAAGGCTATCGCGTCTATTTTCGTCAGCAAGGAGATGAGATCATCTTTCTGCTGTGTGGGGGCGACAAGAAAAGTCAGCAGCGAGATATCGCGAAGGCGCAGAGCATTTGGAAGGAACTTGGAAATGAAACATGAAGTCACCGATTTCGATCCTGCTGAGTATCTCGACAACGATGAAATGATCGCAGGCTACCTATCGGATGCGCTGGAAACACAAGATCCTGCATTCATTGCCGATGCGATCGGTGTTGTTGCGCGAGCCAAAGGCATGAAGCGCGTCGCCGAAGACGCAGGTGTTAGTCGCGAGAGCCTTTATCGTGCGCTGAGCGCAAACGGGAACCCCGAGTTCGGCACCGTGCTCAAGGTATTGGCTTCTCTCAACATCAAGCTAATTGCACAGCCTGATGGTGTGGGTTCGCATCATACGGCGGCTTGAGGCGCGCCGTTTTTTGTGTTGGCGTCGAGCGCCCCAATGTTTCGCCGCCAGACCCGCTCGACCCAAGTGACTTTCGAACTCATGCCTGAGTCAATGATTACAATAACTTAAGAGGTGGAGAGGGTTCGCCGCCAGAACCGCTCCCTCCGCCACAAACTTCCATTAAAATATTGATAAATAATGATAAAATTTGATTTTGGTATCTTTTGGATACAAATTTGGATACACTTTGTGTGAGCCAAGCGGCAGATACTCCCAGCGGATCAATCTTCCTCTAGTGTTTCCGGCATACGCTGACGGAATAGCCGCTCGATGCTTTTACCGTGTTGGCTGTAGAAGAAGCCTTTTAGATCTTCGGCAGGAGGACTGTCGTGGCAAACCCCCAACCGGGTATGTACACCTGCCCGCCGAGCGTAATCTCCACAAT
>JAEPNQ010000104.1 GCA_017643305.1 Marinibacterium sp. | reverse complement strand
TGGTTGAAGGCAACATGGGCGGGATCAGCGCGGTGATGGCCTATGGCACCGAGGCGCAGAAACGGCTCTGCGCTCCGTTGGTGTTGGCGGGTGACAAACCCGCCATCTGTATAACTGAGCCAGACGCCGGCAGCGCCGCCACCGACATGACCACCACCGCCCGCAAGCGGGGTGAGCGGTATATCTTGAACGGCACCAAACACTGGATCACCGGCGGCGGGGTATCCCGCATTCATCTGATTTTCGCCCGTGTGCTGGATGAAACCGGATCAGAGCAGGGTATCGGTGGTTTCCTCGTCATCTGCAATCCGGCCCAGGGAGATGTGCCAACTGGTTTCGAAGTGGTCCGTCACGAACGAACCATGGGCCTCTGTGGCATGCCCGAAGCGGAGCTGCGTTTTACGGACGTCGAGATACCCGCCGACATGGCTGTGATACCGCCCTCGGGCTTCAAACGCGGCTTTGCCGATCTGATGACCGCCTATAACAGCCAACGCGTGGGCGCGGGTACCGTGGCGCTGGGTGTAGCTGCCGGGGCGCTGGAACATGCCAAGCGCTACCTGCTCGAACGCGAACAGTTTGGCCGCCCGATTGCAGAATTTCAGGGTCTGCAATGGATGATCGCCGACATGGACACCAGCGTGCATGCCGCCCGCCTTATGCTTCACGAAGCCGCGCAAACCCTGGGGCCGGGTGGCTTTCCTGACATGACCACTGCGGCGCGGGCCAAGCTTTTTGCATCTGAGGCCGCGATCAAGGTGGTCAATGACGCGCTTCAGATGTTTGGTGCGCGGGGCTTTGGCGATCAGGAACCGCTGGAGCGCATGTATCGCGACGTACGTATGTTCACCATCGGCGGGGGCACCGCGCAGGTGCTGCGCACACAGATCGCAGGCTCGGTTCTGGGCATTCGGACCCCGCAGCGCCGGGCCGTTGCACAAGAACCCCGGCTGGCTGCGGAGTAAGCCGAAAAAAGATACCAGCACATCGCGTCACCCTGTGGTCAGGCAGGAGGCGCTATGTTGATGCAATCTATACACCGGAACATGTGCGGCGACAGCGGAAACTGGTCCGCACGGTGTCTGCAGCAGGGGCAGGGGTGATCGAGCTTTGAGGCGAGCGGCTTGGATATAGGTCTTTGGCTTACGATGCCTAAAGCAGGTTTCGCGCATTAAACTACGGCTGCAGAGATATTTTTGAACGCTATATTTGATAAATACCAATAGTTTATTGCGTGTTCTTTAAGTTAACTAAGCAACTATCCCACCTCAAAGCCTACTCCTCTACCGCCACCGATGGCCGCCGCCATTCGCGCCATTCCTGCACCGTGCCGCCAAAAACGTTGATGTCCACCTTGCCCTCAATGCCCGGGACCAGGCCCGTACCGGTGTACTGCCAGAACCGCCATTGTCCGCCGGGGTAAACCTCGGACGGGTGGCCTGCGACCGAGCGAAGCCAGAATTCGGTCTGGCCCAGACGCCAGATGCCAGTTTCCTTGTAGAAATCCGGCGTGGTGTAGACGATGGGACGCTGGCCGTAATGTGCCTCCAGCTTGTTCAGGAATTTGCGCGCCTCGCTGCGCACCTTTTCCGGTTTCGGGCGCAACTTGCAGGTTCTGGACTGATGGTTCCATTCCATGTCCAGAACATGCGGCAACGCATTGGAATCCTTTGGGACATTTTTGATGAACCATGCTGCCTGCTGTTCAGCAGGCCGGCAGAAATAGTAGAAATGATAAGCCCCGCGCGCCAAGCCCGTTGCTCCGGCTCCGGCCCAGTGCTGCTCGAATTTTGGGTCGAACACATCGCCACCCTCGGTCGCCTTGATGAACGCAAAACTCACCCCTGCGCGCCGCGCCTTACCCCAGTCTATTGCCCCCTGCCAGCGTGAAATGTCGATGCCATGTACGGCGTAAGAGGTTGGACGGCGGCGTTTCCAGTCATGCGGGTCGGCATCGCCAAAGCTGGGATAGATTTTGGTTGGGGCCGCGCGCAGGGAAATCTGTGGCGCGGCCTCGGGTACGGCATCCACCGGCGCGCGGCGCGATCCGCAGGCCGTCAGGAAACAGGCGAGAGCCGCCAGAAAAACCAGTTTGCGCATGGCGTGTCCCCGGGATGGCGGCCTGCTGTTGGCCTGTTAAGGAATGATACGGCTGTATTTGGAGCCTTCGAGCGTCGCGCCCACCTTCAGCCCGGCCTGTCCGAACACTGCTGCCAGGATCGGGTTCAGCAGCGTGTTGCTGTCAGCCTCCACACTTTCGCCTCGGTCGTTGATCACATAGCCCACGTCGGCGCCCAGCGTCCAACCTGGTGCGCGGCGGAAGTTTTCCAGTGCGTCATTGGTCATGAAGAACAGCACATGCGCATATTGCGCCGCGCCAATCTGCAGCCCGGCGGAGGCTTTGGTGTTGGAATAGTAATCTACTGTTGCGCCGCCCACGCGAAGCGCGCCGCGCCCATAGCCTGCGCCAACACCAAAGCCTGCCTCTGTCACCAGCGGCATTACCAGCATTCCGCTGGCCTTGTCGGCGATGTCTGCGGTGTTCGGGTAGCTCCGATACATTTCGTCCAGCGTCGCGTCCACGCGTGCGTCGATGGTGACCGATCCGTTGCTGCCAACCCCGTTGCCGCATGCCGCGGTCAGGGTTACGGCAGACGCCGCGCCAAATGCAAAGCCACGACGGGTCAGTCGGGAAGGGGAAATCCTGATCATTTTTTTGTGCCTGTTATGTGCCTGTCAAAGCCGGTTATCCGGTCTTGGGCATAGTATACGTGGTTCGGTGCCACCTGTCACGCAGGTTGGCCGGGCAAGGCGGGTTATCGCCTTGGGGGGAGGCCGCCGCGCCGGAAAACTGCTTGACGGGCGCGGGCAAAACCCAAACCTTCCGGCCTTAATGCAAGGCGCATCCCGCGGGAAGGCGGCGCGTCTTTCAACAGGGAAGGGAGGTGCCCGGTGGGCTTACACGAACAACTGCTGGCGCGGGAAGCGCAGGGCAACCCGGTGCGGGTCGGTCTTGTTGGGGTCGGAAAATTTGGCACGATGTTTCTGGCCCAGACTGAGCGGATCCCCGGCGTGCATGTCGTGGGCGTAGCCGACCTGCGAGTGGATGTGGCCAAGTCCAACATGGTCTTGGCAGGCTGGCGCGCAGATCAGATCGAAGCGCCATCGCTGGCCGCTGCGTTGGCCTCGGGCGAAACCCATGTGGGCGACGATGCAATGGCTCTGATTGGGTTTGGCGGTATCGAAATCGTGATCGAATGTACCGGCAACCCGGTTGTGGCCGTGGACCACGCCCTTGCAGCATTTGCGGCGGGCAAACATGTGATCTCTGCCACGGTGGAGGCGGACGCGGTCTGTGGCGCGGCGCTGGTGGCGCGGGCCCGCGCGGCGGGGGTGATCTATAGCCAGGCCTACGGCGACCAGCCTGCCATGACCGTTGATCTGGTTGACTGGGCCCGCACCTGCGGGTTCGAAGTGACCGCAGCAGGGCGAGGCCACAAGTGGAAGCCTGAATACCGGTTTTCGACGCCGGACACGATCTGGGATTACTGGGGGGTGACCGTCGAACAGGCTGAGCGCGGGCGTCTGAACCCCAAGATGTTCAACAGCTTTCTGGACGGCACTAAACCTGCCATCGAATCGGTGGCCATCTCGAATGCCACGGGTTTGCTGGCGCCGTCACAGGGGCTGAGCTACCCGGCCGGATCAATCGACGACCTTGCCACCCTGATGCGACCACGGGCCGAAGGCGGGGCACTGGAACAGGCGGGCATGGTGGAGGTGATCTCTTCTGTGGCCGAGGATGGTAGCATGATCCCAAACGACATCCGGAAGGGGGTCTGGGTGGTGGTCAAGGCGACGACGGAATACCAGAAGGCCTGTTTCGAGGAATACATGGTCTCCACCGACGACAGTGGGCTGTATTATTGCAATTTCAAGCGGTTCCACCTGATCGGGCTGGAGCTGGGTCTGAGCGTCGGTTCGGTCGCGTTGCGAGGGGAGGCAACGGGGGAAAGCCAGGGCTTCCTGTCGGATGTGGTGGCGGTGTCCAAAAAGGATCTGAAAGTCGGTGAGCTGCTGGATGGCGAGGGTGGCTATTGCGTGGCTGGACAGTTGCGGCCAACGGCGGTCTCTGTACCGATGCGGGCGCTGCCGCTGGGGTTCACAGGCGATGTCCGGATGGTGCGGGATGTGCCGGTGGACACGATCCTGACCTATGACGATGTGGAGCTTGACGAAAGCTTGGCGGCAGTGCGGCTGCGACGGGAATGTGAGGCGATGGTTTAGCCGGAGACGGCCGTTAAACCGGTCGAGTTTCCGCTCATAGTAAAGCATCGCGCGTGAATCTATGCTGAACGCCTGCCGCGCATGGTTTTGTCGTGCTCCGACCTGTCGATGCGCGGCTTCGTGCTTCTTGCCAACTGCGCATGAAAAAGGCGGTTGAACCGAAGTTCAACCGCCTCTCTCTGTCCCTCGCTATTGAGCGAAGTTTATTCGTCGTCTAGCTCTTCGATCGCTTTCTGCAGATCATCTTTGCTGACTTCCTTATCCGCGACCTTGGCCAGCTCGAACACGTAATCCACGACCTTGTCTTCAAACAGGGGTGCGCGGATCTGCTGTTGCATCTGTGGATTCTGCTGAACGAATTCAAAGAACTGGCGTTCCTGGCCCGGATACTGCCTGGCTTGGTTCATAACCGCCTGGCTCATTTCCGCATCGCTCACTTCGATCTCTGCCTTCTGTCCCAGCTCAGCCAGCAGCAAGCCCAAGCGCACCCGGCGTTCGGCCAAGCCAGTGTGTTCCTCGGTCGGCTCGATTTCCGGGTGGTCGTGGCCTTCCACGTCCGGGTTTTCTTCGTGCCACAGGTGGTGGGCGATCTGGCCTGCCTCTGCGGCAACCAGAGACGGCGGCAGTTCAAATTTTACGACATCGTCCAGCTTGTCCAGCAGCGCGCGTTTCTGCACCGACCGCGCAGCCCCGGCATATTCTGCTTCCAGACGCTCGGTGATCTGGCCTTTCAGATCAGCCAGATCCTCAGCACCGAATTTCTTGGCCAGCTCATCGTCGATCTTGGCCGCAACCGGCGCTTTGACTTCCTTGACGGTGCAAGCGAAGACGGCTTCTTTGCCCGCCAGATGCTCGGCCTGATAATCCTCGGGGAAGGTGACGGTCACGTCTTTGGCTTCACCGGCCTTGCAGCCCACCAGCTGTTCTTCAAAGCCCGGGATGAAGCTGCCGGAGCCCAGAACCAGCGGGTAATCTTCGGCAGAGCCGCCGTCGAACTCTTCGCCGTCAACGGAGCCGACGAAATCGAATACCACTTGGTTGCCATCTTCGGCAGCCGCGCCTTCGTCGCGCGCTTCAAAATCCTGTGCGGTTTCGGCCAAATTGGCCAGCGCTTCCTCGACAGCCGCGTCATCGGCCTTGACGACCATACGCTCCAGCTCAACGCCGCTCAGGTCGACCTCGGGGATTTCCGGCAGTGCCTCATAGGACATCTCGACATGCACGTCGTCGCCTTCTTTCCAGTCCTCGTTGGTCATCTTGACCTCGGGCTGCAGGGCAGGGCGGTCACCGCTGTCTTCGAAATGCTTGTTCATCGCGCCGTCGATGCTTTCCTGCATCGCTTCGCCCATGAGCCGCTTGCCAAACTGCTTTTTCAGCAGCGGCATCGGAACCTTGCCCTTGCGAAAGCCCTTCATCTCGATCTCGGGCTGGGCGTCAACCAGCTTTTCGTTAACCTTGTCTTCCAGCTCGGCTGCGGTCACCACAATCTGGTAGCCGCGTTTCAGACCCTCGTTCAGCGTCTCGGTGACCTGCATTCGTAATTCCCCATAACAATTGGGCGCGCGCACCCGGCACGCGCCATCATCGGATTTGGGGCCTTCTATTGATCCGGGCCTGCGGGCGCAAGGGGCATTGCTGGCCGATCGCCAAACGGGGTTCAGAACTTCCAGCGCACGCCAAAGAGAACTGAGGAGTCGTCGAAACAGGATGTGCCGGGTTTCGACAGCGCATAGATTCGCCAGCCCCGTGAAGCTCCCTTCTTCGTTTCATCGGATGCAAGGACCAAACCGATGCTACAGGAGACGGATCTGGCTCCGGTTTCTGCCGTTGAAATCGCCGAAATTGCTGAAGAGGGTACGCGGTGTCAGCACCTTGCACGAATCGTGGAACTGGAAGCCCGCGGCGCTGACAGGCAAAGACGTGTAGAGCACTGGTAAGGTAGTAGACAGATCGCCAGCCATCGGAGGCCGTGCTGTCCTGACCGACCGAAAACCTAACCAGCTGCGCGGTTTCTCACCTGAAGTCCATTTTCAGATGCCGCGCTGGTTATTCCGTGTCGGTCCAGTCCATCTCGCTCCGGCCCCTACGGAATCTTAAGGTGTCCAGTTCGCGGAACACCCAGCGCGTGCCGAAGATCAAAGACCGGCTGCTGCGGTAGGACAACGACCCGGGCTGGTCGAAGCCATAATGGCGCAGCCCGACATAGAATTGCAGATCGCTGCGATCAATGTTTTGCACGATTCCGATGCCAAAGGACTCGGACCGTGATGTGTCCGAGACCGTGCCGTAACCTCGGTAATGATCTAGCGGAACAGCGGTATCGCCCCAATCCGACCAGCGCCGTTTCAGGCCGATCTTGGAATAGAGGTAATTGCCACCGTCATCGCGTTTGCCCCCCGCAAGTGTCGTGGACCAGCCGGAAGGGGTGTGCCGCAGGCTGACAGATCCGGCGGATTGCGGGGCCTGAATGCCGTTGACTTCGGCAATTGAAAACCCACCGCTGGCCTTCAGATCGAACGTGCCCAGCGTGTTGCGGTAGAACACGCCAACATCGGCGAGCGCGTCGTTGACCACCAGGTTGCGGTCGCTGACCTCCACCCCAAACGACACGGCGACGTTGAACGTGCCGAACTGCGACAACGCCAGATCGGGGCTGTCCCAGCGAATGCGGGGTGCGCGCCCGCCGTCAAAGGTGGGAAAGGCAGAAGAGATTGAGACCGTCGACAACAAGTCCGACGCGGTGCGGAACGTGTAGCCGCCCGCTGTGTCGGCAATGCCCACATAGGCCGCCAACTGGGTACCCGACAGGTCGGATTCCGAAACGCCATCGGATCCCATGCTGCCCATCCCGAAGGAAAACGACCCGATCTTCTTGGTATCATGGATCAGTTCGAATTTGCGCAGGGTCGATGCGTTGAGGTCGATCAGCGAGGCAACATAGAACTGGCTGAGCGCCGCCGGCGGGCGAATGCCCAGCGAGCTTTCGAAATTGAACCGGGTCTGGCCGCGCAGTGACGGCACATCCAGCCAGAACCCGAACCGCCCGCCGGAATAGGAATTGTCAGTCAGCCGGGTGTACCGGTCGACCCCGTCATTGAAGCTGACCACGGCGGGTGAGAAATACCCGTAGAGCCGGAAAGATGAGGAGCGCGGCGAGTCATTTGCCCAGACCACACTGGCAAACGCGCAAAGCAGCCCTGTCAGGCCGCAGAAAAGCGTTCGGACCGTTTTGACAATGATCACCATGGACAACCCGGCTGTTAGGCGTTGGAGAAGAATGCCCACATGGCAGAGATCAGGCAAGACGGTGGCGACTGGCAGGGGTTAAATTGCTTTCCGACACCGAAAAATCCAACGCGGGCGCGAAATGACCCCGGCAAATTTTGGGTACGGTGCTCCAGCGAATTTGTGTCTCTGGTGTACTCCTCTACAGGTAGATCACCGACAACCTCTATGAGCCTCTTAACGGACTGCTCAGAGGGCTTAGGATTGATGTCTTTGAGGTACAGAAACTCACGGAAAACTTCGCTGAGAACGGTCATTTATCTAGACTCCAGTATCCAAAGGTAAAACTGGAGTAAGTTTGGTGCGGGTGAAGGGAATCGAACCCCCACGCCTCGCGGCGCCAGAACCTAAATCTGGTGCGTCTACCAATTTCGCCACACCCGCACATACCCATCTATGGGCCGTCGTCGCATATCAAAGCCGTGTCGCATATGCGAGAGGAAATCGAAGACGCCACCCGCAAAAAATCCGCGACATTCACTTAGGATTAACCTAAGCTTTCGAAAAAAACAGAGGCAATCGAGCGAGTATGCCCAATGAAACATGAACCGGCGGCCAGAACGGCCCGCTCGGACACGTCCGCGCAGCGGGTTGGTGGGCTGGTGATCCTTCCGTCCAGTGCGGAGGTTCAGACCCGGGATGTCCGGGAAAACACGCCCTTTCCCGCGCAGGCGCTGGCGTCTCTCGGACTGGCGGAGGAGATCGGCATGCGGCAGCTGACGATGTTGCAGCTGTGGTTGCCAGTGGTCGACACAGTCTATGCCGCCGGGCTGGAGTTGATGGCGATCCAGGTGGTGCAGCGTCCACGCAAGGCGGCCTGAGGCCCGATCCCCCGTTCACATGCCGTTTACGGCCCATTCGCCCGCGATTTGGTCGGTTTTGGCAAGGTTTGCGCGCGATGCATGCCTAGGCTGACCATACTTTGGAGTCCGCCATGGTTCGAAGCGCCCGCGCCGCCCGCAACGCCCCGGTTCCCGTCCCAACCTATATCCGGCGTCGGCTGGCGTGGTTCGATCCGCTGGACGAAGAGCAGCTGGTCCGGCTCGACGCGCAGGTCGATTGGATCATGCAGGACGCGGGCATTGCCTTTCGCGACGACCCCGAGGCTCTGGCCACGTGGAAATCAGCCGGTGCGAAGATTGGCGGCGACATCGTACGCGCACCGGCAGACTGGGTGCGGGCCGAATGCAGCAAGGCCCCCCGCCAATTCACCCAGCTGGTGCGCAACCCCGAGAAATCTGTGGTCATTGGGGGCGATGCGCAGGTTTTGCCCCAATCTATGGTGCACCGTTTGTGCGGGATCTGGAGCGTGGGCGGCGTTATGGCGATCTGGACAGTTTCCGGGACCTCGTGCGGCTGTCCTACATGCACCCTAACCTGCACCACACTGGGCTGGTGATCTGCGAACCCTGCGATGTGCCGGTCAGCAAACGGCATCTGGACATGGTGCTGGCACATATGACGCTGAGCGACAAACCGCATCTGGGCGCAATCACCGAAGGCTCCCGCGCGAAGGACAGCGTGGATATGGCCGAGATTGTTTTCGGTGCGGAGGTGCTAAAGGGCAACTGCTTCATTCTTGGCAATGTGAACACCAATTCACCGCTGCTGGTTGACAAAGTCGTAACCGAAGCGATCCGGGCCTATTGCGGGCGCGGGCAGGGGATCATCGTGGTGCCGTTCATCCTGTCAGGGGCCATGGGGCCGGTCAGCACGGCGGCCAGCGTGACCCAGGCGATGGCAGAGGCGTTGATGTTCTGCGCTTATGCTCAGATGGTCCGCCCGGGTGCGCCGTTTGTTTTGGGAAATTTCCTGTCATCGATGTCGCTGAAATCCGGTGCGCCTACATTTGGAATGCCGGAACCGGTGATCTCGAACTATGCCATCGGCCAGATGGCACGTCGGGCGGGTTTGCCATTGCGCTGTGGCGGGTCTCTGACCGCGTCCAAGATCGAAGATGCGCAGGCGGCTTATGAAAGAGCGGATTCGATGCATTCGACAATGCTGGCGGGGGCGAATTTCGTCCTTCATGCGGCGGGTTGGTTGCAAGGTGGGCTGTGCACAGGGTTTGAGAAACTGGTAATGGATGCGGACCGGTTGGGCGGCTACCAGAAGGTGCTGACGCAGGGCCTGGACGTGTCGGATGAGGCGATGGCGCGGGACGCTTATGGAGAGGTTGCTCCGGGCGGGCATTTCCTAGGCTCCGCGCACACGATGCGGAATTACCAGACGGCCTTCTACGAACCCGCGCTCAGCGACAGCGAGAATGTCGAAAGCTGGGAAGATGGCGGTGGCACGGATATGCGGGAACGCGCCCATGCCCGCTGGACCCAGATGCTGCGGGAGTATCACTCCCCGCCCATGGAAGACGCCACGCGCGAGGCGCTGGAGGCGTTCGTTGTCAAGCGCAAGGAAGAGTTGCCGGACGCATGGTACTGAGGCTTTGGCTCAGACCAGCGTGCGGATCATCAGCACTGTGCCCGAGACCAGCATCAGCCCGACCAGCACCCAGCGAAAGGCGGTGTCGCTGAGCCGTTTGAAAACGAAAATGCCCAGTTGCGCGCTTACCCCGGCCACGCCCACGCCGACAATCATGCCGGGCAGCATGTCGGATGTGTAGGCCCCGCGCCAGGCCAGCACTCCGCCGGTGATCAGCAGGATGACGACGCTGAAGGGTTGCAACACCGCGCGGGTTTCGTGCCGGGGCCAGGGGCGCAGAGCGCACCACATGGCGGGCAAAGCGCCGGACAGCCCCGCCAGCCCGCCCATCAGGCCGCCGGCAAAACCGACCAATCCATCCGCCACCGGGGTGGAACGGTCAAACTGGGGCAAAGACCCGCGCATCAGGAAGAACGTCCCGTAGAGCATCATGAACCCTGCGATCAGCAGCTGCAGTAGGTAGGGATCCACAACCCCAAGCGCGGCAGTGCCCATCGGAATGCCGATGATTGCAGGTAGCAGGAACCGCAGGCTGCGGCGCGGGTATTTCAGGGCGGAATGGCGCACCACCCACAGGCCGGGGATGCCGTTGAAGACCGACATGACAACTGAAAGAGCCACCGCTTGGGTCGGCGGCAAGGCCTGCAGGAAAAACCCCAGCGCGAACAAGGCTGTGCCGAAGCCGGCCAGCCCGTTGACGAACCCGCCGGCGAGTGCGCCAACCGCAATCAGCAGCACTTCGTTTTCCATCAGTCCGTTCCGAGAAAATGCGCAGTCATGCACAGGCCATATCGGCCTGGCGCAGATGCCACAAGGCTCAGATCAGGCCCCAGAGGTCCGCCTCAGCCTGCCGCGCGTCGCTTTCGATATCGGACAGCGCGGTGCGGGTGTCGACAAAGACAACCTCCTCAAACCCGTCAGGGTGGTCGGGCGCGACGGTCAGTTGTGCACGGTTCCAATTCTGGATGTATCCCGCGTCATGGCTCCCAATACAGGAGCGTAACGGACGAGCAGGAATTTCCCAAACAAAAGCTGCTGACGGTGGGGCAGCCTTGCCAGACCGCGTGATCCGGCGTGTAATTCCGGGCAGAAACCAGGAGGATACGGCCGATGCTGTCAAACTGGTCAGGCCATCAAACCTGCGACACGCCAGTGCTGCGTCCGGTGGGTACCGAAGGCGTCCGCAGCATGATGCGCCAGACCGCTGGCAGCCTGCGGCCCGCGGGCACCGGCCATTCCTTCACGCCGCTGGTGCCGGGGGCGGACACAGTTGTGGCACCCATGCCGAGATATGGCCCGCCTGTCAGCGCAATATCAGGCGCTTTGGCGCGGGTCGATGCCAACGCGCCGCTGCATGCGCTGTCCAAGGCTCTGGATGGGTCAGGTCGCGCGTTTCGCAATCTGGGCGACATCAATGTGCAGACGCTGGCCACCGCGACCCATGGCACCGGGGCGACTTTGCCCTGCCTCTCGGCGGAGATCACAGCCGCGCAGCTTGTCACGGCGGATCGCGAAGTGGTGGAGGTGCCATCCGAAGATCTGCCCGGCGTATGGGTGGCGCTGGGCCTGCTGGGTATTCTGACCGAGATCGAGATCACCACAGTCCCGGCCTATAACCTGCGCCGCCGGGTGGGGTTTAAACCGGTGGCCGATCTGATGGGCACGATGCAGGACAAATGGGCGGATCACCGGAATTATGAATTCTTTGTGCTGCCCCACAGTGGCAAGGGCGTTGCCATTGCCCACGACCTCAGCACCGATCCGCCGGGCAAAGCGCCGATGGATCTGGATTAGGTGGGCATGGCCTGTCTGCGCGGGGCGAGCGCTTTGCGGCATGTGTCCGGGGGCCTACGCCGAGCGGCGCTGAACCTGCTTACGGCTGTTCAGTGGAATGAGGATTTTGTCGCCGAGAGCTGGAAGGTGCTGTCGTCGACGCGCAAGACCCGATTCAACGAAATAGAGTATCACCTGCCACCGGACAACGCAGACGATGTGATTGGGGAGATCCTGACCCTGATCGAAACCCGCCACCCGGACGTGTGGTTTCCCATCGAGGTCCGGCAGACAGCGGGCGACACCGCCTGGCTGTCGCCGTTCCAGCATGGGGCGCGCGTATCGGTGGCGGTGCATAGGCACGCCAAGCAAAGGTTCGCGCGGTTTTTTGCTGATTGCGAGGCGATCTTTCGCGCCGCAGCGGGGCGGCCGCATTGGGGCAAGTTGCACGGGTTGGCGCGGACAGATCTAGAGACGCTGTATCCCGACCTGCCGAATTTTGATGCGCTGCGGGCACGGATGGACCCGCAGGGGCGGTTCCTGTCCCCGGCGCTGGCGGCGCTGTTCGCGCCATGATCGATCCGGTCTATGCCGATATCCGTTCCGCGCTGCGGGGAGCAGGGCAGGCGACACCGTGCCTTGTGCTCGACCTAGACCGTTACAGCGCCAATATTGACACGGCGAGGGCAAATGTGGCGCCGGGCCTGTCAGTGCGGGTGGTGGCCAAATCGCTTGCCTGTCTTCCAATGCTGGACCTTGCGATGCAGGGGCTGGGGGCAAATGGTATGATGACCTTTTCCGCCACCATGCTGCGGCTGTTTCTGTGGGAGCGGCCAGAGGTGACGCATCTGATGGGTAAACCGCTGCCGGTGGCGGCGGTGGCGGATGTGCTGGCGGTGCAACCGGAGGCCGCAGGCCGGGTGATCTGGCTGGTGGACACGGGGGCCCGTGCAGCGCAACTGGCAGAGCTGGCGGGGCAGACCGGGCAAAGCCTGCGGGTTGCGGTGGAGCTGGATGTGGGGCTGCACAGGGGCGGTGTGCCACCGGGTGATCTGGCGGGGATGTTGGGCGATCTGGCCGCGCATCCGGGCCTGATCTTCGAAGGGGTCATGGGGTATGAACCGCATCTGCCGAAACTGCCTGGCCTGTTGCGTGGAATTGCCACGCGGCGTGTGCAAGCGGCGTTGGCGCAGGGCGCGG
>JAEPNQ010000060.1 GCA_017643305.1 Marinibacterium sp. | reverse complement strand
CTCCACCACCTGCACGACGTCGAGCCATGACGCGCCCTGCCCGCCATATGTTTCGGGAAGGGTCATTCCCATCAGCCCTGCCTCAGCCAGATCGTGGACATTGTCCCAGCAATAGTCCCGCTCCTGATCCCAGCGGGCAGCGCGAGGCGCAAACCGCTTGGACAGATCGCGGGCAATGGGCAGGAAACGGCTGGGGGTAGACATGGTGGGCTCCTCACGAATTTGGGATGGAGTATAGAGGCTATCTATTTCAGGAAAATCAAATTAAAATGAAAATTATATTCTAATTTTCTGAACATATGCAGACCCGCGCCCTTAAACCCTGGCCAGCATCGCGCACCATGGCTCCTTCATTGCTGCCGCGGAGCAATTGAATATGACGCTGAGCGCCGTTTCCACGCAGATCAAGACGCTGGAGGAGGAGCTGGGTGTTTTGCTATTTGACCGGGCGCACCGTCCGCCCCGGTTGACCCCGCAAGGCCGCGCCGTGTGCGCGCGCGCGGAGGACGTGCTGGAACGCGAAACGGCGCTGGTCGCGGAATGCCAGACCGGCGGCGCGCTGGCCGGGCGGTTCCGCATCGGGTTTGTGGCGACGGCCAGCATCCTGCTGCTGCCAGATTTTCTGGCGCACGCACAGGCCGAGGCCCCGAAGGCGCAATTCGATATTGAAACCGGCACCTCCATTGCGCTGGAGGATCGGGTGACCGCAGGCCAGTTGGACGCTGCCGTGGTCACCGCTTCGCAGTTTCCACCACCCGGACTACGCTATGACCCGCTGCTTCGGGAACGATTGGTCTTGGCTTGCCCAGAAGGGCACGACCGGGATCTAGACGGGTTGTTCCGCACGCTGCCGTTTTTCCATTTCCAGCCGCAATCGGGCATTGGCAAGCTGATCGCCGACCATGTGGTCCCGTACCAGATGGCCGATACGCGGATGATCTACCTGGATTCGGTCGAGGCCATCATGGAATGCGTCAATCGCGGACTGGGTTTTACCCTGCTGCCTGAACCGGATGCGCGACGGCGTCTGGGGGCTACCGCCTGTCTGCGCTTTGACACGCCGGATACGCTGACGCGGGATCTCGTTCTGGTCACATCCGATCGCAGCGGATTTAGCGGGCTGTCCGGGTTGGTAGCCCTGTTTCATGCGGAGCGGCGGGACCAGCCAACTGGCTGAAACTGACTGCTCTGTTTGATGGGCGCCGCGGCCGACACAAGACATTCAAACGACGCAACGCGTAATCGCCAGATCATAGGATGCCGACCCGAGCTTGGTTTGGGTCAATTTATGCCTTCAAAGTTCGTGATAGCTTGATGCATTGCACCTGCTCTCAAAATCTTTTGCATCGGGGGACAGTATGGCGATCCAGCTTCGCCCTTCGGGCTTTGTTCTACGCAGGATTCGACACCGGGAATATCCAGCAGGGTCTCGCAGTCACCCCATCGCGCGAAGGCGTTTGAACAGGCTCGACGTATCCCAGCGCCCGCCACCCATCTTCTGAACATCCTTGTAGAACTGATCGACCAAAGCGGTCACCGGCAACGAGGCCCCGGTTTCGTCTGCGGCATCTAGGCAAATGCCCAGATCCTTGCGCATCCAGTCAACGGCGAAGCCATGTTCAAAATGGTCGTCGATCATGGTCTCATACCGGTTGGCCATCTGCCACGACCCGGCCGCGCCCTGGCTGATTACCTCGACCACATCGCGGCCGTCGAGCCCCGCCTTCTCTGCAAAATGCAGCGCCTCGCTCAGCCCTTGGACCAGCCCGGCAATGGCGATCTGGTTGCACATTTTGGTGACCTGTCCTGCGCCGCAATCGCCGATGCGGCGGCAAATACGGGCATATGCGTCAATCACTGGCTCGGCCTTGTCATACGCCGCCTGATCGCCACCACACATCACCGACAGAACACCGTTTTCAGCCCCGGCCTGCCCGCCGGAGATGGGCGCGTCGATGAAGCTGACGCCTTTGTCAGCCGCAACGGCATAGAGCTCCCGCGTCACTTTGGCCGACACGGTGGTGTGATCGACAAATATGGCGCCCGAAGCCATGGTGGAAAAAGCCCCGTCATCCCCCAGGCAAACGGAGCGCAGGTCATCGTCATTACCGACGCAGGACATCACGAATTCTGCCCCTTCGGCCGCTCCTGCGGGGGTTTCCGACATCGCACCGCCATACTGGTCCACCCAGGCCTGCGCCTTGGTCGCCGTTCGGTTGTACACCGTCACCTCGTGCCCTGCGGCCTGCAAGTGACCTGCCATTGGGTAACCCATCACCCCGAGGCCCAGAAACGCTACCTTCGCCATGGCAAATTCCTTTTCGTGATCTTATCTGCAATTGGATATGTTACCTATCAGGCCAGAGGGAGAGGTCAATTGAGCAGGGCCCGCCGATGAGAGTGTTATTTACATGGCTGTTCCGCATTGCTGCCGGCTTGGTCGTGCTGACAGTGCTGGGTGTTGTTCTGGTCTATTATCTGGCCAGCCAGTCCTTGCCCGATTACAGCAAGACGGTCGCGGTGCAGGGCGTATCGGCGCCGGTGGAGATCGTGCGCGACAATGCAAACGTGCCCCACATAATGGGCGCGACGGATGCGGATGTGTTTTTCGGTTTGGGATATGCTCATGCGCAGGACCGGCTGTGGCAGATGACACTGCTGCGCCGCACCGCACAGGGCCGGTTGTCGGAGGTGTTTGGCGCGCCCACGCTCAAGGTGGACCGTCTGCTGCGGCGGATGGATTTGTACCGTTTGGCCATGGAAAGCGTGGCGGCGCAGGACCCCGAAACGCTGGCGGCCCTGCAGGCCTATGCTGATGGCGTGAATGCAAGGCTGGGAGAGATCAACCGAGATGCGCTGGGGCGTGGCGCACCGGAGATGTTCCTGTTCGATGCTCCCGTGGCTCCGTGGCGGCCAGCGGACAGCCTGGCCATCGTCAAGGTCATGGGGCTGCAATTGTCGGGTCATCTGATCGAGGAAGTGCTGCGCGCCCGGACCTCCATCGCACTGGATGATCCGCGCAGGCTGCTGGATATTCTCCCTGATTCCCCCGGCACCGGCGTTGCAGCGTTGCCGGAATACACGTTTCTGTTCCCGACCGTGCCACGGTATGCCGAAGCCGATCGCACACCGACGCATCCATTGATGCCGGTGCAGCCGCGCGGGCTGGCCGGGTCCTCAAACGGCTGGGCGGCGGCAACGAACCGGTCGGCCTCGGGTGGGACTTTGCTGGCGAATGACCCGCATCTGGGCTTTACCGCGCCAACGATCTGGTATCTCGCGCGAATGGAGCTGACCTCGGGCGGGGTGATTGGCGGGACAATTCCCGGCATGCCCGTGGTGCTGACCGGGCGCAGCGATGATCTGGGCTGGGGGCTGACCTCGTCCTATCTGGACGATCAGGATGTCTATATTGAAAAGCTGAACCCACAGAACCCCGAAGAATACCTGACGCCCAACGGGTACAAGAAATTCCGCACGCGCCCCTCTATTATTGAAATCAAGGATGCGCCACCGATCACGCTGACCCTGCGCTGGACGGAAAACGGACCAGTTCTGCCGGGCACGCAGTTTGACCTGAATACGGTGACGCCGCCCGGCCATGTGGCCGCGTTGGCCTGGACAGTATTGAGCCCGCGCGACACCTCGCTTGGCGCGGCGATGGCGTTGATGCGGGCCAAAACCGTTCGCGAAGGTATTGCGGCGGCTGAGCGGTACATCGCGCCGTCGCAAAACCTGACGCTGGCAGACAAGAACACCGTGGCGCTGAAGCTGATCGGAGCGATGCCGCGCCGCAATGCCGGGCATCTGACCAAGGGGCGCACACCCAGCCAGGGCTGGCGCGCGGAAAACCGGTGGCAGGGGCGCGCGCCTTATGCCGCCAACCCTGAATATGTCAGCCCACGCGGCGGCATCGTGGGCAATACGAACAATAAGATCGTCGAACGCCCTTTCCCCAACCACATCTCCTACGTCTGGGGCGATAGCCAGCGCATCCAGCGCTGGACGCGGTTGATGCAGTCGCGGCAGGTCCACACGCGCGCCAGCTTCATCGAAGCGCAGCTGGACAGTGTTTCGGTCGCTGCACGTAGCCTGCTGCCGCTGGTGGGGGCCGATCTGTGGTTCACAGGACAGGCCGCGCCGGACGGCACGCCCGAACGCAAGCGCCAGATCGCGCTGAGCCTACTCGCGGAATGGAACGGAGAGATGAACCAGCATCTGCCCGAACCGTTGATCTATGCCGCCTGGATGCGGGAGCTGCAGGAGCGGTTGATCCGCGATGAGCTGGGCAGTCTGGCAGATGAGTATATCCATATTGAGCCATTGTTCATTGAACGAGTGTTCCGCGACATCGATGGGGCGTCAGCATGGTGTGACGTGAAGCAAAGTGCGCTGGTCGAACGATGTGAGGATATGGCGCGGCTGGCGCTGGACGATGCAATTGTCTGGATCGAGGAACGCTATGGCACCGCGCTGGAATCCCTGCGCTGGGGCGATGCGCATCAGGCCACGCACGACCACCAGGTGTTGGGCAGTATCCCGGTGCTGAGGTATTTCGTGAACATTCGCCAGTCCACCAGCGGAGGTGATAACACGTTGCTGCGCGGCCGGACCTCGGGCAAAGGGCGCAACCCGTTCGAGAACGTGCATGGGGCGGGATACAGGGGCGTGTATGATTTTGCCGACCCGGACAGTTCCGTTTTTGTCTCCTCGACCGGGCAGTCGGGGCATTTCCTGTCGCGGCACTATGACGACCTGTCCAAGCTATGGCGGCGGGGGGAATACATCCCCATGTCGCTGGATATTGAGTTGGCGCGGGCGGCCTCCGTGGGCGTGACGCGGTTGGTCCCGAAGGAGCCATAGGGCCTGTTTGAAACTATGTTGTCTCAGGGCGGCAACAAAAAATTTAAAAGTCTGCAGGCTGATTTACTCTCAATAAATCTGTATCTTGCGGGGTGCACCTAAAGTCATTTCCACCCTCATGCTCAGACCGTCTGCAGCCCGCCATTGTGCCGGTCGTGGAACGGTCCACGATGCACGGGGGTCCCGGCATCGGCCTTGCCCAGGCTGCGCATGAGGTCTTCGATTTCAACCCGCAGGCTGCATTGTCGATCACGCCCGCCACCATGGGCGCGCAGGCGGCGTGACAGGTCGGCCTCGGCTTCGGTCAGCTGGTCGAATACGCCTGCCAGCCCTTTGCGCAGCACGTCACAGGCGGGAAAAATGTAGCAGCCATCGGTATCGCACAGGATAAATCCCGTCTCTTCCAGCACGTTGCTGAGCGCGACGGAGGAGACGGCATCATAATCCCGGACCGGATCAAAGCTGCTACCATAGTAGACCAACCGGAAAGCTAGGATAAATTCAAACACAATCGCGGCCATGCGCGGGCCAACGGCGCTTGCGAGATCCGCCAGCATAGCGCCCAGATCCACGCGCAGTTCTTCAAACGCACCAGCCAGGCGGGTGCCTTTGACTTGGCCGAATTCTGCAATCGGCAGGATGGCAGAGCAGTGGAAATATTCGTGCAGGTGAACCCAGATCGCCGCCGCATTGTGCAGATCTTCGGTAGAGGCTGCACGAACAGCGATGAAGGAGGCATCGGACCACAGCAGGTCCAGAAGCGGGCGGATGGCAGCGTCATACGCCTCTACAAACTTCCCGCAAAAGTAGAAACCGTCTGCGTAACCCTGTGGAAGGTCCCCCAATACACTGTCGGGGAAAACTGCCACGAACCGGCGGATATCTCCGATTTCGGTGGTTGCGTTGCCCACCGCAACCGGACGGACATCGGGGGCCGGATATGCCGTGCGCAACCCGGACAGCGCACCGAGATCAGAAAACTCAAACGCCTGTATCGTGATGACGCGACGGTCCTGCCTGTCCTTAATGTAGGGGGTGGACAGCATGGCGGCCATCAACCCACTGGCTTGCCGGTAATCTGAACTTGCAATCAACCGGTTATCAGCGAAAGTTCCAGCGGCGATGCAGCGGGACAGCTCTGAACGCAGCGGCGTGTGGGTCATACGCGCGATCTGAGCCTGTACGGCGTCCTGGTCGATGCCCAGTATTTCACCTTTGCTGCCGAACCGGATCAGCCGGTTCAGGTCATCGAAAACCTCAATATCTGTCTGACCCATGATCCGCTGCCTGTATCACCTCGAAGCTCCACACCTTTTGTTTGTATAAAGTTAATTCTTTTCTACCTCAGAATGTCAATTGACGTTGTGTCACACCATCATCTCAGGTCAACGACTGGAACTGGTGTGCCTGCCGTTTGTTCCAACGTACGCGGATTTCGAACCCGTTTTCCGTATTTTGCTCTGATGTCACAACGCTCTGTTCATGAAGCCAGGCGCGGCGGCGACCATCCTGAAAGCCCAGCGTCAGGATGTCTTCGGTCTGTTCCCCTGCCAGCGAACCAGCAATGGCGGCCAGCATCGGCTCCAGCCCTTTGCCGGTCAGCGCGGAAACAAGAAACACGTCGTCCCGGCGTGCCGCGCGGTTACGGCAGGCGTTGGCGCCTTCGGGGTCCAAACGGTCCAGCTTGTTCCAGATCTCGAAAACCGGGCGGCCCTCATCCACGCCAAGCGAGGCCATGATCGATTGTACGTCTTCAGCTTGTTCGTCGGTTTCAGGGTGGGAGATATCGCGGACGTGGCAGATCACGTCGGCTTCCAGTACTTCTTCCAGCGTGGCGCGGAAGGCGGCGACCAGTTCGGTGGGCAGGTCGGAGATGAAGCCAACCGTATCGCTGAGGATCACCTCCGGCCCGCTGGGCAGGCGCACACGGCGCATGGTGGGGTCCAGCGTGGCAAAAAGCATATCTTTGGCCATGACCTCGGCCCCGGTGAGCCGGTTGAAAAGGGTGGATTTGCCCGCGTTGGTGTAGCCCACCAGTGCAACAATGGGGAATGGTACCTTGGCACGGGCGCGGCGGTGCAGTTCCCGGGTTTTCACCACCTTGGCCAGTTGCCGGCGCAGGGCGATCAGCTGGGTGTCGATGGCACGGCGGTCGGCCTCAATCTGTGTTTCCCCGGGTCCACCAACAAAGCCCAGCCCGCCCCGCTGTCGTTCGAGGTGGGTCCAGGCGCGGACCAGGCGGGTGCGTTGATAACTCAGCGCGGCCATTTCCACCTGCAGCACCCCTTCGCGGGTGGCAGCGCGGTCGCTGAAGATTTCGAGGATCAGGCTGGTGCGGTCCAGCAGCTTGACACCCCATTTCTTTTCCAGATTGCGTTGCTGTACCGGGGAAACTGGGCCGTCGATCAGAACCAGTTCGATATCATTGGCGGCGATCAGCTGTTTCAGCTCTTCGATCTTGCCAGTGCCGAACAGCAGACCGGGATGCGCGCGGGGCAAAGGCACCACCTGTGCACCTACAACCTCCAGCCCAGGCAAAGCCGCAGCGAGTGCGACAGCTTCTTCCAGTGCCGGGCCAGATGCCCGTCGCTCTGCATCCGATTTTAGATACGGGTGAAGGACCCAGGCGCGGGTGTCCGGCCTGTCATCACGCGTCAATTGTCGCCTTCACCTTCATACAAGCTGATCGGCTGGGCCGGCATGATGGTAGAAATTGCATGTTTGTATACCAGTTGCGATTGTCCATCGCGGCGCAACAGAACACAGAAATTATCGAACCAAGTGATGACCCCCTGCAACTTGACACCATTGATCAGAAAAATCGTTACGGGAACCTTAGTTTTTCTAACGTGATTCAGGAACGCATCCTGAAGGTTCTGTCTGTCTGAAGCCATTATACAAATACCCGCCGTTGTTCTTGCCTTGCCCGCCGCGAACCGGCGCGCCCTCCTCGCGAGAGTATGAAGGCAGTATCGGGCAGTTTCCAGCCCAAAAAAGCATGGGGATGGAACCGGGGATCAGCGCTATCGGCCGCGCCACAGATCTGGGGTCAGAAGCGCCACAATCGCCAGTATTTCAAGGCGCCCGATGACCATAGCTGCCATCAGAACCGTCTTTGCCGGTGCCTCAAGCTCGGTCAGGCGGATGGTGGCTTCAGAGGCGGTTTCGATCAGTGGGCCGGTTGTGGACAGGCTGGCAATGCTCAAAACAAGCGCATCTTCGAACCCGGTGCCCATAGCGGTTAGAACCACGGTAATTAACGCAATTGACAGCGCAAACATCATGAATGAAATCCATGCGATGAAGGCGCCGCCGCGCTGAATCCGCTGGGCGCGGTCGCTTTCCACCCTGACAGCCGATGGGTGGATCAGTTGATCCATCTCACGCAGACCGTTGAGGTAGAGCGCGTAGACCCGCAGCAGCTTGACACCGCCCGCCGTGGTGGCGACCCCGCCTCCCATCACCGCCAGTCCCAGCAGGATCAGCCCCGGCGTGCCCAGCCCCGACCAGTGCTGTGCCGTCGCCCAGTCCGCGCTGACAAACCCGGTGGTTGTCAGGTAAGACATAACGGTGAACATGCTGCCCCAGAAGGCCCGCAGCGCCTGTATAGTGATCTCGGCCGTGTCGGTGACCTCAAACGCCCCCAGCCAATGGCGCAGGAACAGCAGCAAAGGCACCCCCAGCACGATCAGCACGCCGATCCGAAACTCAGGATCGCGGTCCAGCCGGGCATAGCCGCGTGTACTGGTGTCGCCGCTGAAGGTCATGCGCGACAGGGCGAAGAACATGAACAGAAACAATACGAATTCGCCCGCAATGCCCGCACTGGCCATTTCGGTGCCGCCAATCGGTGATATGCCCGAGGTCGCCATGACCGACATGGCATGGCTGAGCCCCACCAGCGCGCTTTCGCCCAGCGTCACCTGCAGGATCCACAGCACCAGCGTTAGCCCGCCATAGACCGGCACTAGCGTAAGGGTCACCGACAGCAGTCTGCGCCGTGCATCGGCCCGTTCGCTTACACCGGGCAGCACCACGCTGTGCCCCGGCTGGCCCCGCGCCGTAACCTCAAACCCGCCCAGCGACAGGGGCGCCAGAATGGCAGAGGCTGCAATCCACATAAGGAGACCACCCAGCCAGGCGACCTCAGCCCGCCACAGATGCAGCGACGGAGGCAAGCGGCCCGGATCGTCGTAAATGTCCGCCCCGGTTGTAGTAATCGCGCTGACCATGTCGAAATAGGCATTGAAGAAACTGGTCGTGCGCAGCGCGTCATGCACCGGCACAGCAAGAAAAACCGGGATCAGTGTAAAGGTTGCCAGTAACGCCAGAAGCTGGCCTAGTGTGCCGTGACGTGGTTGACGGCTGCCGCGCGCCAGTTCCAGCAACGCCACCAGCACCAACCCCATCGTGCCGGTATAGAAAAAGGCCCTCGATGTCCGATAGTCGTCCAGCACCAGCGCATGGATTGCCGGGATGTACATAGCCAAGGCAAACACGGCCCAGATCGCCAGCAACGGTGTCAGCCGCTCGGTTCTGGACGTCCGGTGCCGCGGTGCCATGGCTCAGAAAAAATCGATGGAGACCTGCAGCAGGCGCTCCACCTCTGGCACATCGCCGGCAATGGCAAAAATTGCCACCACGTCCCCCGCCTCGATCCGCAGCGTCCCAAGAGGACGTTCCACCTTACCGTCTTTCATCACCGCCCCCACCAAAGCGCCTTCGGGGAAATCGATATCGCGCAGCATCTGCCCAGCCATGGGCGAGGTCGACAGCACCTCTGCCTCGATCACCTCGGCCTCTGCATCGCCGACCGAATAGACCTCCCGCACCCGGCCGTGGCGCACATGGCGCAGGATGGAGCTGACTGTGGTGGCGCGCGGGTTGATATATGCATCGATCCCCAGCGGCCCCATCAACGGCACCAGCGTCGGATCGTTGACCAGCGCGATGGTCATCGGGCAGCCTTCGGCCTTGGCCCTGACTGCTGCCAGCATGTTGGTCTTGTCATCATCGGTCACGGTCAGCATCGCATCGGCCCGCGCGATACCAGCTTCGTTCAGCAGCGCGGCATCCAGCCCGTCGCCGTTCAGCACAATGGTCTTTTCCAGGGCTTCTGCGGCAATTTCCGCGCTCTGGCGGTTGCGTTCGATCACCTTGGCCCGGATCCGCGATTTGCCGGCCTCCAGCGCCGAGGCCACGGCCAGCCCAACATTTCCGCCGCCCACGATCACCACGCGTTCCTGTTTGCGGGTTGTCTTGCCGAAAATCTCCATCGTGCGTCCGACATCGTCCTTGTGGGTAAAGACGTAACATTCATCGCCCGCAAACAGCTGGTCGCCCGCTTCGGGCGCGAACAGCGACCCGTCCCGCCGGATGCCCACCACAACCGAGCGCAGCGTGGAAAACAGATCCGTCAACTGGCGCAGCGGCGTATTGACGATGGGGCACTCGTCATCCACGCTCAGACCCAGCAGCTGCGCCTTACCATCCAGAAACGTTTCCGTGTCAAAAGCCGCAGGCGCGCTCAGGCGTTTCATTGCGGCCTTGGCGACCTCGCGTTCGGGGCTGATCACCACGTCGATGGGCATGTGATCACGGCGGTATAGGTCGGAATAAATCGCCGTCAGATAGGATTGTGACCGCAGCCTTGCGATCTTGCGATTTATGGCAAAAACCGAATGTGCCACCTGACAGGTCACCATGTTGACCTCGTCGGAATACGTGGCGGCGATGATCATGTCGGCGTCGCCCGCCCCTGCCCGGTCCAGCACATCGGGATAGCTGGCAAACCCTGCAATTCCCTGCACATCAAGTGTTTCGGTCGCCCGCCGCACCAGATCGGTGTTGCTGTCCACGACCGTCACGTCGTTGGATTCGTTCGCCAGGTGGCGGGCGATCTGCCAGCCAACCTGCCCTGCGCCGCAAATGATAACCTTCATCCGCTCCCGCTCTCAGGCTCTTTCGCAAGACCTGTGAATGACAGAAGGGAAGGGACCGGTCAAACAAATTGTCTTTACGCTGGCATCCGTAGTGCGGCAGGATTGCACTGTGACCAGATTTCGCCTGCTCCTGCCGCTTTGCCTGGCGCTCGCCGCCTGCGGACCGCTCACCATCTTCTATAAACCCGGCATCAGCGTCGCGCGGATGCAAAACGACCAGACCAATTGCGAGGTTAGGGCCCAGAAAGATGCGCCCGTGGCCAACCAGATCCGACAGCGTCCACCGATTTGTGTGCCAGGAAACCGGATCTGCAACCCCGACGGCAGCTGCTATTCCAGCCCGGGCTACTGGATTGATGGCGGGGTCTATACCGTCGACGTCAATGCCGACCTACGCAGCCGGGTGCTAACCCAATGCATGGCACAGCGAGGCTACCGCCCGGTAGACATCCCGCCCTGCCCGGCCTCGGTGGACAACCAGGTGCCCAGGGGCCAGACCCAGAAACTGCCCACGCTGACACAAAACAGCTGCTCCATCCGCAACCAGGACGGCAGCTGGCAGATTGTAACACGCGGTTAACCCAAAGGCGTAACAGCAACCCCGACTCTTCATCTTTGCGCAAATACTCCCGCCGGAGGCGTCCGAGGGCTTGTCACCCGCACAGATCTCAGACAATACGCCACCCCGCTCCCGGCGCCGAGGAGAAGGCCGAATGGCCGTTGACGAGATTTCCTGTGCGCCTCAAGACACTCAACTGTCAGAACGTGACCTTGTTCGGACCCGCGCCATGGGAGTTGCGCAGATCTTTAGCCTGCTCAAGCCAGACCTCGAACTCATTCGCATCCAGCGCCGCGAGATCAACGACTTCCAGACGCATCTTGTTCTCCTAGAGATCTTCGACCACAAAATCCGCGCCGCCCTGTTCCATGTGATTGAGATCAAGGTCGTCGAAATCTTCGGACGCAAACCAACCCGCAAGGTCGGTTTTACCGGCATTGTCGTTTACATCCAAATCCTGAATGACTTCATGTCCCACAGGGAATACGGACCAGTCACTGTCGGCCCCGCCCGACATCGTATCATTTTTTTCGCATGCTTTTTACGTGTCATTAACGTTACCGGCCCAGCGGTTCCCCTTCCACCGTGATCCGGTGCATCAGCCGCGAGTGGCCCGGATAATCCGCAGTCGCATAATGTTGCACCAACCGGTTGTCCCACAGCACCACCGCGCCCGGTGTCCATTGCACCCTGCAGGTAAAGATCGGCTGCGTGGCAAACCGATAGAGATAGTCCAGCAGGGGCTGCGACTCAGCTTCGCTCCAGCCGTCGAAATGCGTGGTGAAATCCCCGTTGACATAGAGCGCCTCGGCCCCGCTCTCAGGGTGCCGGATCAGCACCGGGTGCAGGCTGCCGCCGCGAAACGCATTATCATCAAAGCCCTTGACCACGTTGCTGCCGGCAAAGGTCTGATCTGAATGCCAAGCCGACAGCTCGCGCAAGGTGACGCGCAGCCCGTCCGACAGACAGGCCGCCGCTGCGGTCATGGAGGCAAAATGCGTGTCTCCCCCATGAGGTGGCAATTCCTTTGCGACGAGTATGGAGATCTTCGCAGGGGCCGAGTCATACGAATGGTCGGTATGCCATGTACCACCGATCACACGGGTCTGGTCGGGCGTGGTGCGCACCTCGGCAATGCGCGGCCACTCGCGAACCGGAGTGAAAAACCGGTTCACCACGATCTCCCCAAACCGTTCGGCCAGGTCGATATGAGCCTCTGGTGAGATGTCCTGATCCCGCAGGACCACCACGCCATGGTCGCTCAAGGCCTGTCTCAGCGCCTGAAAACCCACATCAATCAGCCGGTTTAGGTCCAGGCCCGATATCTCGGCCCCACAATGCCCGCTGAGCTTCCGGATTGTCACGTCCACGTTCACCTCCTCCGTTATCTCAGTCAGGCTGAATTTTCCGGTCCCATGCTGTCAAGCACGTCGCGCAGCTTCGGGCTGGCGCATGGTCCGCCGCCTGCCTATGGTCGGGGCAACCTGTTGAAAGTCCTGCCTTGACTGCACCCGCCTCCGAACCAGCCAGCCTTGTCATTCCGATCCTGTCTGCGGGGAATTTCATGATTGGCATGGGGGCCTTCATGGTGGTGGGCCAGCTGATCCCGATCTCAGAAACCTTTGCTCTCAGCCCGGCGCGCGCAGGTCTGTTGATGACACTTTATGCCGCCGGTTACGCTGTCCTGTCGCCGCTTCTGGTGTCACTGACCGGGGCCATCGGGCGGCGGCGCATTCTTGCGGCCGGATTGGCGGTCTTTGCCGGGGCCAACCTTCTGGCCGGGCTGGCGCCAAATGAAACCGTGCTCTTTGCCGCTCGCGTGCTTGCCGCGGCCGGGGCTGGGCTCGTCACGCCTGTAGCCGCTGTGGTGGCTGCCGGGCTCAGCCTGCCAGAGCGGCGTGGGCGGGCGCTGGCAGCAGTGTTTTTCGGCTTTACCCTGTCACAGGTGCTGGGCGTGCCTGCCGGGGGGTATATTGCCTATACCTTCGGCTGGCGCAGCGCGTTTTTCCTCGTGGCGGCGATGGCGGTGCCCATCATTATCTTGATCTGGCGCAAAGTGCCTGCGGGTCTGTCCTTTGCGCCCGTGTCCCTGTCTGATCTGGGCCGGACGTTGCGCCACCCGCCGAGCCTGCTGGCCCTTGGGTTCACAGTGCTTTTCGTGGGCGGGACATACGTAATCTACACCTATATCTCTCCGCTATTGAATGAAACGATGGGCTTCACCCGCGATGGTATCACGCTGGTGCTCCTGCTGTTCGGGCTGGGCGCAGTTGTGGGCAACCTGGCCAGCGGACCTGTATCAGACCGCATCGGCACGTTTCGCACGCTGATATTGCTGGTGGTCTGCCAGGCCGCCATTCTGCCATGGTTTTCCGCCCTACCCGTCCCAATCTATGTGCTGCTCGCGCTGTGCCTTGGATGGACCGCCTTTGGCTGGTCATTCAACGCGCCGCAACAAGCCCGACTGATCGGGATCAGTCCAGAAAATGCCAGCGTGATACTCGCCCTGAACGCAGGCTGCATCTATCTGGGGTCGGCCTTTGGCGCCTGGGTCGGGGGCTTTGCGCTGACCCAGGCCGGGCTAAATGCGCTTGGGATCGTGGGTGGCGCAGTGGTGTTGTCGGCCATCTTATGCCTGATCGGGTCCGAACGGTTGCTGCGGCGCACCCGCAACACCGCCTGACGGGCTCATAAAACCGGGCTGGAAAACTTATTCTCCGTACGGTTGCGCCTTGAAAGAACAGGGACCCCGGTATAACTTCCGGCCTCAGTTTTGACCACAATGAAGGAACAATCCTATAGCCCGCAGACCTCACAACGCGCCGCCGCAACGCGACACCGGCCCGCGCGTAAACGAAAAGATTCGTGCACCTGAAATCCGCCTGATCGGCGCAGACGGTGACAATGTCGGCGTGGTCCATCCTGCCAAGGCGATGGACATGGCCTTTGAAGCCGGTCTGGATCTTGTGGAAATCTCGCCCAATGCGAACCCGCCGGTTTGTAAAATCATGGATTTCGGCAAGTACAAGTACGAACAGCAGAAGCGTGAAAGCGAAGCGCGCAAGAAGCAGAAGATCATCGAGGTCAAGGAAGTTAAGTTCCGTCCGAACACAGACACCCATGACTATGAAGTCAAGATGCGCAACGTGTACAAGTTTCTGGAAAACGGCGATAAAGTGAAAGTCACACTGCGTTTCCGCGGTCGGGAAATGGCGCACCAGAACCTGGGCCGCGAATTGCTGGAACGTGTGGCCGAAGATATCAGGGAACTGGGCAAGATCGAAAACATGCCCAAGATGGAAGGTCGCCAGATGGTCATGATGATCGGTCCGCTCCCGCAAAAGTAAGCCTGTACACCGGCGGTTTTCCAAAAAAATCGTTTTAAACCGCCGGATGCCTCCCCTCCGCTTATTGTGACAGAAGGGGAGCTTTCATGAAAAAGTGCTCCTGCTCACCTTGGCAGCGGCGGTATCCTTTGGCGCCGCACTTGCGTGGGCAAAATCTGATGATGGTGCGACCTAGAACGATGTGGCCGCCGATAACGTGATGTCATCGGCAGGGTTGCAGGACCTTGTAGCGCCGGCCGCGCTTTATCCCGATACATTGCTGATACAGATCCTGGTGGCTGCCACTTACCCGTTGGATATTGTCAAGGCCGACCGTCTGGTACGGGATCGAGCCGATGCCACGGGCGGAGCCATTGCACGGGCGGTCCAAAACTGGTTGAGCCTGCAGATCTGGAACGTGTCTGGGCGGCAAGTCTGATGATGGAAGGCCTGCTTGATGTCAGTCAATCCACAAAACAAAGGCCCGATCGATGTTCAAACCGGTCGGGCCCTGCATTCTGGCGTTATGATGCGGCTCAGTGGGCCGCGGCCACTGCCCTTTTGGTCATCACGCCAACAAGATGCGCGCGATAGGCCGGGGTGCCATGGATGTCACCAACCATGCCATCCGCACTGACGCTCAATCCGTCGATGGCTTCGGGTGCAAAATTGGCTGACAGAGCCGCTTCGGCCTCGGCCCAGCGGAACACGCCTTCTTCAGACGCACCGGTCACCGCAACCCGCACGTTGTCGCCGTACTTGGCCACAAACACGCCGGTCAGGGCAAAGCGCGACGCGGGCTGCAGGAACTTCTGGTAGCTTGCACAATCCGGGATTGGGAATTTGACGGCGGTGATGATCTCACCTTCTTCAAGCGCCGTGCTGAACATGCCCTGAAAATAGTCATCCGCCGCAATTTCGCGCGTGTTGGTTACGATGGTCGCGCCGGAACCCAGCGCGGCCGAGGGATAACACGCCGCCGGATCGTTGTTTGCCAGCGACCCGCCCACGGTGCCGCGGTTGCGCACGGCAGGGTCACCGATTTGGCCCGCCAGAGCTGCCAGAGCGGGATAGGCCCCGGCTCCAGCCTCCACATCCGCGTGGCAGGTCGCCGCGCCTACGGTGACCACGCCACCATCGACGCTCACACCATTCATCTCGGAAATACCGGTCAGGCTGACCAGTTTACCGGGCTGGTTCAGCCGCTGCTTCAGCGTCGGGATCAGCGTCTGACCGCCACCCAGCGCCTGCGCGTCGTCGCCACCCAGCGCCGCAACCGCGTCGGCAACCGTGGTCGGTTTCTCGAACTCGAAGTTATACATTTTCGTCTCCTCGAAGATCCAGGGCACGCGCCCCTGCTCTTCTTCTGTTTCCAAAGTCCTCGGGGGCCCGGGGGCTGGCCCCCGGTCCACCCGTTTCCATTACCCGTTCATCGCGGCCCAGACGCGCGACGGCGACACCGGCATGTCAATATGGGTCACATCGTGCCCGCCCGACTGCAGCGCGTCGATCACCGCGTTCACCACCGCTGGCGGTGACCCGATTGCACCGGCCTCACCGCAACCTTTCACACCCAGCGGGTTGTGCGTGCACGGCGTCTGGCAGGAATGGTCGACCTCATAGAACGGAACATCATCGGCACGCGGCATTGCGTAATCCATATAGGATGCGCTCAGCAGCTGGCCGTTTTCGTCATAGACGGTGTTTTCCCGCAGCGCCTGGCCGATCCCTTGCGCGATCCCGCCATGCACCTGACCATCCACGATCATCGGGTTGATGATGTTGCCGAAGTCATCCGCCGCCGCAAAACGCTGCACGCTGACTTCGCCGGTATCAGGGTCAACCTCGACCTCGCAGGCATAGGCCCCGGACGGGAAGGTGAAGTTCGCCGGGTCGTAAAACGCAGTTTCTTCCAGCCCCGGCTCCAGGTCTTCGAGCGGGTAGTTATGCGGCACGTAAGCTGTCAGGCAGACATCGCCCCAGGCAATCGACTTGTCGGTGCCGGCCACAGAGAAGGTGCCGTCTTTCAACTCGATATCCGAATCGGACGCTTCCAGCAGATGCGCAGCGATCTTCTTGGCCTTGTTGATAATCTTTTCGGTCGCCCGAACCATCGCGGCCCCGCCCACGGCGATGGAACGTGAGCCATACGTGCCCATGCCCATTGCGCCGCGTCCAGTATCGCCATGCACGATCTCGACCTGACTCTCATCAATGCCGATCATTTCGGAGATCACCTGCGGGAAGGACGTTTCATGACCCTGCCCGTGGCTGTGCGCCCCGGTCATGACCACAACACCACCGGTGGCGTTCACCCGCACGGTTGCGCTTTCGTACAGGCCAGCCCGTGCGCCCAGCGCTCCTGCCACATTTGACGGTGCGATCCCGCACGCCTCGATATAGCAGTTCACGCCCAGCCCGCGCAGTTTGCCGTTCTTTTCGCTTTCTGCGCGGCGCGCTGCAAAGCCGCTGAGATCGGCAATCTCTTCAAGCTTGGTCATGGTCGCGTCATAGTCGCCGGTGTCATATTCCAAGGCGACCGGGGTGGCATAGGGGAACTCCGTGATGAAGTTCTGCCGCCGCAACTCAATGGGATCGACGCCCAGCTCACGTGCTGCCTTGTCGATGACACGTTCCAGCTGATACGTCGCTTCGGGACGGCCGGCACCGCGATAGGCATCCACCGGAACTGTGTTGGTGAACACTGCTTCGACGTTGATGTAGACCAGCGGCGTTTTGTAGTTCCCCGCCATCAGCGTGCCATGCAAATAGGTCGGCACCGATGTCGAGAAGGTCGACAGATACGCCCCCATATTGGCCAGCGTGTGGGTCCGGACAGCGGTAAAGTTGTTGTCCGCATCCAGTGCCAGTTCGATCTTGGTCACGTGGTCACGGCCCTGCGCATCCGAGATGAACGCCTCGGACCGCGACGAGGTCCACTTGATCGCGCGATTGATCTGTTTGGAGGCAAACGTGACAAACGCTTCTTCCGCGTAGTGGAAGATCTTGGTGCCAAAGCCACCGCCCACGTCCGGTGCGATCACCCGCAGCTTGTGCTCCGGGATACCCAGCACGAAGGCGCCCATCAGCAGGCGGATCACGTGTGGGTTTTGCGAAGTGGTGTAGAGCGTCGATTCGTCGTTGTGACGGGTGTAATCGCCGATCGCCACGCGCGGTTCCATCGGATTGGCCACCAGACGGTTGTTGACCAGTTCCAGCGTGGTCACATGCGCTGCGTTCTTGATCGCCTCATCCGTGGCGGCAGCGTTTTCCTCGACAAAGCCCCAGTCATAGACGCGGTTGTTTGGCACCTCGTCGTGCACCAGCGCCGAGCCATCGGCCAAAGCGGCCTTCATGTCGACCACCGCGGGCAGTTCTTCGAGGTCCAGTTCAATCGCCTCAGCCGCATCGCGGGCTTGTTCCAGCGAGTCCGCCACGATGGCAGCGACGATTTCACCGACATAGCGGATCTTGCCCTGCGCGATCACCGGGTGCGGTGGTTCGTGCATCGGGCTGCCATCCTTGGAATGGATCTGCCAGCCGCAGGGCAGACCGCCCACGCCTTCGAAATCCGCGCCGGTAAAGATGCGCACGACGCCCGGCATGGCAGCCGCCGCGTCCATGTTCATGCCGTTAATCTTGGCATGGGCCACGTCCGCGCGCAGAAAATAGACATACGCCTGTCCAGCAAGGTTGATGTCGTCGGTATAGTTGCCGGTTCCGGTCAGGAACCGAAGGTCTTCGCGGCGCTTTGGGGCTGCGCCTATGCCATGATCTTTTGGCATCTGATATCCTCCATTGGTTGGCGCCACTCGGACGCCGTTGCCTTGGTTCGTGTGGTGCTCGCCACCACGTGAACCGGCTTATTCTGCGGCAATCGCTTCCGCGTCCTGGCCCGATGCGGCCATGATCGCCTTGACGATATTGTGATACCCGGTGCAGCGGCAAAGATTGCCTTCCAGATAATGGCGCACCTCAGCCTCGGTCGGCTTAGGGTTTTCTTTCAGCAATGCTGCCGCCGACATGACCATGCCTGGCGTGCAGAACCCGCATTGAAGGCCGTGATGGTCCTGGAATGCCTGCTGGATCACGTTCAGCGACCCGTCTGCATTGGCCTGGCCTTCGATCGTGTCGACCGTTGCGCCCGCTGCTTCCTGCGCCAGCATGGTGCAGGATTTCACTGCTTTGCCATCCACATGCACCACGCAGGCGCCGCACTGGCTGGTGTCGCACCCTACGTGGGCGCCAGTAAGGCCAAGGGTTTCGCGCAGAAACGTGGAGAGCAGCGTGCGCCCTTCAACATCACCCGACGCGGCCTGACCGTTCACGGTCATTGAGACCTGTGTCATGAATTCCTCCCGGTAATCAAAGTCTTTCCCTATGGCGGAGTTAAACATGCAATCTCACGCTTGAGAAGGGCCAAGTTGCAGCTTGCGACAAACCCTCCCCAATGCCCGCTGGTGCACCACTGTCCGATCCGCCATAAGCGGGGTAGGAATGCCCATTAAAGCGGCAAAAGCCGTCCGTCAGCAAAAGGAAACAGCATCATGCGCGCAGTGCTGTGCACAGATTTCAATGGGATCGACGCCTTGATACCGGGCAATGCACCCGACCCTGTACCCGCCGCAGACGAAGTTCTGATTGCGGTGAACGCGGCCTCGGTTAGCTACATGGACAAGCTGATGTGCGAAGGCGGCTACCAGATGCGGCCCGAGTTGCCCTACGTACCGGGCACCGAAGCCGCCGGCACGGTACTGGCCGTGGGAGATAAGGTACAAGATTACGCGCCGGGCGATCGCGTGGCGGCACAGGTCTGGTATGGTGGATATGCTGAGAAACTGGTCGCCAAACATTGGCGCTGCGCCCATGTGCCAGGCGGCGTGGATGATCACGTGGCGGCTTCGGTTCTGCACAACTACCTCGCCGCCTATGCCGCGTTGGTGGATCGCTGTGCCTTGCGGTCGGGCGAAACGTTGCTGGTCACCGGGGCCACAGGCGGGGTTGGCATGGCTGTGCTGGATCTGGGCCAGATGCTGGGCGCGAAAGTGATCGCGGCGGTAGGCGACCCGGCAAAGGGTGAACTTGCCCGCTCGATGGGCGCATCCGAGGTGGTGGATTACAATTCCGCCACGTTGAAGGAAGACATCCGGGCGCTGACCAACGGCCGGGGGTTGGACGTGTGCATCGACATGATCGGTGGCGCAACGTTTCAAACCCTGGCGCGCGTGATGGCCTGGGGCGGTCGCCTGGCTCCGGTCGGCTTTGTCGGCGGCGACATCCCCGCGCTGACCATGAACCTACCGCTGTTGAAAAGCTATTCGGTCGTCGGCGTGTTTTCCGGCGCCTGGCTGGATCAGTGCCCCGTAGATGCCGCCCGCGCCGGGGCCGAGATTTTCCAATGGATCGCCAATGGCAAACTGCATCCGAGGGTCGACCGGGTCTTGCCGCTAAATCAAGCCGCAGACGCCATGCGCATCCTTGACCGCCGGGAAGTTGCAGGTCGCATTGTGCTCGAGGTGACAGAGTTTAACCCACCTTTTGCATCAGGCTTAAATGAGTCTTAATCCACTGTAAATATGCAGTATTTGTTTATTTTGATACTCATGTGTTGCTTACTGTTTCTTTAAATCTCAGGTCACTTTAGTATCTAAAGTGTATCTATGACAGGTAGCCGCATGACCCTGACAACCGACCTGGCAATCCGCAAATGGAAGCCCACCAAAGATGGCGAGGCAATCGGCACTGGCGGGCGTTCCGGCCTCTACGTGCGCGGCTGGAAGACGGGGGCCAAGGCCTTCTACTTCCGCGCCAAGACGTGGATCAAGATGGGTGACTATCCAGACGTATCGCTCGCAACCGCAAGGGAGTTGTCCACCGTTGCCAAGCGGCTGGCGCGTGATGGCTTTGGTGTTGATTCGCTGCGCCGTGGGTTTGCAAATGCCAAGACCGCGCCAGAGCTTGAAGCCGTTATCCGGGGCGAGGTGTTGGCCGGTTTGGCAGATACGGGGGCGACAAACGCGCCAACCTATCATGAGATCTGGACTGAGTGGTTTGCGGCACGAAAAGACAATCTGCAAGAAGGCCCAAGCCGACGCCGCCCTGAGTCAATCCATCTGCAGCATATCAAGCCAGTGCTGGGAGATCGGCCAATAACGGAGATCCGGCGGAGGGAAATCTTTAACCTGCTGGAGCCTTTGTTTCGCGATAAGCCGGTTACCGCTAGTCATGCTTTGGGCTACATCCACGCGGTGTTTGAGCGGGCCGCAAACAAAGAACTGATTGAGGCCGACCCCACGCCAAGAAAATCCGCATTCTCAGACGTGGCGGCTAAACGTGAAGTTAGGCACCACGGCACACTTCCACCGGAGCGTATGCCCGAGCTTTGGCAATGGCTGGTAACAACAGACGCAAGCGATACGGCAAAACTGGCAATCCTGACGGCCATGACGACAGGACACCGGATCGGTGTGATCATCCACGCTGAATGGTTGCATATCGATTATGAAAGCGGTGTCTGGACCGTGCCAGCCCGCACAGACCGCACCACAAAGGGGCGAATGAAGTCTGGCAGGGAATACGCATTACGTCTGCCAAAGCCATTGCTGGATGGCTTGCTGGCGCTGCGCCAAGATCCCACGCAAAGATACATGTTTGAAAGCCCCACTACGACCGGGCCAATATCCTCCCAAGCGATCTTGCAAACGCTGAAACGTTTTGACCCCGATCTTACAGCCCACGGGTTCCGTAATGCGATCAAGGGGTGGTGTCGGAAAGCAAACCCACCCGTGCCAGATCACATCGCAGACGCCTTTTGCGACCACAGCCTGGTTGGCTGGAACGCTGCCTATCGGCGCGAGGATACAAGCGCAGAGCGTGCCGCATTGGCGTCACGGCTGTATGAATTTGTCACGGGGGTGCGGGTATGAGCCGAAGCAAGCTACTCCAGCGACATCTGTGGAAATCGTATCAATCCACTATCGACGGCAGACAGCATTATGGTGACGTAAATCTATTGGCAGAAGCCGCTGAACGAGCTGACTGGCCCGGTGCAACAGAGATGGGCGCAGAAATCGCACGCCTCTTGCGCCTTGCATACGTAGGAGAAAAGAAGGACGGGCGTCAAAGCATTACCGCGTTGTAAGGGACCGCGAGATTGCTGCTTTGGCGAAGATACACGCCGACTGGAATCTTACCCAAAAAGAAAGTTTTGAGCGCATCGCTGCGATCTACGAAATTACTGAAGATGCGGTCCGAAAAGTCGTTAAGCGGGAACGCACGGACAGATAGGGAAAGCGTTTGTCCTTGGACGGACCGCGCGGTTTTGTATTCATTCACGTGTCAGAAGCAAACTGGAGAACTCCAATGCCTGACACACAATCTCAGCAGCGGTGGTTGAACGCTGACCAAGTCGCGGAGCGTTATGGATGCGGCAGGGTCACCGTGTACCGCATGGTCGACCGTGGGCAGATCCCAACCCCGGTCCGGTTTTCGCACCGCATGAGCCGGTGGGACGTCGCTGGTCTGAACGCAGCCGACGAAGCTCGTACCTCAGATTAAAAAACCCCGCCCGCGATTTTGGCCGCGCGGACGGGGATTAGTTGGTAATCAGGGTTGTACCGACTTGATACTACGTCGCGCGCGCCTTGGGCAATGCCTTGAGGCACACATGCAGAACCAGATCCAAAAGACCGCACCTGAGATGGCGGAGCGTCTGATTAAGAACGGCTATCAGCCCATCCCAATTCCACACGGGCAGAAGGGGCCGTGCATTCCCAAATGGCAGGCCCGCGCCTTCTCTCCAGATGACTTTTCAGAGCCGTCAAATATTGGCCTTTTGTGCGGGCATAACCAGCTGTCATTTCTAGATATTGACATCTACTGCCCTGACGTTGTGTCAGCGATCGTTTCAGAGTGGCAAGCAAGGTTTGGCAAACGCGGACTGGGCGGTTCTATGCGGCGTACGGGTGAAGCGCCAAAGACAGGTACTCCATTTCGAACCGACGCTGGTGCTACGAAGACAAGCCAAGCGGTTAGGCCGACGGGTAATGCACCGGTGGACCTGAGGGGCACGCCTAAGATTGAGCAGATTGAGGTGCTCGCTACTGGCCAGCAATTTGTAGCCTACGGAATCCACCCTGACACCCAGCAGCCCTACCGTTGGCACGGTCTCGATCCTGCTGACAACTTCTTAGGTCGCGCAGAAGACTTGCCCTACGTTTCCACGATGGAGGTGGCAGAGTTTCTGGCCTGGGTTGCCCAAGAATTCGGTCCGGAAGAAAAGACTTCGCCACTGGCAGAGCGCGCCTCAGCAGCCATGGCCCAGCCAGCGCAGTGGGATCTGGACACCTCAGAGGGGCTGTCACGTATGGAGGCCAAAGAGATCCTGAGCTACATCAATCCGGACTGCGGCTATAACGACTGGCTGAACGTGCTCATGGCCGTCCACAGCAGATTTGGCGGCTCTCAGGAGGGTCTGACCCTAGCCGACGAGTGGAGCGCTCAGGGTGCTAAGTACAAGCCCGGCGAAGTGGCTCGGAAGTGGGCTAGCTTCAAGAAGCACGGCGTGAAGTGGGCGACCGCAGCAGCACTGGCCCGCCAGAACGGCGCAGACCTGTCCGCCATTGCGCGCAAGTACAGCAACCGGGCTACTGATGTTTCAAGGCTGCTTACGTCCATGGCCGGCCCTCAGGACCAAGCCTCTGAGATTGCTCCTCAACAGGGCGGATTGCCCCTGCGGTCCAGCGGGACGTTCTGCGCGGCCAGACAGCCCGCTGACTACCTTGTGGACGGGTCACTGCGCTGCGGCTGGCTCTACACCCTCACAGCGCCCACAGGCCACGGCAAGAGCGCGGTAACGCTGGCTCTGGCATATGCCGTCGCAAGTCTGGGCTGGATGGGCAGCAACGAGTGCAAGACCGGCTCTGTGCTGTTCCTGGCCGGTGAGAACCACGACGACATACGCGAGCGGTGGATTGCGCTGTGCGAGCACAACGGTGTTGATCCAGAGGATCTGCCCGTCACGTTCATGGAGGGCGTGCACGACCTGAAAGGCTCTCTGCCAAACCTGCGTGAGTATTTCCGCGAAAACCCGCTGACGCTGGTCTGCGTGGATACGCTGGCGGCCTACTTCGATGGCGACAACGAGAACGACAACGCGCAGCAGCAGGCGTTCGCAACTGACGTTCTGAGGCCCCTCACAGAGCTACCGGGGCGGCCCACAGTGGTTGTGCCTTCCCACCCCACCAAGGGCGCTGGCAAGGACGCTCTGACGCCCAAGGGGGGGTCGTCGCTGCTTAATGCCGTGGATGGCAACCTCAGCGCATGGAAGAGCGACGACGTGCTCAAGATCCACTGGCAGGGTAAATTCCGTGGCGCTCAGTGGAAGCCTTGGCATGTGCAGCTGAGTGAATACAGATCCGACACATTGCTGGACAGCAAAGGCCGTCAGATGCCGACCGTCATAGCGCGGGCCATGCTCGACAGTGAGATAGGCAAGGCCACCGAGGCAGCTGAGAAGGTCGAGAACCAAGTGCTCAAGCTGATCTTGGACGGCATGACCACCCGCGAGATGGCCGAGGAGGTGTTTGCTGACGGCCAGCGGGGGTACCGAAGACCCGCGTCGACCGTGTGATCAAGACGCTCAAGGATAACAAGTGGATTCACAAGGTGGGCCGCAAGCTGGCGGTCACGACAGAGGGCCTTGAGGTGCTGAAACAGGCTGGCAAAGATTGCCACGAATAGAGGCCATTGGTTGGCCCAGATCTTGGCCCAAGGCACCCCCTCTGGGCCAAACTCTGGGCCAACTTGGCCCGGCGGGCCAAATAGCGGGCCAAAGCGGGCCAAAGCGGGCCAAGATGTCGTTTTATACAGCCAAATCAATTAATTATTTTGGCTCACTTTTGGGCCAAAATCTTTGGTTTTGCTTCCAAACCTTTGTTTGGCCCACTGCCCCAAACCCTTAGTTTGGGTAGAGTGGGCCAAGGTCGGGACAAGACTAGAACGAGCACCCAGCGCACCCCCACTGGACGCCCAAGCGGGCGGGCGAATTTGCCACCCCGTTTGCGTTGCTGTGCCGAGTGGCGGATCTGCCACTCTGCCCCTTGCGCCTGCCCCTCTGGACCGAACCAATCACACAAAAACGGGGTGGGAAATTCCCCACCCCGTTTTGCATCGTCCCAAGCCAGCGGGAGAATTCTCCACCTTGCCCACACCATTGGCCGTGACGGGTGGAGAATTCTCCACCCCTGCACCCCGCAACCTTAATCCATCACAGACCGGAGCCATCACCATGAAAACACGCGAAGTCCGCATAAACCGCCAGGTCGAGAGGGCAGTCGAGAAGATCCTTGATCGGCATGCGCAGGGCAACACCGAGGCCCAGACCGCTGCCTACCTTACATCCTTGAGGCTGATCGCCAACGCACTGGAGCAGGAAGCACATGCTGTCCGGCAGCTGGCGGATGAGGAGGGGTGGGTGTGACTGAGGTCAAGTTGCTGCTCCACTTTTGGGGAGCTAATCCATGGGAGCGAGGCGTCATCAGTCTTCCCAACCATGTGCAAATCCGTCAAGGGGCGCATCAATGCTCATTCCAGTGAAGCTGTCGGTTAGGCCCTGATCTCACACCTATTGTTTTAGCTGTTTCTGAATGTTTGAGGCTTCTTCATGAACTTCAAAGTGCCTCACCAACCCATCATCCCATTGCACGAAAGGATCGCCATGCACTAACGTTCAAACCGGCCCAATCAATCTGCGCCACTTACACTGCAAAAGACCCCTCAGCGTGGCCACTGAGAGGTCTTGCCGGGTTTTTTATCAGAGTAGCGTCCGAGCATCAACTCAGAGAAACGTATGGTGCAAAACCTTATTTGAATTCACCTGCTTCGGCACGTGGCCCCAAAATGCCGCTGATGGTCTCGTCATCCATGATTGCGGTGACTTTAATGTCAATCAAACCATTCCAGTCTAATGCCCAGCTCGCCAGTGCACTTGCATCATTTGTCT
>JAEPNQ010000098.1 GCA_017643305.1 Marinibacterium sp. | reverse complement strand
GCCAGCTACGAAGGCGAAGGCATGACCGTGCGCTTCGCACGCAACGATGGCGGGTTCACCATCGACGTGACCGAAGCGGATGGCACCACCCGCACATATCCGGTGCATTCGGTCATCGGCATCGCCCCGCTGCAGCAATATGCTCTGGAAACCGAAACGGGCCGATTGCAGAGCTTTGATGTGATGTGATGTGATGTGATGTGATGTGATGTGATGTGATGTGATGTGGGATGTCGAGGGCGAAGAATGGGTGCATCTTTACCCGGGCGACGCAATCGCGCCCGACGATGGGTTGCACTGGACCGGCCCCTACAAGACCTGGAATGCCCGCTGCGCCGAGTGTCACGCCACCGATTACCGCCGTGCCTACAGCCCGCAACAGCGCCGCTACAACTCCCGATCTGCTGAATCGGGTGTGGGGTGCGAAGCCTGTCATGGCCCGGGCCAGACCCATGTGGACTGGGCCGCTGACCCGTCCCAACCGATGCCGGAGGCGGGTGGGTTTTCGATGGATTATGTGACCGGCAGCACCGAGGCTGCGATCCAGCAATGCGCGGGTTGTCACGCCCGGCGCGAAAATCTGACCGATGGCAACCCGGTGCCCGGCACCCCATTCCACGATGCCTATCGACTGGCACTGCTGCGCCCCGGACTCTACCACGCGGATGGGCAGATATTGGATGAGGTCTATGTTTACGGCTCTTTCCTGCAGTCGAAGATGTATGCGCAGGGAGTGAGTTGCACGAACTGTCATGAGGCGCACAGCGCGACGCTGGTGGCCGAGTGCAACGCGGTCTGTACGCAATGTCATTCCCCGGCAGGCAACCCGAATTTCCCAACATTGGCCTTGCAGGACTACGACACGCCCGAACATCACTTCCACTCAGAAGGATCTGACGGCGCGCAGTGCAAAAGCTGCCATATGGCGGAACGCACCTACATGCAGGTGGATGGCCGGCGCGACCACAGCTTCCGCGTGCCCCGGCCCGATCTGGGGGCGGAAATGGGCAGCCCGGACACCTGCACTGATTGTCATGTTGATCAGACCCAGGGCTGGGCTGCGGAAGAAATTGCCAAGCGCTTCCTGGACAGCCGTCACCAGGGGCGACATTTTGGGCAGGTTCTGGCGCTGGGGCGTGCCGACCCAATTGGTGCGGCGGCCGCGCTGTCAGGTCTGGCGTCGGATACCGCACAGCCCGGCATCGCTCGCGCCACGGCGCTCTACCTGATGCAGGGGTTGGGGCAGCCTGTGGCGGCGGAGGCCCTGCGGCCGCTGATGGCTGATCCCGACCCGATCATCCGCGCCGAAGCTGCCGCGCTGGTTGCTGACGCAGAGCGTGCCACGTTGCTGACGCCACTGCTGGCGGACCCGGTTCGATCGGTTCGGATCGCCGCTGCCCGGCAGATGCTTTCGGTTGATCCAAACGGTTTGAGCCGCAGCCAGATGGCGCTTCTGCGCGAAGCGATGGGGGACTGGCGGCGCTCGATCAGCAACAAGCTGGATTTCCCGGAAACGCACTTGGTCATGGGTGGCATGGCGTTGACCACGCACAACTACCCCGCTGCCGAAGCCGCGTTTCGTGAAACCGTGCGGCTGGATCCACAACGGGCCGAGGCCTGGTCGATTCTGGTGCGGATGGTGCATGCCACGCGCGGGCTGGATGCTGCGCGCGCCGTTCTGCGTGAGGCATTGGACAAGGTGCCGGATGATCTCGCGCTGGTTCAACTGCGCGGCCAGATGGGCGGGGAATAGACCTTAAAATTCGCTGAAAAGACGCGGCAGTGCCACGTTCTGCGCAAACTATGCGTTCATCTTTAACGGTCACAAGTAGCGTTGATCTGACCAGTCTGAGGTGACCCAATGCCCGCTCCCCATACCTCAGCTGCGCGTGCGCGGCTGTTCGAATACTTGCGTCATGCCGAAACGGGCGCGGCGGCAGAACGGCAACTGGCCGTCGAACGGATGACCCGGGTCAGTGGCCAGGCCGAAGCCTTTGTGTTGGACTTGGCGGACAAGTCCTGGCGGAGCCAGGATCACCTGCCGATCCCGTCGGCTGTTTCAACCTCGGAACCCCATCGCCACTACGAATTTTTCCGAGCTGTCCGCGCGTGATGCAGGCGGTTTCACGTTGGCAACCTTGGTGAATTTCTGTTTCAAAAGCTTCTGCAATTCGCCTTCTGTGCCACCGGCCAGCACCTTGGCCACAAATGTTCCGCCCTCAGCCAGCACATCGAAAGCCAGGTAAGCCGCCGCTTCGCACAACGATATGATGCGCAAATGATCTGTCTGCTTGTGACCGGAGGACGCGGCAGCCATGTCGGACAGGACCACGTCGGCCTCGCCTCCCAGCCACGCTTTGACCTGGTCGTCGGCGCCCTCATCCATGAAGTCGAGCTGGTGGATTTCCGCGCCAGGCACCGGGTCTACTTCCTGCAGGTCAATGCCGATGATCCGACCTATGGCCTTGCCTTTTTTCTCTCCCAGCGCGTTGATGCGCGGAACGGCCACTTGCAGCCAGCCGCCCGGGGCGCAGCCCAAGTCGACCACCCGTGCGCCAGGGGTGAGAAAGCGGTATTTGTCGTCGAGTTCCAGAATTTTGAACGCCGCGCGCCCACGATAGCCTTCGGCCTGCGCACGTTTCACATACGGGTCGTTCAACTGGCGTTGCAGCCAGCGGGTGGAACTCAGCTTGCGCCCGCGGGCGGTCTTGACCTTGACGGTCAGATCCCGCTGCCCGCGACCGGAGGATTTCTTGGCCATCTTACCCTTTCCCTTCCGGCATGCGTCCGGAATTTTTAAAAATTCCGGGTCGGTTTTTTTGCAAAGAAATCGCTGCCCCGCGGGGAGACCACTCTTTGAAAGAGTTTTGGCAAAAGTTTTTCAACAACTTTTGGTCCCGCTTCACGGCATGTCGTCCAGTGCTGCCAGGAAATGCGCGACTTCATGTTCGGAATTGTAGTGACAAAGCGACACGCGTATTGCATCCGCATAACCCAATGGGTCGAGCACATTGCCCGAATAGTGATCTGCCTTGCGCGTGTGGGTTCGGATCCCTCGGTCATTCAGATAGGTCACCACGTCGGGGGAGGGTACACCGTCCACCACGATGGACACCAGTCCTTCCCGCGCGGGGTTCTCAACACCGCCGATGAGGGTGACACGGTCCATGTCTTTCAGTCCTTTGAGGTTCCCGGTGCCGTGGATCATCGCATCGGTCAGACGTTTTTCATGGGCGTGAATCGCAGCCCCTGCTGCCACGATGCGGGCGCGCCGGTCGGTGGCGTCTGACACCTCGCCGCCAAGCCAATCGAAGTAATCCACAACGTCCGACATTGTCGCGTAAGCCCCGGTGTCGCGCGTGCCAAACTCCCACACCGTATCTGCCGCTCCGATGAGCTGGTCATGCGGCATGGTGCTGAACCGGTCGGAGATCCAGCCGATCCCAAAGCCGTGGCGCGAAAACACCTTGTATGGAGAGATCGCGTAACCATCGATGCCGTAACTGGCGATATCTATCCTGCCATGGGCGGCGTGCTGGATGCCGTCAACGATGATGACCGCCTCAGGGGCCACCCGACGGATTGCGGCGGCGATGCCTTCTACATCCACGCCCATACCCGTCACGGGCGACGTATGCAGGATCGTCGCGACCGCCACGTCCGGGGTCAGCAGTGCCTCATAAGCGGCCACGTCCACCGTGCCGTTGGCATCGTCATGCTGCACATTGACGTAGTCGAGCCCGGCAATTTCCGCCCATCGGCGCGCGGCGGAGCGGGAGGCGGGGTGTTCGATGGAGGACCCAATGACCTTGCTGCCCTTCGGCGCGTTCACGCAAGCCGTGCGGATCATCCGGAACAGCAGCTCCGTCCCGCTTTCCCCACAAAAGAATTGCCCTGAGGAGGCGTTCATGAATTTCGCCATATCCGCCTTGGCTTTGTCGATCACCGCCACCAGCGCATGGGCGGCGGGGTTGTCGCGGCCTTGGTTGTCTGGGATGGCGGCGAATTTGGATGACGTGTCCACCACCGAATTCAGTGTCAGCGCCCCACCGGCATTTTCGAAAAACACGCGCGGGCCCTGAAACGGGCATGCGTCCACATGCGCAAAACGGGCACGGATTTCGTCCAGCAGGGCGGGTGTGATTTCGGGCATTGGTGGCAACCTTGTTGGGTGGGTTCGATCCGTGGATATGACGGGCGGGCTGGCCCGGGTCAAGCGGGCGGTTGGGAAACCACTGTGGGTTTGCCCACAGCGGCCTCAATCGCGCGGCCTGCCGCCAGCAATATGTCCTCCCGATAACACCCGGCAAGCAGTTGGACACCCACTGGTGCGTCCCCGGCCATGCCGGTGGCCACCGAAAGGCCCGGCAGCGCCAGGGCAGGGGCTGCGCGCTGAGGCAGCTGTGCTTCGTAAACGGCCGCAAAGGCCTCTGCGCTGCGGGTGTCTTCAAGCTGCGGGAAGGGCAACATGCCCGAGGACGGGCAGAGCAGCACGGGCGTGCGTGCAAAGAACCGCGCCCAGTCGCGCATCTGGGTGACCCGGTCGCGCAGGGCGGTCATCAGGTTGGGCAGGTCGGGGGCATCCATGTCCCTCGTCATCTGTTCGGTGACAAACTGCGCGGCGGCATTGCCTTCGTTCTCCAACGCGTCTCGGGCGGCCATATAGTTTTCCGCCATCCACAGCCTTGCATTCAGCGCCGCGGCGGCGCGCATCGAGGGTGGTTCGCCGTCCTCCACCATCCAGCCATCGGCACGCAGGGCCGCGGCGGCGGTGTGCAGCGCCGCCTGCACCTCTGGCGCGACGGGCATGCCATCGGGGGCCAGCGCAAGGGTGGCGCGTTTTTCATAAGGGGCGAGGTCATGGGCGACGGGCAGCGCCCAGGGGTCTTCGGGGTCGGGTCCGGACATGACCCGCAGCGCAAGCTCTATGTCATCCATGCTGCGTGCCAGCGGGCCGGAAACCGCCATCAGTTGAGCGCCGATGAACCGGTCGGCGGCAGATCCGTTCCGCGCGGGCACCCGGCCCAGCGACGGGCGCAGGCCGTGCAGCCCGCAGGCATAGGCCGGGTAGCGGATGGACCCTGCAATGTCGGTGCCGTGGCCCACGGCGCAGAGCCCCGCGGCCACCGCCGCACTTGCCCCGCCGGAAGAGCCGCCGGGCGTCAGCGCGGGGTTGCGCGGGTTCAGTGTTTGACCGTGCAGGTCATTGTCAGTGAACCAGCGCAGCGAAAAGGCCGGTGTGTTGGTGCGTCCGACAATCACCGCGCCGGCGGCACGCAGCTTGCCGACCACGGGGCTGTCGGTTTCTGCGATCATATCTTTCTGCAGGGTCAGACCGTTGGTCGTGGCGTGGCCTGCCTGATCGACATTGACCTTGATGGTCACCGGCACGCCCGCCATCGGACCGGGATCGCGCCCGGCGGCCAGCTCTTCATCCACCGCGCTGGCCTGCGAGAGCGCTTCATCCGTACAGTCCTGCACCACGGCGTTTATGCTGGGGTTCACCTGCGCGATGCGATCCAGATGCGCCCGTGTCAGTTCCATCGCGGAATAGTCACCACGTTTCAGCCCGGCAACCATGTCGGTCGCGGTGTGTGTCCAGATATCGGCCATATCACCCCCCTGCGTTTCAATAGATACAGTGTCGGGAAAGTGCGGCCGGGGCAAGCGCGATAGATCTTGTGTAGTCAGGCGGATTTGGGCAGGCAGGGGTATGATCCGAACCGGTCCCGCCGCACCTGTGATTCTGGCTTTTGTCGCCGCCGCGCTTTGGGGCTTGTGGTGGGTGCCTGTGCGCTGGCTGCAGACCCAGGGGCTGGACGGTGCACAGGGCGGGTTGGTGTTAACAGCGGGTGGCATGCTGGGCGGGCTGGTTCTGGTTTTGCTGCGGCCGGACTGTTTGCGGCTGCCGCGACGGGCATGGATCGGCGCAGCGCTGGTGGGTGTGGCCTTTACCACATATTCCGCAGCGCTGAATTACACCGATGTGGTGCGTGCGATCCTGCTGTTCTACCTCGCCCCGGTGTGGAGCAAGATCATCGAACGTGTCTTTTTGGGGCTGCCCTGGCACTGGACATCGACCGTGGCGCTGATCGCGGCCTTGGGCGGGGCGATGTTGCTGCTAGGAGGCGGGGGCGGGTTTGACGCCGGCTTTCGCAGCGGGGACATAATTGCGATTCTGTCCGGGATGAGCTGGTCTGCGGCGGCAGCTTTAATCTTTGTATCGGGCCGCACGGATGTGCGCGGGCTGACGGCGGTGTCGTTGGGCTTTACCTGCCTGATGAGCCTGATGTTCGTGCTGGTCGATCCCGCGCCAGTTCCCTGGGCTCAAATGATCCCTGCAATTGGCCCGGCGCTGGCGGTAGGGGCGGCCTACGCCATCCCCGTTCTTTTTCTGACAATGTGGAGCGCGCAGCGTCTGGCCCCGGCGACGCTATCTTTCCTGCTGACGGCGGAATTACTGACAGGTGTGACCAGCGGTGCGATCTGGCTCGACGAGCCCTTTGGGTGGGTCCAGGCGGTCGGCGCCGCGCTGATCCTCGTGGCGGCGCTGACCGAAGTGTTTTTTCGCGGTGGGACGGGTCAGGCGCGCACGTAGTGCAAGCCCTTGAAATTGCCGCGCAGCTCGGCCGTACGTGCGGCCAGATCTGACGGGTCGTTGGCGCGTAGGGCAGCGGCGATTAATGCGGCCAGCTGAGGCGCATCCGCAGGGGTCACACCCCGGCGCACCAGTTCTGGCGTGCCGATGCGCAGCCCGTTCAGATCTCCGTCTATCTCGGGCATGGGCAGGCCGATGCCACAGGCGAGGAACCCGGCCTGCCGGAGGGTTTTCGATGCGGTTTGCCCACCACCGAAAGCCGCCGCCTCTACCGCAAACTGGTGGGACTGGGTCACGCCCTGCGCATGGGCAAACACCGGCAGGCCTTCGTCCACCAGCGCGGCGGCCAGTGCGCGGGATGTGTCGATCATCGCGCTGGCGTAGGCCGCTCCGTAGTCGCGCCAGTCCAGCAGGGAAATGGCTAGCGCAGCGGATTTTCCCGCGTCGAAATTGGCGGTCATTCCGGGAAAGGCGATCGCATCCAGCCGCTCTGCGATTTTTGCATCATTGGTCACGATCAAACCGCCCGCCGGGCCGCCAAGGCTTTTGTAGGTGCTCATCGTCATCAGATGCGCACCTTCGGCCAGTGGGTTCTGCCACGCCTTGCCCGCGATGATCCCGCATTGGTGGGCCGCATCGAACAACACATGGGCGTCGACCTCATCCGCTATTGCGCGAATGTCGGCCACGGGGTGTTCAAACAGGTTCAGGCTGCCGCCCACAGTGATCAGGCGCGGTTTGCTCTCCCGCACCTGGGCGCGCAAACCGTCAAGATCAATGGTATAACCGTCTGCGTTCACTGGCGCGGACAGAATATTCAGTCCGTAAAGCCCTGCACAGCCCGGCGCATGGTGGGTCACATGTCCACCAATCTGAGTGGACGGCGCGATGAGCGTATCGCCCGGTTTGGTCAGAGCCATGAAACCGTAGAGGTTGGCAATGGCACCTTACGGCACCCGGATTTCAGCATATTTGACGTCGAAGATTTCGCAGGCAAGCTCGGCCGCGATCACCTCAATCTCTTCGATCGCTTCCAGCCCCATTTCGTATTTGTCACCTGGATAGCCCAGAGACGGGCGGCTGCCCAAGCCCTGGGCCAGCGCGGCCTCGGCGCGCGGGTTCATCACGTTGGTGGCGGGGTTCAGGTTGAAACACTCGCGGTCGTGGATCTGCAGGTTCTGCGTGATCAGCGCGTCGATCCGGGCATTGGTCAAGTCGGATATGCCATTGGCGGTGGCGGTCGCGATGTCTTGCACGCGGGTTTCGCAGGCAGCGGGGACCCAGGGGCGATGGGCAGCATGGGGCATGAGGCTCTCCTTTGGCTTGGGTGCAGCGAATGCGGGAGCTTTGGGGAATTCCGGGTCAGGGCGCAAGAAAAAGACCGGCAGGTGGCCCGGCCGGACTTTGTTTATGTGTATTTGCGCTTCAGGCGCGGCGGCGTCGTCCGCCGGACCGGCCCCGGCGACCACCGCCGCCGTCGCCTGCGGCTTCGGGCGGCTTGTTGAACCGGATCCATTCGCCGCCATGCGGGTCATTATTGGTCAGGAAATTCGCGGCGCGGATGGCCTCCATTTCCTTGCCCGGGCGCGATTTGGTCGAGCCCAGCCCGAACAGCTGGCAGAAGCTTTCGTCATCCATATCCTCGGGCAGGATGATCCCGGCCTCGGCCACAGCGGCGCGTTTGGCCTCCATTTCCGACATCTTCACCGGCAAGGCGACCGGGTTCATGATCGCGCTGGTCATGCCCGCGCCCATGGCCATCGGCAAAAACGCGTTGTTGATCCCATGCCGGTTCGGCAATCCAAACGAGATGTTGGACGCCCCACATGTGGTGTTCACGCCAAGTTCTTCGCGCAGACGCCGGACCAGCGCAAGCACCTGCAGGCCTGCGGTGGCCATAGCGCCCACCGGCATCACCAGCGGATCGACCACCACATCATGGGCTGGAATGCCGAAATCGGCGGCGCGTTCCACGATCTTCTTGGCCACGGCAAAGCGCACGTCAGGGTCTTCGGAAATGCCGGTGTCGTCATTGGAGATTGCCACCACCGGTACATTGAACTTCTTGACCAGCGGCAAAATCTCCTCCAGCCGTTCCTCTTCCCCGGTGACGGAGTTCAGCAACGGACGGCCTTCGCAGACCTCAAGACCTGCCTCCAGCGCGCCGGGCACTGAGCTGTCGATGCACAGCGGCACGTCCACCAGCCCCTGTACCATTTCGATCATTTTGCGCATCAGCGGCGGTTCGGTCTGGTTCGGATCGGGGTTGGAGTTGTAAACAACGCCCGCGTTCACATCCAGCACCGTGGCCCCTGCGGCCACCTGAGCCAGCGCGTCCTTTTCCACGGTCGAAAAATCGCCCGCTTCCAGTTCGGCGGCCAGCTTCTTGCGCCCGGTGGGGTTGATGCGTTCGCCAATCACGCAGAACGGCTGGTCGAAGCCGATGATCGCGGTTTTGGTTTTCGACTCGACAATGGTCTGTGTCATATCCTGCCTTTCAGGAAAAAAATGTCAGTGTGAGTTCACAGGGCGGCCTGAGGTGCCGCCGTTTTCGATTGCCCAGTTCGCATTTGTCTTGATTCCGCCGAGGGGGAAGAAATGCACCTGCGTGATGTTGAAATCCGGGTTCGCGGCCTTGTGTGCGGCCAGCTCCGCGATCACCTCGGTTGGTTCATAGGGCAGCAGCAGCTTGGTCACGTCCATGGCGCGTTTCTGCAGCACCTTCAGCGACGGGCCTACGCCGCAGGCGATGGCGAATTTGATCAGCGTTTGCAGCTTGGCAGGCCCAGCGATCCCGATGTGGATCGGCAGGGTCACGCCAGCATCCTTCAGACCGTTGGCCCATGCGATTATCGGGGCGGCTTCGAACGCGAACTGCGTGGCTATGGCCATATCCGCATCGGTCCGTTCCGAGAATTTCTGTTTCCACTGAATGGCATCATCGACATTCTTCGTACCGCCCGACGGGTCGATATCCTTGTTGCCTTCGGGGTGGCCCGCCACATGCAGCCGCTTGAACCCGGCCCGGTCAAAGGCGCCGGTTTCCATCAACTGCATGGAGCTGTCAAAATCGCCTATGGGGTTCGCAACCCCACCGGCCAGTAGAAGCGCCTGGTCCACGCCCGCTTCGCCTTGGTACATGGAAATCCAGTTTTCCAGTGTTGCCCTGTCCTGGATGATCCGCGCGGGGAAATGCGGCATCACGTTATAGCCTTGGCCTGCGATGTGCTTGGCTGTGCGGACCATATCCTCGATCGGAGTGCCTTCGATATGCGCGATGTAAACGCGTGTGCCCGCTGGCAGCAGGTCGCGGAAATCTTCCACCTTTTCGGCGGTGCGCGGCATCACCTCGATGGAATAGCCGTCTAGAAATGCTTCGACATCCGCGCTTGAGGTCGTTGCGGTCGCCGTGTCCCGGCGCTTGAAGTTAAGCAAAGCCATCAGTTCACTCCTCAGGCGGTTCAGGCTCAGGCCCAGCCGTCATTGTCGATCAACGCCTTGATGCGGGCGCTGTCATATTCGGCTTCCAACCGAGTTGCCTCGGCTTCGGCAATGTCGGTCGGATCCCCATCCACCGGGTATGGGGCGGCCTTACGCCATTCGGCCAGATAGGCATCGGTTTCCTTTGCGTTCACCTTCATGGCGGCGCGGTCAATGGCCTGCTCGAACCGTTCCTCGAGCTGCCGTTTTGCGCCACGGCGGCCTTTGCCCACGATAACCTGGGCCGGAATGTCCCGCCAATAAACAATGGTGACGTCGGGCATGGCTGACTCCCCTCAATCCAACTGCGCTGGTTCTAATGGCCGTTCCGCGGCGAAGTCGGTCGATTTTCGACTTGTAACGACACCTGAGCGACTTTGTGGAGCAGAAATCTTACAGTTGCATCTCCGAGATGGCCACATGCGCGCGCCCCAGTTTTCTTCAACATCTAGTTGAGTTTCAGCGCATCGTGCTGAGTCGGGAATGCAACACACAAGCGCGAGAGGCTGGTGACCCTTTGTTTGATCTTGGCGTCTTTGCTAGCACTGCATCAAAACCGTTCAAAAGTTTGGGCAAACAGGCAGAACAGCGTGATATATCTCGAAACCGTTGGTATAGCTTATGCGGCCGTCCCCAAGGCAGTTTGCACGTCGGTCAAACTCATTTTGTCGCAGCTGGATCCGGAGTTTGTGGCGCCAACCAATCCGCAACGGCTGAGGCTGCACAAACGCTATCGCACCAGCCGCTTCAGACTGTCCCGCTGGCAACCCTACGAAGATGCCTTCCGGTTCACCATGATCCGTGATCCCCTGCGGCGGTTGCTGGCAGTCTATACGAACCGGGTGTTGCAAGCACAGGATTTGAAAAGGAGCCCGAACCTCAAACACGGGCGGGTCGACCTGCCGATGGCGCCTGACCCGGATTACTTTTTTCAAAACCTGCAACCCTATATGCGAGCTGTGTCCTCGATCAAACATCACGCCTTGCCAACAGCGTTGTTCACCGGGCGCGACTTGGGCTTTTTTGATCGGGTCTACATGACTGACGAGATGGAGATCCTGGCCAGCGACCTGTCGAGGTGCACGGGGGTTGCGGTCGAGACGTCGCATGCGAATGCCAGTGGCGTCCGACCCGACCTGGATGACCTGCAGCCGGACACCCGGTTTGCAATCGCGCAGTTTCTGGAGGAGGACTACGCCTTTCTCAACCGGTATTTTGAAAATCCGTTCCATTAGTCGAGGTTTTTTGAACCGCTTGCCGGATGCCAATTTGCGGTCTAACTTGGTCTCAACTCGAAAACGGAGGGCGTTAAGATGGCGCCCAAGCGTCCCAGAGGTGCGGGCGCGTTCCCGAAGCCGGTAGAAAGCCCTGCGCCTGAACCGCCCGACCCATCGGAGCTGTATGCTGCGCTGGATCTGGGCACAAACAGTTGTCGCATGCTCATTGCTCAGCCAAAGGGCAGTGGGTTCCACGTGGTCGACAGCTTTTCGAAATCGGTCCAGCTGGGCGCGGGTCTGGAACAGACCGGTCGCCTGTCGCGGTCGTCCATGGCGCGTACCGTTCAAGCGCTGCGGATCTGTCAGAAGAAGCTTGATCGCAACAAGGTGCGGCGCATGCGGCTGGTGGCCACCGAGGCCTGCCGCCGGGCGCGCAATGCGCGGGACTTCATTCGCCAGGTACGCCGGGAAACTGGCCTGGACCTGGAGATCATTGCGCCGGAGGAAGAAGCAAGGCTGGCGGTGATTTCCTGTGCGCCGCTGGTGTCCACCAAGACCGAACAACTGTTGGTGGTCGACATCGGCGGCGGCTCGACTGAATTGGTGTGGATCGATGTGTCCTCTGTGCCCGGACGCGACCGGCCGAAGGCGATCATGCGGCTGCATGGGGGGTTTCATCCTGCCGAAAGCCCGTTCCCCGCAGCCAAGGTGGTGGACTGGATCTCGGTTCCGCTGGGTGTGGCCACGTTGCGCGACCAGTTCCGTGATGTGGAGGATGATTCCGCCCGCTTCGCTTTGATGAGCTGGTTTTTTGAAGAAAATCTGGCGGAGTTTACGCCCTATCACAGCGATCAGGAACACGAACGGTTCCAGATCGTCGGTACGTCTGGCACCGTCACGACCGTGGCAGCGTCACACTTGGGTCTCAAGCGCTATGACCGGACCAAGGTGGATGGGCTGCGCATGACGTCGGACCAGATCGACAAGGTGATACGGGGCTATCTGGCGCTGGGCCCAAGCGGGCGGCGGCAGGACCCGCGCATTGGTGAAGACCGGCACGCGCTGATCATGTCCGGATCGGCGATCCTGCAGGCGCTGCTGCGCTGCTGGCCAACGGACAGGCTGTCTGTTGCAGACCGCGGGTTGCGCGAAGGGCTGCTCTACGCACAGATGAGCGCGGACGGGGTTCTGGAAGACGGACCTTTCTGAGGGGCGAGAATTGTCTCGCCCCAAAACAGCAAGTGTCAGGTGCGCTTTATCCGTTCACGCAGGCCTTGCATCGCGGCGTAGAGCACCGGCACCAACACCACGCCGATTACCGTAGCCGCCAGCATCCCGCCAAACACCGCCACACCGATAGCCTTCTGACTGGCCGCACCGGCGCCGGAAGCGGCCAGCAGTGGCACCACTCCCAGCAGGAAGCTGAGTGCGGTCATCATCACTGCGCGGAACCGCTGGCTGGCCGCTTCTGCCGCCGCTTCGCGGATGCTCATCCCGGCCGCGCGCCTTTCCATGGCGAACTCCACGATCAGGATCGCGTTTTTCGACGCAAGACCGATCAGCATAATCATCCCGATTTGCGTATAGAGGTTGATGTCACTGCCCACGACTGCCACCGCCGCCACGGCACCGAAGAGTGCCACGATCACCGAAAGCAGGATAGCCACTGGCATCGACCAGCTTTCATACTGTGCGACCAGGAACAGATAGCCAAAGACCACCGCCAGCCCGAGGATCACCTGTACTAGGCCGGCCGATGACAATTGCTGCTGAGCCGTACCGGTCCATTCAAAGGCATAACCGGGCGGCAGCGCCTCCTTCGCGGCTTCCTGCATTACCCTGATGGCATCACCGGTCGACAACCCCTCTGCCGGAACCGCCGTCACCGTGGCCGAACGGAACAGGTTATGCCGCGTCAGCAGAACAGGGCCCAGCACGTTTTCCACGTCGATCAATGTGTTCAGTGGCACCATTTCGCCGATCTGGTTGCGGACATAGAGATTACCAATGTCTTCCACCTTGTCGCGGTAGCTGCCATCGGCCTGGATCATCACACGATAGACCCGGCCAAACAGGTTGAAGTCGTTAACATAGAAAGATCCCAGATAGGCCTGCATCGTCTGGAACACGTCCGACACCGCCACATCCAGTGTCTTGGCCTTCTCGCGGTCAAGATCGACGAAGACCTGCGGAACATTGGCTCGGAACGTGGTATAGGCCTGCCCGATCTCCTTCCGCTGGTTGGCGGCATAGACCAGCGACCTCAGTGCAGCGGACAGGTCCTGCGCGCTGCCGCCGGCGGTTTGCTGGACCTGCATTTCCACGCCTGCGCTCATCCCGAGGCCCGATATTGGGGGTGGGTTGAACGCAACGATGCTGGCTGCGGCCTCTTGGCCGACCACGCCATAGACCTGCTCAAGGATGCCTAAGGCGCTCATCCCTGGTTCATCGCGTTCGTCCCAGGGCCTCAGATTCACGATGATCATCGCACCGTTGGAGGCCAGCCCGTTCAGCAGCGAAAACCCGTTGACCAACACCGTGCTCGCCACGCCCGGCAGTTCGGAAAGCTGGGCGTTCACGCGTTCGGTTACCACTTCGGTTCGGTTCAGAGCGGCGGCATCTGGCAGCTGCACATCGACAAAGAGATACCCGTTGTCCTCCAGTGGCAGGAAGCCTGCGGGCGTTACCTTCATGATCCCTCCCGCTGAGAAGGCCAGTCCCGCGATCACGGCCAGTGCAATCACCGGCAGCCGCAACAGGCGGCGTACGATGGCAATGTACCCGCCGCGCGCCGCGCCAATCACACCTTCGAACAAGGCGAGCATCCCGGTCGGCGGACCGCTACGCGCCTTGAGCACGAGTGCGCAAAGCGCCGGCGACAAGGTCAGCGCATTGATGGAGGAGATCACGACCGCAACCGAAATGGTTACCGCGAATTGCGAATAAAGCCGCCCGGTTATCCCGGGCATAAAGGTCACCGGCACAAAAACGGCCAGAAGCACGAGCGTGGTGGCAATGACTGG
>JAEPNQ010000136.1 GCA_017643305.1 Marinibacterium sp. | reverse complement strand
GACGCTGAGCATCCCGGTGGCTGGAGGGCGGCCGGCGCTGGGCACATGGCAGGGGGTCTACCTTTTTGAACATCGCGTTGCGCCGCATAGTCGTCGGATCGCCGCGCATTTGGCGTAAGCGGTGACATCATCTAGTGGACGAAAATCGCCTCTACCCAAACCCTAGAGGGTGTCCTATACTTGTGGATAAGTGGCTCGAAGTGGCCACAACAAGAGGCGGAAATCTGAAAAGGGAATTGGGCCCATGCGTTGCCCGTTTTGCGGAAACATCGACACACAGGTCAAAGACAGCCGACCGGCAGAAGATCACGTCGCGATCCGGCGACGCCGGTTTTGCCCGGCCTGCGGCGGCCGGTTTACCACCTATGAGCGCGTGCAGCTGCGCGATCTGGTTGTCATCAAGTCTAATGGCCGACGGGAAGATTTCGACCGGGACAAGCTGGAACGCTCGATCCGGATTTCTATGCAGAAACGACCGATTGAGCCTGAACGCATCGATCAGATGATTTCGGGCATCGTGCGGCGGTTGGAAAGCATGGGCGAAACCGACATCAAGTCCAGCCAGATCGGCGAGATCGTGATGGAGGCACTGGCCCGGATCGACACCGTGGCCTACGTACGTTTCGCCAGTGTTTACAAGAACTTCCAGGCCGCTGACGATTTCGAAGAATTCGTACATGAATTGCGGCCGCAGGAGCCGGACGGAGAGTGACCGACACAGACCGCCGGTTCATGGCGACCGCCCTGTCTCTGGGGCAGCGCGGGATGGGGCGGTGTTGGCCCAACCCGGCGGTTGGATGCGTTATCGTGCGCGATGGGCGCATTGTCGGACGCGGCTGGACCCAGCCGGGTGGCAGACCCCATGCGGAACGGGTGGCTCTGGATCAGGCTGGGGAACTTGCGTGCGGGGCCACGGCCTATGTGTCCCTCGAGCCCTGCGCGCATTACGGCAAAACGCCGCCTTGCGCAAAGGCTTTGGTGGCAGCCGGCGTGGCCCGCGTGGTCGCCCCGCTGCAGGATTCCGATGCGCGCGTGGCGGGTCAGGGCTTTGCCATTCTGCGCGAGGCCGGGATCGAGGTGACCACTGGGGTGCTGGCTGATGAGGCTGCGCGCGACCATGCGGGATTTTTTCTGAAAACCGAACAGGGCCGTCCATTTGTGACGCTCAAGCTCGCCTCCAGCTTTGACGGGCGGATTGCCACCGCCACGGGCGAAAGCCAGTGGATCACTGGTCCGGAGGCGCGGCGTGCGGTGCATGCGATGCGCGCGCGCCACGATGCGGTGATGGTTGGTGCAGGCACGGCACGGGCTGATGATCCGTCGCTGACCGTCCGCGGCATTGGCGTGACCCAACAGCCGGTGCGCGTGGTGGTGTCACGGCGGCTGGATCTGCCGCTGATGGGCCAACTGGCCCGCACGGCGGGTGAAGTACCTGTGTGGCTCTGCTGTGGTCATGACGCGGATCAGGAACGCAAATCGGCCTGGACAGGGTTGGGTGCGCGGTTGCTGGAATGTGGGACCTACGGGGTCCAGTTGGACCCGGCGGATGTCTTGCAGAACCTCGGTGCGGCAGGTCTGACGCGGGTGTTCTGTGAAGGCGGCAGCGCGCTGGCCGCGTCATTGCTGGCAGCGGATCTGGTGGATGAGCTGGTTGGCTTTTCCGCCGGTCTGGTCATCGGTGCCGAAGGCATGCCCTCCATCGGTGCGATGGGGCTGGGCCGTCTGGCCGAAGCGCCCCGGTTCGAACTCGCCGAGGCGCGGCCCGTTGGGCCCGACATCCTGCATCGCTGGGTTCGGTAACGGGGTCTAACGCCAGAGGCCGGACCACGTGGCAAACACGCCTTGCAGCTTGGACAGACCGCGATTGGCAATGCCTGCGCGGGGCAGGGGGCCATGGGTCAACCGGTCTACGATCACTTCAACGGGACAGGGCTGACGCGTGATAGGGTCGTGGTAGCGGGGATAATCGATCAGCGCGGCATGCACCAATCCTGCCAGCGTGGGCCCTGCGCGCCGCCGCTCCGGGCATTGGCCCAGGTCTTCGGTGAGCCCCCAGCCCGCGTAGAACGGCGCACCCAGTGTGGTGACGCGCACGCCGCGCAACAGCGCTTCGAACCCCAGAAGCGATGTCATGGTCCAGACTTCCTGCACTTCTGCCAGCAGCGCTGTGGGATCGGCATTGCTGGCCACCACGTCGGCCAACCCGCTGGCATCCACTGTGCCTGCTCGCAGACCCGCCTCCACATCCGGGTGGGGTTTGTAAATCAGCACGGCGTTGGGCCGGGCTGCCCGCGCGGCGCGCAGCAGGTCCAGATTGGTGCGCACAGCATCCGTGCCGGTCAGGATTGAGGCTTCGTCCTCCACCTGTCCCGGCACCAGCACGCGGTGCCCGGCGGGCAGGTCGGGGGCAGGGCCGTTCAGATTGTATTTGCTTAAGTTCCCGTCCACCAATCGCGCGATCAGCTGTTCGGCCCTGCGCGTCTGGTCTGCGCGCAGGGTTTCGCGTGTGGCGATCCAGTGTTCCAGCCGCGATGGCGCGGACGGATCATAGTATATGCCCAGATCATCCGCGACCAGCGACAGCGGCGGGGTCAGCTCCGCCCCCAGCCCCTGCGACCGCAGGAAACCGTCTTCAATGCGGACCGCCTCGGCGTGTTCCAGCCCGGCCTTGCTTGCCCAAACCATGTGCCTGCGCCCATCCAGCGCCTTTGGGGCCTCATCAAACCTGACGCCTACCTCGGCGCCAAAGAATTTCTGCAACGATTTGCGTTTCCACAGCCGCATGCCGCTGGCGACCCATCCGGCGTGGTCGGCGCGCCAGGCCCGTGCCTGCGCCTCCATTATGTCCAGCACACGGGGCAGGTCGCACAGAGCGTCTTCGAACGGGTCGTACCATTTGGGATAGATTATCATCGCCCCGGCAAAGAGCTGTGCCAGGGTCATCTTGCGGGTGCGGCGCGGGACCGGGTTGAAATCCTCGCTCAACCCCCAGCCCGCATAAAACGGCTGGCCAAAGACGTGGGGCCGGTGACCCGCCAGCATTGCTTCGAACCCCAGCTGGGACGACACGGTGTATACGCCCACGGCCCCGTCCAGCAGGGTCCAGGGGCTGATGGGCGCATCAAACAGCGTGATCCGATCGCTGGCATCGCTGGCGTCGAAATAGCCCGCGCGCAGGCCCAGCCGCATTTCGGGGTGCGTTTTTATCAGCACCCGGGCGCCTGGATGATCCATCTGTGCCTGCACCGGCATGTCTACAAACGTGGCCCGATCCGCGCCGCTGGCCGTGACCGAGGCATCGCCAAAAGTCTGGTCCACTACCAACACGTAACCCGGGTCGGGCGCGGGGACGGTTGGGTCCACTGCCGAATACTTGGTCAGATGGCTGTCCCGCAGGCGTGCCATCGCATCACGCGCCTGCGCAAGCATCGCGCTGTCATCCAGAAGGGCAGTGGACAGGATCTGTTCCAGATCGGAGGGTACGCTGGCATCAAAATGTACACCGCTGCGGTCCACATTCAGGCCAATGGGCGGTTCCCCCCGTCGACCGGGGTGGAGCGAGCGGAGGAACGCATCTTCGACCCGGACCACTGGCGCGTCGTATTTTTCGGCCATTGCCTTGCCCCTGTGGGCGGTCGGGCTGTTGCCCCAGATCGCCACACTGTCCCCGTCCCGGGGTAGACCCAGGACAATACGATGCCCGGTCAGCTCCAGAATACGCCGCACGCGGCGCTGGGTAAAAAAGCCACCATTATAGGCCAGCAGCCGTTCCGGCCGGTCGTTGCCGCCCGGAAGGTGCATTGCTCAGAAGCCTTGGGCCAACGTTGCGGTGTTGGCAATCGGCGTCAGTGATCCGGTCAGAATGGTCAGCGTCTTGGTCCATTGTGCATAAGGTGCTTCGGTCACGTATAGCGTATCGCCATCCCTGATCACGAAATCCCGCGCCAGAAACAGCCCGTTGGGTTCCGTCAGGTTCAGCACTTAGATCATCCGCTGCGCGCCCTGCAGGTCGCTGCGACCCAGCACTTGTCCGGCAATCTCGGCCGGTTCGTTGCGCATGACGAATACACCGGTCGGATCCGAAGATGTGGAAACCAGACCGCCCACCTGCGCAATCGCTTCTAGCGCGCTCAGATCCTGGCTTTCAAACGGGACACGGGATTGCGAAGCGGTCGCGCCAAGCGCGGTAAAGCTTCGCGTGTCGCCTTCGACCAGCACCTGGTCCCCGCCGCGGAGGGCGATGTCCAGTTCGGGATGGTCGAAAAGATCCTGGAACCAGATGCGGCCCTGCTTGTTGCCACGGGTCACTGTGATTTGGGCAATTTCCGGCTCGATGGTCACGCCGCCTGCATTGGCCAGCATGGAGCCCAGCGTGCGAGTCGGACGCTCAATCGGATAGACACCTTGCGCGCCGACGGCTCCCACCAGCGATACGGTGGAACCGTCACCGGCCAGCCGCCGCACCTGCACCTGTGGATCCGGTGTCTGGTCTTCCAGTTCCCTGGTGATCATCTGGCGCAGTTGTTCGGGCGTGTTGCCTGAGGCACGCAGACGACCCGCATAAGGCACAAAAATGAACCCGGCGCTGTCGACTTGCACTTCTTCCAGCGCTGTCTGGTTCAAACCTTCGCCGGACAACAGGCCATCGTCTACATTTTCCCAGATCGTCAGGCCCAGCGTATCACCCGGTCGGATCGTGTCGGAGGTCAGCCGCGAAGCATATTTGAAGTCGCTCGTAAAGCCCAGAGCAGGCACCACGGCCGTAGCCCGCGTTACACGGTCATTGACCGAAACGACATATGCGTCGCCCTCACGTTGCACTGAACCTGAATAGATCTGGCGTTTGTTGGGGCCGACCTGCGGCAGCCCGCAGGATGCAAGAACCGACACCACGCCCAAGAGCGCGATGGGTTTAACCTACCGTTCTAAAACGGAATTCACTACTCGGACTCCTAGACCTGTTATGTTCTACCTCAGCTTTTTTTACAAGCTATCGGAATCTGGGCAAAAAATCCAGTCCCGCCTGCATTGTCTCAGTTCACCACACGCAACTGTTGCCGCGGAGCCGCTGTGCCTGATTTCAGCGCCTCATACGGATCTTGGTCCGACAGCATCATGTCCACGACCTGCCGCAGCAACTGCCGCCGTCCACGTGCAGAATAGAACCCGCCGGGCAACTGGCTGGTTTCCAGCAGGAAGCGGCGATAGTCGCGATAGGCGCGGTTATCCGGGCGGCTGGCGCCGTTGAAGAACTCTTTTAGGGGTTGGAACGATACGAACTCCGGTTTGTCATATACCGCCTTGCCAAACACCTTGAGCGGGATGCCACGCCACAGGACCTGGTGGCCGGCGGTGGAATTCACTGTTACTGCGCTGCGTGCATCGTTCAGCAACTGCGCCAGCTTGCCGCCGCGCACGTAATGCACCCGTTCGCTCAGCCCATGCTGACGGGCCAGGCGGCGCATTTCCTGCCGGATTGGCACGCGGCCGTCTTCAAGCGGATGCGCCTTGACCACAAGGTGATGATGCTGGGGCGCGCCTGCGGCAAAGCCCTCCATAATCGTGGCCAGAAACTCGGTCATTGACGAGAAGGGCGAATGCGTCTGGAAGGAACTGTCGTGTTCCAGTTGCAGGAGAGCGAGGTGGTAGGGAAAGCCGCTGTTGCGAATGCGCCAGGTGGACACAACACGGTCCACCGCCTGCGCGGGCATCAGAACCAGACGTTTCAGGTATAGCTGGAATTGCTTGGCCACGGTCAGTGCGCGATGCGGTTGGAAATTGCGGTAGTCGCCGTTCCTGAAAAGCACGAACCAATGATAGAGCGCGACATAGGATACGTGCTGGCGCATATCGCCCGAATGGCCCGGGGGCAGGGGGGCTTCCACGTCGGAATCGGCCAGCGCCGATTGCATATCGGCAATCGACATATGCATCAGTCGAGAATTGCCGTTTGACCCGTCCCGTTCATAGGTGACCCAATAGGGCCGCATGTAGCCTTCTTCAAAGACGTGCACGCGCAGACCCAAACGGCGGGCTTCTTCCACCGCCTGGGCGTGAACCGGACGGGTATCACCGTAAAGCACGATATCGGTCACCCGGCGGGTTTCGACAAGATTCAAAAAGGTTTCGCGCCATTCGTCCACCTTACCGCGATAGGGCAGGTAGCTCTGTGGATGGAACCAGAACGCGCGATCCCCGGCATTGAAGCCAACGCGCCAGACCTCGCAGCCTGCTGACCGCAGCATCCGCCCCAGCGCATTGAAAAACGGGCCATGCGGCCCCTGCAAGAAAAGGAAAACGCGCGAATTTGGTTTCGGGCTCTGCATCGGTATCCTTGTGCGCCAGATGGGTATTTCCTGTGGTCCTAACATCGCGGTTCGACAAAACTATGGCGGTGACGTGACGCGCGTGCAAGACACGCAGACTTGCCGCGCGGCAATGCGCCGATTAGGTGAGGGGGGCAGGACGAAAGGGAGCAGCATGTTCACCGGCATTATTTCCGATATCGGCACCGTTACCCAACTGGAGCAGGCAGGTGACCTGCGCGCACGTATCCGGACAGGCTATGACACCACCGGCATCGACATAGGCGCCTCAATCGCCAGCGACGGTGTGTGCCTGACCGTCATCGCGCTGGGCCCCGATTGGTATGATGTACAGATCAGTGCGGAAACCGTGTCCAAGACCAATGTGGGGGACTGGACCGAAGGCAGCCGCGTGAACCTGGAACGCGCGCTGAAGGTGGGTGATGAGCTGGGCGGGCATATCGTGTCCGGCCATGTGGATGGCGTGGCCGAGGTTCTGACTTCGACCACCGAAGGTGACAGCACCCGCATAACCTTTCGCGCCCCGCCCGAATTGGCGCGCTTCATTGCCGCCAAGGGCTCCGTCGCGCTGAATGGTACGTCGCTGACGGTGAATGAGGTGGAAGGCGACACGTTTGGCATCAACCTGATACCCCACACGCAGGAAGTCACCACATGGGGTGGCACGCAGGTGGGTGACAAGATCAACCTCGAAATTGATACGCTGGCCCGTTACGTCGCGCGGCTGGCGGATTACGGCTGAACGTGACGCGATGGCTGAGCAAAGGTATCTCGACACCGCCAATAGCCGCAGTCTGGCCTATTGCCTAACGGAAGGTGCCGGG
>JAEPNQ010000033.1 GCA_017643305.1 Marinibacterium sp. | reverse complement strand
GGTCGATATGCAGGCCCATGTGCATCACCAGTATTTCCTTGGCTTGCAGCTGATGGTTGCGGTCGAGGAAGGCAAGAAGGTTGTCGGCGATTGGATGTTTCGGTTGTTCCGCCAGCAGCATCTGGACAAGTTTCTGTCCAGCTTTGAAAAACTGGGGCTGACAGACCTGCCGCATGCCGTGGCTGCGCACGCTATCACACCCTTTCCAACGGAGTTGGCGGCGTACAAGTGGAATACATGGAAGAGTCCGACAAAAAGGCGTGGGTCCGTTTCCGATATCCACGGTGGATGTATGCTGGCCCAGCCATTTGCGGGATTCCGCGGGAAGCCAGCCTTGGTTTTCTCAACGGCTGGTATGCGCATAACGGTGTTTCTCTGAAAAACCCACGTCTGGGCTATGTCTGCGTGTCTGAGGATCTGACGGGTGAGTTTGGCCTCTGCGGGTATTTCAAGGAATATGACCATGACCTTGCGCCTGAGGAACGATTGCAGTTTTCAAAAGGCGAAGTGCCCCCGCCATTCGACCCAACAAAACGGCTCCGTCCGCCTGAGGCGGAATGGAATGAGGAACGATTGGCTAAAGGCGCGCGAAACTATGCGCTAGAGTATTGTCGGAACGGCATTCGCGAGCTTGTTGCCGTGGTTGGACAAGAACGGGCTCTTGCTCTCGGCAAACGCGCCGCGCGTCTGACAGGGCTCCAGCAATCGCAGCAGTTGATGGCTATGCTGGACTGTCAGGATGGCGACCATCGGGAGGCCGGACGATTTCTGGCACGTGCTTTTGCAGGCATGGGCGACACAGTCGAAGAAGTGGACGGTTGGCAGAACCTGTCTTTTGCCCAGACCGGGTTGCGCGCCGTGCGTGGCATGGGCCCTGAAGATCGGGCCAATATGCTTGCGTGCTGGGTCGAGCTTTGGCGCGGTGCGATCGACTCCCAACGCAGTTTCAAGACCGTGTCGGTGGAGGACATCGGCGAAACCCTGATCTGGACCATCAAAATGCGTGAGAAGGCATAATGGCTTTGCAAAACCTAAGAGTTGTCGAAATGGGACAAGCCTTTGCCGGCCCTTGGTGTGCTGAAATACTCGCAACACTGGGTGCTGACGTGATCAAGGTGGAGCGACCCGAAATTGGTGATGAAACCCGCCGGTGGGGCCCGCTGTTCTGGGGTTATACGGCGGCGGTGTTTCATACTGTGAATGGCAACAAGAAATCCGTGGCTCTGGACCTCAAGAATTTACAGGACCTGGATGATTTCCTCTCTTTATTGGGTGAGACGGATATCTTCCTGCATAACATGCGCCCGGGCGTTCTGGAGAAAATGGGGCTGGGCCCGGAGGAGATGCTGGCCCGTTCCCAAGGCTCATCTATGGCGAAATCAGTGCCTTCGGTCACAAAGGCCCGATGAAAATGATGCCGGGCTACGAGATCCTGAGCCAAGCCTTTGGCGGCGTTATCTCGATCACCGGTGAAGCTGATCGTAATCCGGTGCGCTGCGGCCCCTCGGTCTGTGACTTCGGCTCTGGTATGTGTCTGGTGATTGGTATCCTCGCGGCTGTGAACGAACGCCACAGAACTGGCAAAGGCGGTCTGGTGCAGACGTCCCTATTCGAGACCGCGCTTAGTTGGACATCTGTCAGCGCTACTTCTTATCTGGCTACTGGCGAAACCCCCGGTCGGATGGGCGCTAACCATCACCTGATTGCGCCCTATGGCTACTTCGAGACCGAAACTCAGCCAATCATGGTGGCTTGCGCCTCCGATGTTTTGTTTCGCAAACTGGCTGATGCCTTTGGACATCCCGAATGGAAGACGGACCCTCGGTTCAGTTCTAATCCTGCGCGTGTGCTGAACAAGTCAGAAATCGAGGCGCTGGTTGTCGACATTCTCAAAGGCGCATCACAGGACCACTGGCTGGAACTGCTTACGACATCTGGCGTGCCATGCTCCACTGTTCATACTGTACCCGAGGCACTGACCCACCCACAGGCAGAAGCGCTGGGTATGATCCAAACCGATCCTGATCGCCCCTAAGTGCGCTCTGTCAGCCTGCCGATCAACCTTAACGGTGAAGGTCCAGGATTGCGGTTTGGTGCGCCCGAATTGGGTTCAAGCACAGTCTCGGACTGGGATGGCAAAGAGTAAAAGACAACGACAGCCCGAGAAATGATCTGTATTATCGGATTCAGCTGATGCAGCTTGCCCAAATCAAGGCAACAGGTTGGTTCTGATGTTAACCGAGATGTGCTTATTGACCGTCCAGCAAAGCAGAGAACATCTGGCGAGGGTCTGCCCCGGGCTCTCAAAAGTCCTCCGAAACAAAGTGCCGGCTAACCGCCTGGATTCGGTTCGCTCTCGTTTATAGGTTGTAAAAATCGCTTAGAGTTGCTCGATTGAATGAGGTTGTCCGGGTGTCGGAAGTCGCACAGAGTGTGTCTCTGCGTATCAAGTCTCTACAGGGCCACCGTGCGTTCATGCGGATCCACGGCGTGTTGCACCCTCTGCTTTTGCAGTGGGCGATGTCGAGCTAAGTTTAATCAAGACAATACCAATGGATCAGCTCATGGAACGCCGTGACTTTCTTGTTCTTACCGCATCCGGGATTGTGGCCTTGCCGTACAGTGCGGCTCTGGCTGCTGCGGAGCCTGTTGTGCTGACGGCAGCAGCCACATTGCAGCAACTGCTGCCTACCAAATATGGTGGGCCCACAAACCTACTGGGCTTCAACGGCTCCGTTCCTGGCCCGACATTGAGAGCGGCGCAGAACACGCCTTTTACTGTGCGACTGGACAACAACCTTGCGCAGGATACAGCCGTTCATTGGCATGGCGTGCGGCTGGCCAACGCAATGGACGGCGTGCCGGGATTGACCCAGTCGGCGGTTTCACCAGGGGATAGTTTTAATTATGAGTTTGTGCCGCCCGATGCAGGCACCTATTGGTACCATTCCCATTTCCTATCGAACGAACAGGTCGCGCGTGGCCTGATGGGTCCGCTTGTGGTGGAGGAAAACACCCCGCCCGATGTGGATCACGACATTGTTGCCATGTTCGCCGACTGGCGTTTGCAGGAAGACGGCACCATGGCCGAAGGCTTTGGCAACATGCACGACATGGCCCACGCCGGGCGCATGGGCAATTTCGCGCGCGTTTTTCTGCCGAAGATTGAACTGCGCACCGGTCAACGTATCCGGCTGCGGTTGATTAATGGCGCGGTTGACCGGGTCTTTCCGCTGATCCTCAAGGGGCTGTCAGGCAAAATAGTTGCGCTGGATGGTATGCCTTTCCGTGAACCGCGCGAGTGGGGTATGCCGGTTCTTGCCCCCGCGCAGCGCGTCGACATCATCGCAGACGTGACCGGGCCGGTGGAGCTGGAGATGGATCACCGCCAGGGTGCCTACCCGCTGGGAGGTTTGGAGGTTTCCGGTTCGGTTGCCCCTCGGCAATCACCCATACCAACTCTGCCACCAAACAAGGTTTCCACACCTGGTGATCCAGCGCGCACCCTGCGACTGGTTATGCGGGGCGGCGCTATGGGGGGACAGCATGGCGGTGACGACATCTGGTCTTTCAACGATGTATCCGGCATGACCGACGCCCCGCTCGCTGAAGTTACACGTGGCGAAACGCTCCGAATTCAGATGGTTAACGATACCAGCTTCCCACATGGCATCCACCTGCACGGGCATCACTTTTACGAACTGGCCGCAGACGGCACGCGCGGCGATTTTCGGGATACCACGCTGGTGGATCCAGGAACAAGCCGGGACATCCTGTGCCTGTTCGACAACCCCGGCAAATGGATGATGCATTGCCATATGCTTAGCCACCAAGCGCGGGGCATGAAGACATGGGTTCAGGTCAGCTGAGGAAACAGCTTAGCTGCCGCTCCACGCCGCGATCTTGCGGTCGATGGTTTTGCGCGACACGCCCAGACGGCGGGCGGCCTCGGCTCGGTTGCCGTTGCACTGGTCTAGAATGTGCATGATGTGGCGTTGGGCTACTAGATCGAGGTTCTCGATCGCTGCGTCTCCGATTGTGCCGCCACCGTGCCCTGCAAACTCCTCTGGAAACTCACCTAAGATCACCGACCGTTCGATCAGGTTGCGCAATTCGCGCACATTGCCGGGCCAGTCATAGCGGCGCAGCTTGAGCAGTGTGTGTTCCGTCAGCTCCAGTGCGGGCATGCCCAACGATTTGGAAAACTGCGCGATGAAGAAAGATGCCAGTTCCACGATGTCTTCGGACCGGTTGCGCAGCGGCGGCATCTCCAACGCCATCACATTGATCCGGTGGTAGAGGTCGGCGCGCAGCCGCCCTTCGAACACAGCCTGTTCCAGGTTGGCATTCGTTGCGAACAGGAATCGGACATCTAGCGGAATTTCACGTTCCGCGCCAACGGCGCGCACCTTGCGGTCTTCCAAGACCCGTAACAGCGCGGCCTGCAGCCGTTCCGGCATCATCGCGATTTCATCCAGAAACAGTGTGCCACCATCCGCCAGCAACAACAGACCCGGTTTGACATGATCGCCATGTTCGACCTGCCCAAACAGCTCCGACGCAATATGGTCTGGGGCTATAGCTGCGCAATTGACTGGTACAAACGGCTTGTCGGCGCGGTCGGAAAGGCTGTGCAAGTGGCGCGCGGCCAGCTCCTTGCCCGTACCGCTGGCTCCGGTGAACAGAACCGGCGTCATCAAGGGCGCGATCTTGATTAGCATTTCGCGCACCGCCTCCAGTGCAGGGGCATGGCCCAGCAGAGGCCCACGCGCGCTTTCGGCGATCAGTTCCCGACGCAGTAGTGTGTTGTCACGACGCAGATACTTGCGGTCCAGCGTCCGGTCGACCGCGCCGATGATCTGGTTCGCGCGGAATGGTTTCATGACAAAATCGCTGACCCCGGCGCGCAATGCCGTGATCGCGGTTTCCAGATCAGCATAGGCCGTGATCATCACCACATCGGCAAACAACCCCCGGCGGCGTTGTTCCCCGATCCAGTCCAGTCCGGTTTTGCCGGGCATGATGTTGTCGAGGATCACAACGTCGAAATACGCCTCGTCCAGCTTCTGGGACGCTTCGTGTGGGGACGCCGCTTGTTCCAGCCGCTTGACCCGGGGACCCAGCGTTTTGGCCAGGAAATTCCGCATCCCCGGTTCGTCATCGACCACCAGCACTGACGCCCCGGCAAGCTTGCTGTCGGGCGATGGCGCATCATTTGCGGGTTTCTGCGCGGTCACGGCCATAGGTTAGTCAAGCCGCACGTTCTGACTGGAATACACGTCCTGGCTGGAAAATCCGGCCTGCCCCAACACGTACCACGCACCTATCCCAATCAAGACAATGGCGGCAAATCCTGTGAGCATCGCTTTCATATCTGGTCACTCCTTGGCAGTTGCACGTTTGAGAAAGGCGATCAGATCCGCCCGGTCGGCGGATTTGGTGATCACCTGCATCGGCATTTTGGAGCCGGGGATATAATGGTCCGGACCTTCGTCGAACAGAGCGTCTATAGTCTCATCTGACCAGACGATGGCCGATCCGTCCAGTGTCGGGGAATAGGCGTACCCTGTAACGGTCCCGGCCCGACGCCCGAAAAGACCATGCAGGGTCGGACCGGCTTTGCGTGAAGGACCGGCTTCCAGCGCGTGGCATATGGAACATTTCCGCATGAATTGGCGTTCTCCGTTTGGCATGGTGTCTGCGTCCCTCAGAAACGACCGTTGGCCGTCAATCGCAGGCTCGAACGCATCCAGCGTGGCCACTGGCCAGGCATAAGCAACATCGTCCAGCCCGCCCGCATAGATCGTCGCGCCATCGATGGAAAACGCAAGTGCCCAGACCGGGCCGCGCCGCGTCGCCCGAAAATCGCGTGCAATCTTCCAGCGTTCGGTATCCACCATCATGATGTAACCGTGCCCGTCCCCCACGGCGAGCCGCCCGGTATCGGCATGATGCGCCATGGCCAGTACCGGACGGCGGTCCAGTGTGAAATCGGCGATCCGATCGCCGCTGAGCGGGTCCACAACTCGGGTCCCGCCGTCCACCGCGCCATAGGCCAGCCATGCGTCATCGGGGCCCAGCGTGATCTGGTTGATGCCAAACCCATGGTTCACCAGCCGCGCGGTTTCCTGTCCGCTTTGCAGATCCCACAGGCGGATGGTACCATCCGCGGACCCGGAATAGAGCCGTGACCCGTCCGTGCTGAAAGCCACGGTATTCACTGCCTGATCATGTCCGGTCAGAAACTGCGATGTGCCATTGGTCCCGTCCCAGGTCGCGGACCATATCCCGATGCTGCCGTCCCAACTGGCCGTTGCCACCAGTTGCCCGTCGGGCGACACGGTGATTTCTGCAACCGGGCCCTTGTGCTGGCCCAGAACCTGTCCTGTACCATCGCCGCCAGGCCAGACCCGCAGCGAAAAATCATCACCACCAGACAGCAGGGTATGCTCCCCCCAGAACGCCACCGTTTTGACCGCTGCATCATGGCCTTCCAGCCACTGCGGGTCGCGCCCCGCCCACAGCCCGACAGAATTGTCGAAACTGGCGGTGGCAACCTGACCGGTGGGACTGACGGCAATATCCATTACTGGACCGCCATGCCCCTTGAGCGTGGTGAACTCCTTCGCCGATACACCCGCCGCAGTCGCAGCCAACAGAATGGCAAAAAACGCGCGCCGCATCACTCGGCCGGGGTGGCGTCCTTAGGCGCGCTTTCCTGCCTGCCCCGCATTTCATCCAGCCACAGTGAATGGTGCTGATGCGCCCAGGCTTCATCCACCTCTCCCGAGCCCATCGCGTCATACGCGCCTTCCATGCCCAGCGTCCCGATGTAGATATGCGCAATGATGATCGCCATCAGTACAAACGCGACAATGGCATGCCACAACTGACCGAACTGCATTTCTTCCTGCGGGCTCAGTTCTGTCGGGAACGGTGCCATGCCAATCCATTCGTTCACGCCCCAGCTGTTCAGGATCGTAAAGGTCTTGGCGAAGAGAGGCAGCTCAAACGGGAACAGCAGCGACAGCCCCGATACACTGATTGATGCCCCCAGCACGATCACCGACCAGAAGATCACCTTCTGACCAGCGTTGAATTTCTTGGCTGGCGGATGCTTCTTACCAATGATCCCGCCGAACTGTGCGATCCATTTCAGGTCTGTCCGGCTGGGCAGGTTGTGACCAACCCACATGACAAAGATCATCACCAACGCCAGCATGAACGGCCAGGCCACATTGTTGTGTACCAGCTTGGACACGGTGAGCAGGGTGGAGTTGAATTCTTTGCCCAGATACGGCGCGATGTACTGTCGCCCGATTAGAACGAAAATGCCGGTTATCCCCAGCAGGATGAAGGACCCGGCCAGCAGCCAATGCGCAAACCGTTCAACGGTCTTGAACCGGATCACGAAATGCCCGGTCAGCGGTTCGTCCAGACGGATGCGGCCGCGCAACAGGAAGAAGACCGCCAGCAGAACAATCGTTGCGCCCAGCAGGCCCATACCCCATTGCGTCAGCGGGCCCTTACGGAATTCGTACCACATAATCCCGCCGGGCTGGACTAGTACCTTGCCCACTTCGCCACCGCCAGAAACCGTGACATTTGACTTGTTGTAACGCAGTGCGCGCCACAGTTCGGGATCTGAAACCCCGCCAAGCGTGCCAAGTTGGTCGCCGATGCCTGCGGCCAGCGCCGGATCTCCGGTATTGTCGCGCCGGAAGGCGTCGTCGATTTGTTCGCCGCGCTGCCGGGCCATGATATCTTCCAGGGTCTGCGCTCCGCCAGTGGCGGCCCGGTCGGGAGCAGGGGATGTGGTATCCTGTGCGGCCAGCGGCAACGCCAGGCACACGGACAGGATCAGCGTGAGAATGATGCGCATGGGAACCTCTATCGCTGCGGCCAGCGGCCGACTTTCAGCTTGCGGAACAAACTCCGTTAAATCGTGAGAACCCAGCACCAGGGATCGCAATGAACCCCGGTGCCGGCCAAGGCAGCCCGCGCCGTGACGCAGGCCGCCGGGTGGCGGCATCAGCCGCCTTTCTGTTCGTAGGCCGTACCCCAACCCCAGGCGCCTGAGCCGAAGCCACGGGCCACCACGCGTTCACGGTAGATGGCTGATACAACGTCGCCATCGCCCGCCAGCAGGGCCTTGGTTGCACACATTTCGGCACAGATCGGCAGTTTACCTTCGGCAATCCGGTTCCGCCCATATTTGGCGAATTCGGCTGTCGAATGGTTTTCTTCCGGACCACCGGCGCAGAAGGTACATTTGTCCATCTTGCCACGGGATCCAAAATTGCCTGCCTGCGGGAACTGTGGCGCGCCAAACGGACAAGCGTAGAAGCAATATCCGCAGCCGATGCACAGATCCTTCGAATGCAGTACGACCCCTTCTTCGTTCTGATAGAAGCAGTCGACCGGACACACCGCCATACAGGGTGCATCCGAGCAGTGCATGCAAGCGACCGAGATAGACCGTTCACCAGGATTGCCGTCTTCGATCGTCACCACCCTACGGCGGTTGATCCCCCACGGTACCTCGTGTTCGTTCTTACAGGCCGTTACGCACGCGTTGCATTCGATGCAGCGTTCGGCATCACACAGGAACTTAGCTCTTGCCATCGTTCAGTTCTCCTTACGCTGACCAGACTTTGCAGAGAGTCGCTTTCGTCTCCTGCATCTGGGTTACCGAGTCATAGCCATACGTCTGCGCGGTGTTGGTGCTTTCGCCCAGTACATAGGGGTCTGCACCATCGGGGTATTTGTCCCTCTGATCCACGCCTTCGAAATGGCCACCAAAGTGGAAGGGCATGAAGACAACGCCTTCACCCACCCTATTTGTGACCATGGCCATCACCTTGACCTTGGCCCCTTCGGCACCTTCCACCCAGACCTGTGCACCGTCCCGCACGCCGAGATTGTTGGCGTCACGCGGGTTGATTTCGACGAACATGTCCTGTTGCAGTTCCGCAAGCCACGGGTTTGACCGTGTCTCGTCGCCGCCGCCTTCATATTCGACCAGTCGGCCGGACGTCAGGATCATGGGATAATCCTTGGCGAAGTCCTTCTTCTGGATGGAGGCATACATCGTCGGCAGACGATAGAACTTGCGGTCCTCGTAGGTCGGATAATCCGCCACAAGGTCCCGCCTCGGAGTGTACAGCGGCTCGCGATGGAGCGGCACCGGATCCGGGAAGGTCCAGACAACCGCGCGCGCCTTGGCATTGCCGAACGGCGCGCATTCATGCGCGATAGCCACCCGCTGGATCCCACCGGACAGGTCGGTTTTCCAGTTGGTCTTCGGACCCGCCACCGCATCGATTGCGGCGCGTTCTGCATCCGTCAGGTCACCGTCCCAGCCGAGGTCCATCAGCATCTGCATGGTGAATTCCGGATACCCGTCTTGGATATCGGACCCTGCAGAATATACCCCTTCGGCCAACAGATTGTCACCATCACGTTCCACACCGAAACGGGCGCGGAAGGTCAGGCCACCCTGGCTGACAGGCTTGGACATGTCATACAGGTTGGGCGTACCCGGATGGTTCATCTCGGCTGTACCCCAGCAAGGCCACGGCAGACCGTAATAGTCCCCGTCAGCCGGACCACCGATGGCCTGCAACGTCGTGCGGTCAAAGGTGTGCTGGTTCGCCATGTGCAGCTTCAGCCGTTCCGGCGACTGGCCGGTATAGCCGATGGTCCACATGCCGCGATTGATCTCGCGCAGCGTGTCTTCCACGTCCGGCGTGACGCCGTCGTCTTCCAGCTTGATGTTGCGGAAAAGCTTGTCGTGGAACCCAAACTTCTGGGCCAACAGACCGATGATTTCATGGTCCGTCTTACACTCGAACAGCGGCTCAACCACCTTCTCGCGCCACTGGAACGACCGGTTCGATGCCGTGACGGAGCCACGGGTTTCAAACTGCGTCGCCGCTGGCAACAGATAGACCCCGTCAGTCCGGTCATGCAGCACCGCGGAAACTGTTGGATACGGGTCGATCACGACCAGCATATCCAGCTGTTCCATAGCGGATTTCATTTCCTTCATCCGGGTTTGCGAGTTTGGCGCGTGACCCCAGAAGACCATACCGCGCACTTTCGCGTTCTGGTCCATGTTGTCCGGGTCTTCAAGAACACCGTCGATCCAGCGGGACACAGGTATACCGCTGAGGTTCATCAGCGATTTGTCCTTGCCTTCTGCATCTTTGATGTTGTCGAACCGGCCTTTCAGCCAATCCAGATCCTCATCCCAGACGCGCGCCCAGTGGGCCCAAGACCCTGCAGACAGGCCATAGTAGCCCGGCAGAGTGTGGCTGAGAACGCCAAGGTCGGTTGCGCCTTGCACGTTGTCGTGGCCGCGGAAGATGTTGGTGCCGCCACCGGTGGTGCCCATGTTGCCAAGAGCAAGCTGCAGTACGCAGTAGGCCCGCGTATTGTTGTTGCCATTGGTGTGCTGGGTGCCACCCATGCACCAGATTACGGTGCCGGGACGGTTGTTGGCCATTGTGCGCGCCACCCGGCGCAATTGCGACCCGGGGGTGCCAGTGACCCGTTCAACCTCTTCAGGGTTCCACCTCTTCACCTCTTCGCGGATCTGGTCCATGCCCCAGACACGGGTACGGATGAACTCTTTGTCCTCCCAGCCGTTTTCGAAGATGTGCCACAGGATGCCCCAGATCAGGGCAACGTCCGTGCCCGGACGGAAGCGCACATATTCATCCGCATGTGCTGCCGTGCGGGTAAAGCGCGGGTCACAAACGATCAGCGGTGCGTTGTTCTGCTCTTTCGCGCGCAGAACGTGCAACAGCGAGACGGGGTGCGCCTCGGCCGGGTTGCCGCCGATGATGAAGATGGCCTTTGAATTGTGGATGTCGTTGTAACTGTTGGTCATGGCGCCATAGCCCCATGTGTTCGCAACACCCGCAACAGTGGTCGAATGACAGATCCGCGCCTGGTGATCCACGTTGTTCGTGCCCCAGTAGGCGGCGAACTTGCGGAACAGGTAGGCCTGTTCATTGTTATGCTTGGCGGAGCCCAGCCAATAGACGCTGTCCGGGCCGCTTTCGTCCCGGATCTTCATCATGCCGTCGCCGATCTCGCTGATCGCCTGTTCCCAGCTGATGCGCTTCCATTCGCCACCCTCTTTCTTCATCGGGTACTTCAGGCGGCGCTCACCATGAGCATGTTCGCGGACTGCAGCCCCCTTGGCGCAGTGGGCGCCGAGGTTGAACGGGCTGTCCCAGCCGGGCTCCTGCCCGATCCAAACACCGTTACTGACTTCTGCCACGACGGTACACCCAACAGAACAGTGGGTGCAGACCGATTTCTTAAGTTCAACCGCGCCGGATGTTGCGGCGGCGGCGCTGGCTTGCTGAACGGAGCCGCCGGTTGCGGCAATCGCCGCCAGCCCTCCGATAGCTAAGCCTGACCCGCGCAGGAACGCGCGGCGGTCAACCGAGGCGTTTGTCACCTCGGACAGGATCGAAGTCCGCTGGGGGCGTCGCGCTACCCCGTTGGTCTTTTTCCTAAGCATGTTGCTTCCCTCCCTTGCTAGCTGTCCCCGTCTGGGGATGGCTCGCGTGGTTTTGCGTAGTGGTCCGGGTCAGTCGGGCGTCACGCAACCAGTCGTCCCAAACCTTCAGGTGACAGCGTCCGGTTCAGAACCGGGCGGCGTCGTAGTAGGCGCGCGTATGCGCGGTGTCCTGCATCGTGTCGCGGGACAAATCCGGCTCGGCCGCTTCCGCGGTCGCTCCGCTGGTCGCAACCGCTACCGCCGCAATCGGCGCCGTGGTCCCGGCCAGTTTCAGAAAGTCACGGCGGCTGGCCGTTTCCTTCTCAGACATGAGGGTCTCCTTCTCTTGGTTGTGCGGCGGTCGCCCGCCACGGGGATGACTGCGCGGATCACCCGCGCAGCCGCTAATCCTGATCGCTAGCCAACCGGAAGGCTTCGGCCTCGACATCCATGAAAGTCCGTCCGACGGTTCCGACCGGGGCGTAGAAGACGGAATTCTTCGCCGCTTCCAGATCGCCAAAGAAATGGCCGGCCCATGGAGCGATATGTTTGTTGTAGAACGTTTTCTGTTGGTTCAGCGGCGCGGGTGGTCCAAAGCGGCCCGCAATCATCGCGCCCATCATTTCCATCAGGCTGGCAATGTTGTCCTCGGGTTCAAACACGTTTGCCGCCCGTTCCAAACCAGCTGCGGTCATGTCCTGCCGCAGGATCGCCAGCGGCTTTTCGTTCAGGAATCCAGTCAGATAATAGCTGGCATAGGGCAGCAATTCCCCACGCCCCAGTCCGATGAAAAGCTTGTTGAATTCTGACTCCACTGACCTAGGTTTGGACAACGCCGCCACCTTGGCCAGCGTCGAAATCGCCTGACCCAATTCGCTGTCGTCACCGCTCAGTGACTTGGTCTGCGCCAGCAGCATTTCATCCGGCGGACCCGACAGGATCACGCCCAGAAAATTATACAGATCGGCGCGTAGCCGGTCTTCTTCAGCGATCTCATGTATCTGGGCGGCCAAGCTCATCCGGTCCTCTGTTCCTGGAAAGTGAAAGTCATGCGTCGGGCGCGGGGCGCGGGTACAAAATCGTCTTGCGGTTCTGGGGGCAGCGGCGCAGCAGCAACGGCAACCTCAATCTCTGCAAGCTGCGGCTCTGGCTCGTCTTCGACCAGGGTGGGCTCATCCTCAACCTGATTCTCCTCCACTTCATCCGCTTCGGCCTCTGCAGCCAGCTGCTCCAGATGTGCCAGCATCCCCTTGCCGACCTGATACGCCGTTTGCAGGTTTTCGATCACGGTAGCGCTGTCGGTGTAATCCTCGCCATACTCCAGCAGACCATCCAGATTGGCCAAGGTCGGGTTCAGCCGCCACAACCTCCGAAGCGCGCGGGTCTTCAGCCGCTGCGGTAGAGCATGAGTCAGGAAATGGCGCACCTGCTCGGCGCTTTCCAATTCCTCCGGCTGTGACAACTTCAGACTGGCCAACAGCGTTTCGTCATCCTGTTCGGCAAGCTCTGCCTCGGCCTGCGCTGCATGCTCGGCATCCAGAAAGGCTTGTTCTGCGCTGGCCTCTTCGGCTACCGCAGCCCGGCGGCGCGACCAGAAATCGCTCCCACTCATTGCAGACGCCTCCGGATTTGCGCAGGAGAAGCATAAATATCCCCCGGCTTCACAATGCGCGGATCGCCAACGCCATCCTGCACCTCATCCACCCGCTTCTTGTCGCGTTTACGTTTGACGAATTCTTCTTCTTCGTAAAACTCATCCACGAAATCTTCGACCATGGCACGCAGCACCGGTGGCATCGCCACCTTCTCTACGATTTCTTCGCCACTGTCGGTATAATCTTGCGCCTCGTAGGGCGACGCGGTGACCAGCACCACTTCTAATGGACGGTCCCCACCATCCGCACGCATCACGATGTAGAGGCTCGGCACCTGCGATCCCAATCCATGCAGATAGGCTTCTGCATCGGCCCCGTGCAATTCCAGCGGAACTGTTGCGGCATGGAACTCCACCACATCGCCTTCGTGTCGTATCTCGCGCCAGTCCGCGGCTCTGGCGCCGGGTAAAACTGCGCTCGCCGTCCAGGACCATTTCTGCCATCGGGTCACGCCCGGCGCGCGCCGCAAAATGACGCCGACCGGAACAGAACGGTAAGCATTCGGATTGTGATACATGCCCGTGCGGCCTCCCTTCCATCACGATCGCGTGGAACGCTTCGTCCTCAAAGCGTTTTTTGCTGGTCGGAGGCCAAGATTCGTTTTGCCGGTCAAATTGGGTATGCATACCCGGGTCAGGCTGCAACATGGGTCGAATTGTCCAACTTGACTGGTTTTGTCGGAAATTAACGCTAGATCAGTTGCACGAATCACTTAGGCGATTGAAGCCAAATCACGGTCGATTTCCGCACCACCAGCCACCAGAAAACCGATTGTGACGCCGTAAAATTTATGTCTAGCCTTAGGCCGCGACTGCGCAAATCGGTGCCAGAAAAGACCGGAATGGGAGGACAGGATTCAATGGTTAAATCATTGATAACATGTGACTGTATGGGGTCGCAGAAAATTGATTCCGCGGAGCTCTCCCAAGCCACTGGCCTCGACGTCCGACCGCCATGTTCCGCACTTTGTACCACCCAGATCGACCAGGCAGCAGACGCTCTAGCAACCGGCGATACAATTTTTTCCTGTACTCAGGAGGCCCGCGTTTTCGAAGCTTTGGCGGACGAAATAGGGGCGGCCCCACCCCCCGTGCTTGACCTGCGCGACCGGGCCGGGTGGAGCGCGGACCCCGCTTCCAAACTACCCAAAATGTCCGCCTTGGTGGCCGAGGCCCTGCTGCCCGCCGCTGCCGAGAAAACCGTGGATGTGGTGTCTGAAGGGCTCTGCCTGATCCTGGGTGCGCCAGACCTTGCGTTGGCAACCGCCGAACAGCTGCAGGACCACCTGGCCGTCACCGTTCTGTTGGAACAGCCTGCGCCACTACCGGACAGCCGCTCCTTTGACATTATCGTTGGTCACCTGCGGTCTGCGGTAGGCGCACTGGGCGATTTCCGGGTTCGGATCGACCGGTTGCAGCAAACCGTGCCGGGCGGTCGGGGCGCGCTGAGTTTCGGCGAACCCCGCGATGGCGGGCAATCCGAATGCGACATCATCCTCGACCTGCGCGGCGGGCAGCCTCTGTTTCCGGCCCACGAAAAGCGTGAGGGCTACCTGCGAGCTGACCCGGGCCATGCGCCTGCGGTCGCAGCGGCCGTGCTGACCGCGTCACATCTGGTCGGTACGTTTGAAAAGCCGCTCTACGTTGCGGCAGACAGCGTCCTGTGCGCGCATTCCCGTGCGTCCCAGACTGGGTGTACCCGTTGTCTGGACTTGTGCCCAACAGGGGCTATCACACCGGATGGCGAACATGTCACGGTGGATCCGATGATCTGCGCCGGCTGTGGCGCGTGTTCGTCAGTCTGCCCGTCTGGTGCAATTCGCTACGATGCGCCGCCAGTGGATTTGACCATGCGGCGGGTGCAGACCCTGGCCAAAGCCTACGTTGATGCGGGCGGCACTGCCCCGCGTCTGCTTGCGCATGACACACACGGGGGTGAGATGATCCGCCTGTCTGCCCGTCATGGGCGCGGCCTGCCTGCCGATGTGATCCCGCTGGAAATACTCGCGCTGGGCGCGTTTGGTCATGCGGAAGTCATCGCGGCCCTAGCTGCCGGCTTTGCCAGTGTCACCTTGCTGCCGGGTCCAACAACTGACCGTGACGCACTAGAGGCACAATTGCAGCTCGCCCGTGCCATCGGTGGGGAAAAGGCCGTGGCCTTGCTGGATATCCAAGACCCCGATGCGATGTCCAACGCGCTCTACGATGCTGTCGTGCCAGCCCCTGTCGCCAGCCCGATCCGCCCCATGGGTACGCGGCGGCAGATCACGCGCCAGGCCGCCCGCGCATTGCATCCGGAAACGGAAACATTGCCTTTGCCGACCGGCGCGCCGTATGGCGCTGTTCTGGTCAATACCGACGCCTGCACGCTGTGCCTCAGCTGTGTTTCGCTCTGCCCATCTGGCGCGCTGGGTGACAACCCCGACCTGCCGCAGCTGCGGTTTCAGGAAGACGCCTGCCTGCAATGCGGGATCTGCGCCTCGGTATGCCCAGAAGATGCCATCGGTTACGAACCCCGCCTCGACCTCACCGAACAGGCTCTGGAACAGCGTGTGCTGAATGAAGAAGAACCTTTTGCGTGCGTCGAATGCGGCACGCTGTTCGGGTCGAAATCGGCCATCGACCGGATCACCGAAAAGCTGACCGGCCATTCCATGTTCGCCGATCCCAACCGTCTGCGGATGATACAGATGTGCGACGATTGCCGGGTCAAGGTCCAGTTCCATTCCCACGACAACCCGTTCACCTCGGCGGACCGGCCCAGGCCTCGGACCACCGAAGATTACTTCTCAAAGCGTCGCGATCACTGATGATCCAACGGTTTTCCCAAGTCTGCGGCTGGCATGGACGCGACATAGGCCATCAGCGCCTCCAGATCGTCGAGCGACAGCTCGACCGGGGCGATTGGCGATGGCCGGTCAATGGGAAAGGGGGGCGTGACATCCGCGATCTGGGTAAAGGCTGGATGCGGGTTCAGCGCATAGAACGCACTGAACCGTTCCTCCCAATCCGGAAGTGCCCGCAGGATACCAAAGCTGGGGGTAGACCCGATGCCCCAGCCGCGCGTCGCCTCGTCAACCGCGTGGCACCGCGAACACTGTGTACGGCTCAGCTTGTGGCCCGCCTCAGCGTCACCGTCGAGGGAAACTTCGACCACCTCCGGTGCGGTGTCTTCGGGTGGTCCGAACAGCGCGGTGCCATCGGGCGCAAAGCTCGCCACTGTACGTTGGCCCACGTCGCCGGTCAGCCAGTCCACCAGTTTCGCAGTGCCGGGATGGTCCGGCGCGCGGACGTCGATCTTCCAGGTCCGCTGCAATCCCGTGAACACTGGCCGACCCTCGGTGCCCAGCACAACATGGGCATCTTCCCGCGCGACTTGTTCAATTCGCACCTGCGTTTTCAGGGTGAAACGTGGCAGTATATGTTTCAGCAAACCGCTGTCGGTCAGTGCAGCATCGGCATGCATCCGCACCAGCCGGTCGTTGGCCAGCACCATGGCCGGCCCACACACAAACATCAGGATCAAGACGCGCAACAGCATGCCCCAAGGGTATGCGCGCGTCCCTGCATCCGTCAATCTCGTCAAAAAGGATCCTCAGATGAGCGATGATTTCAACATGTCCATGCGCAAGTTTCTCAAACAGGTCGGCGTAACGTCGCAACAGGCGATCGAGGACGCGATGCGCGGTGCAGACGGCAAGGAATACGCGGTGCGCGCGGTCATCAGCATCGATGCGCTGGATATGACCCACGAGGTCACAGGCACAATCAAGCGCGGGGACTGATACCCTTGGCCCTGGACAGAGACACCGTCACCGCCGCGCTGAAAACCGTTGCCGACCCTGTGGCAGGGGGCGATATCCTCAGCTCTGGCGTTGTGCGCGCGCTGAATGTCGATGCGTCGGGCGCGGTCCGGTTCGTCATGGAAATTCCGCCTTCTCATGCCGCGGCATACGAAGCCGCCAAGGCCCAAGCCGAGGCCGCGCTGGCTGCGCTGGACGGGATCGGGCAGGTCAGCATCGTCATGACCGGCCATTCGGACAAGGCCCCGCCGCCTGATCTGAAACCAAGCCGATCCGCCGCGCCACAAGGCCCTGCAAAGATCCCCGGCGTAGACCGGATCATCGCCGTGGCCAGCGGCAAAGGCGGCGTCGGCAAATCGACCGTATCGGCCAACCTCGCCTGCGCACTTGCGCAACAGGGCCGCCGTGTCGGGCTTCTGGATGCGGATGTCTACGGACCTTCGCAACCCCGGATGCTAGGTGTGTCTGGCCGCCCGGCCAGCCCAGATGGCAAGATCATCCTGCCGATGCGCAACCATGGCGTTACCATGATGTCCATCGGATTGATGACCAATGAAGACCAGGCGGTCGTCTGGCGTGGTCCGATGCTGATGGGCGCGTTGCAACAGATGATGATGCAGGTCCAATGGGGCGCGCTGGACGTGTTGCTGGTGGACCTGCCGCCCGGTACAGGCGATGTGCAGATGACGCTGGCGCAAAAGGCCGAAGTTGACGGCGCAATCATCGTATCCACACCGCAGGATGTGGCGCTGCTGGACGCGCGCAAGGGCATCGACATGTTCACCCAGTTGCATGTACCCATTCTTGGGATGATCGAGAATATGAGCACCCATATCTGTTCCAATTGTGGGCACGAAGAACACGTCTTTGGCCATGGTGGCGTTGCGGCCGAAGCGGCCAAGCTGAACGTGCCGCTGCTGGCTGAAATCCCACTGGACCTGCAGATCCGGCTGGCGTCGGACGGCGGCGCGCCGATCACTGTCAGCCAGCCCGACAGCCCGCAGGCTCGCGCATTTCAGGATGTCGCGGCGGCGCTGGTGGCCAAGGGGGTGGCATGACCGATGCGCCACTGACCTTCCCGCCGCTGATGTGGGGGGAACCCGCCACCGACACTGCGCTTGAACACGCGGCGCGGCGGGCGGCGTTGGGCTGCGACGCGGGACTTGTCGCCTATATTCTCGGCCCCGAACGGGCCGAAGCCGCGCTGGTTTTCGCACCGGAAGTGCCGCTGGCCCAGGCCATGGCGATGCTGCCCCTGTGTGGTGTCGGTTTCCAAAATGCACTGGGCGCGCTCGCCCCGCCGGAAGTTGCAGTACATCTGGAATGGGACGGAGGCATCCGCATCAATGGGGCGTCCTGCGGCACCTTTGGTGTGCTCAGCTCCACAACGGACCCAGCCACCATCCCGGATTGGCTGGTGGTGGGCTGGCGCCTGCCGCTGTTCCCAGAAACCCCCGACATGGGGGCCACGCCGGACCGGACTACGCTATATGCCGAAGGCTGCGCAGATGTCGCGCCGCCCACGCTCGTCGAAGCATGGGCAAGGCACACGCTCAACTGGATCACACGGTGGGAAGACGAAGGCGTACGCCCGCTGCACGCGGAATGGCGAGGTCTGGGCCATGGCATCGGCGAACCCGCCGCAAGCGGCGATCTCAGCGGAACGTTCTTGGGCGTGGACGAAGATTTTGGAATGTTGCTACGGGATGATACGACTACTCATCTGATCCCGCTGACCGCCTTGCTGGAGGAGACTGAGGCATGAAAATGGCCCGCGCTATACATTTCGATGAAAGCGATCAGCGTGTGTTCGCCAGCCCGGCCCGAACGGGTGAATGGTGCATTTCTGGCGGGTTCGAATTTTCCAACTGGACCGAAGGTGACCTTGCGGGGAAAGCACGGCAGGCGTTTTCCAATGGCTGGTTCGGTCTGGAAACTGGTGGGCGCGTAACCTTTGTCGCCGTCACGGTCATTGAACCGAATGAGTTGGAACAATTGGTCCAGCTTTTGGCCCATCACTTCGTGACCTATTATGGCGCGCCATCGTCCGATGCTGCCCTGCCTGTTGCGCGCGAAGAGCTCGCTCAGATGATTGATCTGTGTGAGGACCACGACGCGAACACCTTGCTGACCGTTGCCCGCGAGCTTACAGACGCCGGGGTGCGCGAAGCCTATCGCGTGATCGAAGCCCAGGATGCGGGGTTGGACCAGTTCGCTGTTCACGGCGATCTGGAGGGGCACTAAGCCCCTGCAAAGTCAGGACAACCCGCTCACGATGCAACCGGAAACTTCGAAAGTTTCCGGCCCGATTTCTGAAAGAGAAATCGTCGCCTGCGCGGTGAACCGGTTCACTGCGATGCGACGTTCGACTGAACCGCCGCAGGCAACCAAACCGCAAACTCCGCTCCGCCACTCGGTCGGTTGGACACGGTAATCAGCCCCCCCGCCCGCTGGATAAGCGTCTGACTGATCGACAGGCCCAGCCCGGTGCCTTCGGCCTGCTTGGTGGTGAAGAACGGATCAAACACAGCCGAAAGCTTGTCATCTGGAATGCCGGGGCCGGTATCGGCTACCCGCAGGCAGGCCCCCTTGATCCCATCGCGGCTCTCTGCTGACAGGCGCAAGGTCAAGGTGCCGTCCTCGCCCATCGCCTGCGCGGCATTGACCACGAGGTTGACGACCACCTGCTGCAATTCACCCGCGTCGCCGCGCACATTCGGCACGTTCGCCAAATCTTGCTCCACCGTGATCCGTCGCTTCGTGACCACGTGATCGACCAGCACAAGGCAATCTTCCACCACTTCTGCCAACGGCACCGCCTCGCCATAGCTGGCAAATTCTCTGGGCTTTGCGAACTGCAAAAGTTTCCCGACAATCGCTTGGATCCGTACAATCTGCCGGTCAACGAGGTTTAGCTCAGTTTCGATTTCGGCCGTGTCTGGGCCCAGTGTTTCACGCACCACGTCCATATTGCCCTGGATCACCGCGACCGGGTTGTTGATCTCATGCGCAACGCCCGCAGTGATTTCGCCAATCGCGGCCAGCTTCTCGCTCATCACCAATTGGCGGTATGTATTTTCCAGCTTGATATTGGCTTCGCGCAGTTCCGCCGTACGCTGGTCGACCCTGTCGTTCAGCTCCTCGGCATAAGCACGCAATCGGTGGTCGCGGTCCTGCACCTGGTCCAGTAGATCGTCGAGGTGGGTGGCAACCAGCCCGATCTCATCCCGTCGGCCCACGCTGCCATGCCGGGCAGACAGATCACCGCGCCCCACCCGCCGCATGGTCATGGTCATCCGCTCCAGCGGTGCAAATACGCCGCGCGCCAGCCATAGGAACGCCGGGACAGACAGGGCCATGACGCCGGCAAAAGCCCCTAGTACCCAAACGATCGCTTCCCGCCGGGCTGTCGCAAACGGGGCTTCCAGAAACCCAACATACAACATGCCAACCCGGTTCTCGAAACTGTCTGTGATTGGTAGATACCCCGAGACATACCAGTCATTGACCACGAAGGCTCTATTCAGCCAGGTCAGCCCATCATCCAGAACCGATTTGCGCACCACCGCCGACACCCGAGTGCCCAACGCGCGCACGTCTTCGAACAAGCGCACATTTGTGGACACCCGCACATCTTCCAGAAACAGCGTCGCTGTGCCCTGAAATTCGCCTTGCCGCACTGGGTTCAGATAAACCAACGCGTTGATCGTATCGATGAAATTCAGGTTGCGATTCAAAAGGATGCCACCCACCAACGCGCCTTCGTGCCCGTCTACGCGCACTGGGCTGGCCGAATGCACCACCATCCCCCGGTCTTCCACGGTCCGGTCGGTGGGCACGGCAGCTTCGGTCTCGATCAACGGGATCCGTGCACGTGCAGCCAGCTCCCGCCCAAGTGCCTCCAGATCCGCGCCAGAGAAAATATCGATATTGGTGGTTGGCACGCCGTTCAGACCCGCTTGAATGACTGGCCAGCGCGCGGCTTGCGCTGCGTCAGATCCTGCCCGCAGGAATATCAGGAAATCCAGCCCAAGCTGCGCCTGCTTTTCCTCAAAAAACGCTTTCTGTTCAGTCGCGTCGCGCTCCAGTATGTCCGCAAATACGGTGGACTCCGCGACGCCTTTCAATTCCTCGCCCGTGCCCGTCATAATCCGTGCCAGATATTGTTGCGCAATCTTCAGATCGCTTTCTACCTTGGAAATCAGCAGCGCATCGTAATCCGCCGTCCAACGTGTCATCACCAGGAACAACAACAGCGGCAGGACCAGCACCAGCGGTGCTAGGGCAAGAAACAACAGCCTGAGACGTACTGACCGCACCCGCGCGCCTCCTTCTCGCACATGACTTGCCCCAGCCTAGCGGTCTCGGTCCATGCAGGCCAAGCCATTTCCCGGGCCGCTGACCAAAGGGTCAATCTGACCCTTGCCGACCGCCCCCGCCAGCAAGGCAGGGACAGGTTGGGTAATCCTGTCGAATGCACTGGCAGCGCGTTGCGAAACCTGCCAGTTTTTGCCGGGGACAAGGAGGAGGGTCGCCGCTTGGATGATCTTTGGCAGGGACTGATGCAGGCGATTTGGCTGGTGGTCACGCTTGACGCGGATCTGGTCGAAATCTCACTCAGATCGTTGCAGGTCACCCTGTCGGCGCTAGCCTTTGCCTGTTTAGTAGCCATGCCACTGGCCGCCCTGCTGACTGTCCGCCGGTTCCGCCTGCGCCGGTCGGTCATCGCTGTTATGAACGCGCTTATGGGATTGCCGCCGGTGGTGGTGGGGCTTGTCGTATACGTGCTGCTGTCCCGGTCGGGCCCGCTTGGGGCGCTTGGGTTGCTGTTCACGCCCTGGGCCATGATCATCGCGCAGATGATCGTGATCATCCCGCTGATCGCCAGTATTTCGCACCAGTCGCTGCGCGATCTCTGGTTCGAATATCACGACCTGCTGATTTCCATGAACGTCACCCGTTGGCAGAAAATCACCACGCTGCTATGGGATGCGCGCCGTGCGCTGCTGACGGCAGCTTTGGCCGGGTTCGGGCGGGGGATAGGGGAGGTCGGCGCTATCATGATCGTGGGTGGCAACATCGACCATGCCACCCGGGTTTTGACCTCGGCCATCGCACTGGAAACCGGCAAGGGCGACTTTGCGCTTGCGCTGGCGCTCGGCTTTATTCTGATCGCGCTGGCCATTGCCGTAAACCTAGTCATCCACTGGCTGGGCCGTACCGAACGGGAGGGCAGATGGTGAACCAGCTTTTCCCACTCACAGTGCGTGGCGCGACCACCCGCCATCGCGGCAAAACGCTAGTTGGCCCGATTGATCTGGATCTTGACGGGCAGGGCACCTGCGTTGTGCTGGGTCCGAACGGGGCGGGCAAGACCACGCTGTTGCGCCTGTTGCACGGCATAGCGCGGCTGAACGAGGGTGCGATCACATGGGCTTGTGACCAGCACGCCGCGCAAACCAGCCAAGCCTTCGTGTTCCAGCGCCCGGTAATGTTACGCCGGTCCGTTCTGGAAAACCTGATCTATCCCTTACGCATCCGGGGCGTATCGCGTTCCGAAGCCCGCGACCGAGCGGAACGCTGGGCAAAGCGCGCGGGGCTGGGCAGCATGCTGGACCGGCCCGCAACCTTCCTTTCCGGTGGGGAACAACAAAAGCTCGCACTCACCCGCGCGCTGATTATGGACCCCCAGCTTGTTTTCCTCGACGAACCTAGCGCCTCGCTCGACGGCCGCGCCACGCGTGAGATCGAAAACATCCTGGCCGATACGCAGAAAACCGGCACGCGGCTTATTCTGTCTACCCATGACATGGGACAGGCCCGTCGCCTGGCTGACCAGGTCATTTTCATGCTGGGCGGGCGGGTGCACGAAACCGGTCCGGCGGCACCCTTTTTTGAGAATCCTCAAACACTGGAAGCCAACGCCTTCCTGAACGGAGACATCGTCGAATGATCCGGGCAACACTCACCACTCTTCTGACCGTAATGGTCTTCGCCCCGGCATGGGCCGGAGACACCATGCGCATGGCGGTCACAACATCTTTTCACAACTCCGGGCTGGCGGACGTTCTGCTGCCGGAAATCCGCGCGGATCTGGATTTGGAGGTACAACTGCTGGTCGTTGGCACCGGCCAGGCGCTGAAGCTGGGGCGCGCGGGCGATGTGGACGCGATCCTTGTCCATTCCCGCAAGGCGGAGGACGCCTTTATCGCCGACGGTTTTGCCACCCACCGGCGAGAGATTATGTACAATGACTTTGTCATCATCGGTCCGCAAAGCGACCCGGCCGGGGCTGGGAATGCCATCACCGCGGCCGAGGCACTCAACCGCGTTGCCGCAAACCAGGCCGCCTTTGTCAGCCGGGGCGATGACAGCGGTACGCATAAGATGGAACTCAGCCTCTGGGCCAGCGCAGGTTTGGTACCGGAAGGTAACTGGTACAAAGCCGTTGGCGCGGGCATGGGCGCGGCGCTGAACACAGCCTCAGGGCTAGACGCCTATATTCTGGCAGATCGGGCCAGCTGGCTGAATTTTGGCAATAAGGGTGGGCTGGCGCTGTTGTTCGCAGGCGACCCGGTGCTGTTCAACCAATACGCCTATCTGCCGGTGAACCCGGACAAGCACCCGCATGTGAAATCAGACATCGCCATGCGACTGGAAAACTGGCTCGCCTCCGACCGGGCCGGGGCGTTGATCGATAAGTACACGATTAGTGATGAGAAACTGTTCGTGTTCAACGCGTCACCATAGGGGTAACCGTACGAGCTCAGCCAAACACCACGCCGTCCATCAACTTGCGGGCGGTGCGCAAAACTCCTTACGGGTGACCTTGCCCTTTTCCATGTGGCCGATCGCAGTCAGTTCCCCAGTTGGGTGTGCCGCCGAAAACGTCTTGACCCGCGCTTGTGGCACCTATGAAAGATCATGCCCCACTTCGCTTTAGCCTGCTCTGTGAACTGCCCATCGACCTACAGGATCAGCCCAGGCTCATCGGCATCACCACTCAAACCGGATAGTCCGCAGCCTGTGAACAGGCGCTTTTTCTGGATCCCCTTCGTGCGGTCGTCAAAGCGAATCACGCCTCCATGGGGGCGGGTTGACCCAACACATCCAACTTGAAACACAGGTGAACAGAAGCTTGTAAAGTTTTCGGCACGATTTCATTCAAAGTCACCGCCGCCCCACCAAGCTTTTGGTTCCATTTGAAAGCCACCCAAACCGCCAGGTTACTTGGTCAGCAAAAGCTTCCCGGCCCGTGTGATCCGAAGGGTGTAAAGCTGGTCTTCCAGCCGGATCAGTGCAAGATCACCGCCTTCGGTCAAGTCTGCAGCATCATGCACCGGCAGTGTATTCACGACGGTCAGCTTCGATTTCTCGGTTCCAGTCATTCCCATCCGTTGCTCCGCGTCCTACTTTCGATCAGGTCAAACAGTCTTTCGATGCTGAAGAGGCCCTGTGGCCCGGTATCGAGAGCGGAATACAACAACTCCAGCGCGTCACTATTGACGAACTTGGGCGTGTGTATGCGTGTGGGTCTAAAGGGTCTGATTAGCCGCTCCGTGTGCATCGCGTGATTCTGGCTTACCCGATGCGTGCGGGTTGGCTATGACCTATAACTGAGTGAAATAGTCGGAATAGTCAAGCCATAGATGTCCCGTTCAGTTTATCTGCGGCGTTCTCCTTGTGTAGGGTACCTAGGCTACCTCAATATTGCGCAGAGCCTGCCGGTCAATCTTGCCCGTCCCGGTTTTGGGCAGAGCGTCGAGGTAATCAATCAAACGCGGGTATTTGAACGGCAACAGTCGCGACTTGGCAAAATCCTGCAATGCGCGTGTCTGGTCCGGATCACCAGAATTGCCATCAGCCAATTGTACGAACGCGCGCAGCACTGTGCGTTTGTCCGGCAGGATGTGCGCCAGCACCGCGCATTCGTGCACGTCCGGGTGTTCGGCCAGGCACCGTTCCACTTCCAGAGGCCAGACCCATTGGCCGGATACTTTGACCAAATCATCCGCCCGCCCGAGGAAATAGTAGTATCCCTCTTCTTGTCGGAACCTGTCGCCCGTCCATATCCATCCATCGCGCATCGTCTCGGCGCTTTTTTCGGCATTGTTCCAGTAACACGGGGCTGACGAATGCCCGCGCACCATCATAACGCCTTCGTCCTGCATTTCCGCGTCATCAGGATCGATAAGTTTGACCTCGTATCCCGGTACCCGTGCTCCGGCGGCTCCGGGCCGATGATCGTCCAGCCTGTTCGACAGGTAGACATGCAACAACTCGGTCGATCCAAGCCCTTCCGTAGGGCCGTGCCCGGCCAGATCCTTCCACGCGGCGTAGATATCTTCCGAAAGCGTTTCCGCCGCCGACATCGACTGCCGCAGGCTGCTCAGGTCCCGCTCTGCCGCACCCTTGGTTTTGCACAGCGCGTTATAAAGCGTGGGCAAACCATAAAACACTGTGGGCCGATAGGTTTCGATCATATCCAGCACCCGGTTTGGTTCTGGCCGTCCTGGCAACAACAACGTAGCCGCACCCTCACTGAACGGGAAGGTGATGGAGTTTCCGAACCCATAAGCGAAAAAGATTTTGGGTACCGAAAAACAAACATCGTCAGCTCGCAGCTGCAGACAATTTTTGCCAAAAGATGCGTTGGAATAGGCCATGTCGTGATGCAGATGTACGATGCCCTTAGGCCGTCCGGTGGTGCCGGATGAATACATCCAGAACGCCATATCATCTGGCCCCGTCGGTGCGCAGTCCAATTGCTCCGGCTGACCCTGTAAAAACGCCGTTTCCGTGAACTGACCGTCAGCAGTTGCAGATCCGTTCACGACAACCAGCTTTTCCACCGGTGAAAGGCTGGCAGCTTCTGTCATCGTCTCCAACAGCTCCCCCTCGCAGATGGCCAGCCGTGCATCGGTGTCTCGCAACAGCCAGGACAGGGTTTCGACCGTGGTCTGTGTGTTTAACAGAACCGGTACCAGTCCAGCCCGAACCGCCCCAAAGAATGCGGCGACGCAGGCCGGCGTGTCGTCCAACAGAAACGGAATGCGGTCACCCGCCCTCAGCCCCGCAGCAATAAATGCGTTCCCCCAGCGTGATGCCTCTGCCACTAACTCCGCATAGGTCAGCGTGCCCGCCGGGCCAATCAGCGCCGGTTTGTCGGGATTGCGCGACAGGTTCTGCCACAGAGTATCGGAACAATTTGCATGGTCGGACCGGGTATACCCCACCTCTATTGCGCCGGGGCTGTCATCAGGCACCAGATCGATGGTTTGCGCCGCCTCCGCCATCATGGCGGCGTCATAGTCCGCCATAAACTCCGGTGCGATCTGCCGCGCGCGGTCATCCGTCATTCGCCCTGACCGCATCAGATAGCCATGGGCAAAGTTCAGCGGCACGCGGGTCATATGTTTGCCAAAACTGTCGTACCATGTGGCCGAGGTATTGGCCGCGCGCACCAGCTTATGCGCAATCGGTCTGCGGGTCGCGTCATAGGTTTCCAGTGCGGTATCCAGATCTGGCGCGGTTGCGACGCTGTCGATCAAAGCGATTGCATCCTCCAGCGCCAGCCGCGTGCCTGATCCGATGGAAAAATGCGCCGTATGCGCCGCGTCGCCCAGAATGGCCCGGTTGCCGCTTATCCAGCGGTCACACCAAAGCCGGGGGAACACGCGCCAGTTGGATTTGTTGGTAATTAACGGCGTGCCCTGCAGCGTGTCCTTGAAGATATCTGCGCACAGTGCCGCGCCGTCGGCCTCGCTCATCCCCTCGAACCCGGCGGCTTCAAACGCGGCCTGGCTGCATTCCACGATAAACGTGCTGCGCGTGGGGGAGAACCGGTAGTGATGCGCATTGAACGGGCCAAAATCGGTGTTCACAAAGGTCTGGGTCAGTGTGTCAAACGGGATATCTGCGCCGAACCACGCAAAATGGTTCTGGAAATGCTCCACGTTGGTGGCAAAGGCGGCTTCATCTGACTGGCGCACCAGTGAATTCAACCCATCGGCGCCGATCACCAGATCCCCGCTCAGCGCGTTCACATCCTTTACGGTGGTTGCGAACAACAACTCCGCCCCTAACTGAGAGGCCCGGTCGCATAGGATATCGATCAGGTCTAGTCGCCCGATAGCGGAAAACCCGACGCCGTCCAACGTGATCTGCCCGTCCGGATGGCTCAGGGTCATGTTGCGCCATTGTTCCATCTGCGGGGCAATCAGCGCATGTGCGTCGGGGTCGTCGGCCTGAAGAAACTCCAGCGCCTGATCAGAAAACACCACGCCAAACCCAAACGTTGCACCGCGCGGGTTCTGTTCGAAGACCCTGACCTTCACCTCTGGCAAGCGCCTGCGCAGCAGAATCGCACAATACAGCCCTGCGGGTCCGCCCCCCAATATATCAACAGTTTTCACTGCGGTCATTTACGCCTCCCCAATCAATCCGCTGGTATTTTTCCGCATTGTAGAAACTGTTGCGTATTATGGAAAGTTTTGAGGGGCAAAACAAGCACCTGTTTTGTTGGCCACGCGGGGGTGCCGCCAAAATTCACTGATGTTGTCGGCACCCGAAACTTGAGGCAGAAAGTAATCTGAAGCCCGACGCATCCCGTGTTGGCGCGTTAAACCGGAGTGGCCCAGATGGACGGCAGCAACCCTGTAGACCCAATCATGATCCTTGGTGCGGCGCGCACACCGCTCGGCGCCTTCCAGGGCAGCTTCGCAGGCATGCCCGCTACGGAACTTGGCGCGGTCGCCATCGAAGGCGCGCTGAAAAACGCTGGCATGTCACCCGATGCGGTGCAGGAGGTTCTCATGGGCAACGTTCTGCCCGCCGGTCTGGGCCAGGCCCCGGCACGTCAGGCGGCGATCGCGGCGGGCATTCCCAAATCCGTGCCATGCACCACAGTGTCCAAGGTTTGCGGCTCTGGCATGAAATCTGTCATGCAGGCGCATGATGCAATTGTTGCAGGCTCAGTCGATATCGCGGTCGCGGGCGGCATGGAAAGCATGACCAACGCACCCTACATGCTGCCCAACGAACGGGCTGGCGCGCGGATCGGTCACCAAAAGGTGCTGGACCACATGATGCTCGACGGTCTCGAAGACGCGTATGATATCGCCCCCGACGGCACCCGTCGGTCCATGGGTACGTTTGGCGAAGAATGCGCTGAAAAATACCAGTTTACCCGTGACGATCAGGACGCATACGCAATCGCCAGCGTGACCCGCGCCAAAATGGCTGCCGACAGTGGCGCCTTCGACTGGGAAATCGCGCCGGTCACCGTGAAGACCCGCAAGGGCGAAACCGTTGTCAAACAGGACGAGGGCCCGCAAAAGATCGACCCTAGCAAAATCCCGAACCTCCGCGCGGCGTTCAAAAAGGACGGCACCATCACGGCGGCTTCTTCTAGTTCCATCAACGACGGCGCCGCGGCGCTGGTGCTGGGTCGCGCGTCTGAAGCGGAAAAGCTGGGCCTTACCCCGATTGCGCGAATCGTCGGCCACGCGGCCTTTGCGGGCGAGCCTGGCTGGTTCACCACCGCTCCGATTTACGCAAAGCAGAAGCTGGCTGAGCAAATCGGCTGGTCACTGAACGACGTGGACCTGTTTGAGATTAACGAAGCCTTTGCCGTCGTTGCCATGGCTTCGATGAAAGAACTGGGCATCGACCACGCAAAACTTAACGTGCACGGTGGTGCGGTGGCGCTGGGCCACCCTATCGGGGCCTCCGGCGCGCGCATTCTGGTGACGCTGCTGGGCGCGATGAAAGCCCGCGAGGCCAAGCGCGGCATCGCTTCGATCTGCATCGGTGGCGGCGAAGCCACGGCAATTGCGGTCGAAATGGTCTGAATTGGACGCTCGACAACACTGCGACATTTTGTTAAAAATCCCGTACTGCGCAAAGCATTTTGCAGAGTGGAAATCTTGCGCAGTACGGAGGAAGCATGTCCGATCAGGGCGAACAGTCGGCAGGCGGCGTTCAGTCGCTGGATTCCGCGCTTTTTCTGCTGGCAGAGCTGGCAGCAAAGCCGGGGCCTGTTACGTTGTCTGAACTCGCTCGCAGCTGCGGCATGACGCCCAGCAAATCGCACCGCTACCTCAAATCCTTTCTCAATGCCGGTTTTGTGGAGCAGGCAGGCCAGTCCGCGAAGTATGATCTGGGTCCGGCCGCCCTGCGGCTGGGACTGTCAGCCATCGCGCGGCACAACTTCGTCAACCGCGCAGCGGACCGGATGGCCGATCTGGCCGGTGAAACGGGGATGAGCGTTCTACTCTCCGTCTGGGCCAATCACGGAGCTACCGTTGTGCGATGGGAACGCGCCGAAGCGCCCACTGTGACTTCCATGGGTCTGGGCTCCACCATGCCATTGCTGAATTCCGCGACCGGCCGGACTTTCCTCGCCTGGTCGCCTCGCGCGCCCCTGCAAAAGACACTGGACAGCGAATTGGCCCGCGCACAGGGCTGGCCAGATCTGGTGCCTGACATGACCCCGACTGCGGAAGGTGTAGAAGCGATGGTATCGGACATCCGCACCAGGGGTTACGCTTCCGTGCAGGGCTATTTTGTGCCGGGCCTCGTGGCCCTGGCTGCCCCTGTGCTGGATTGGCAGGGTGAAGCGCAAACCGTTATCACTCTTTTGGGTACCGATCCGGATGTCACCAAACCCGGATCCGGTGCCGCAGCAGACCTGTTGGCCACGTGCCGATCGCTGTCTTTTGCTCCGGTTGGAGAAGCCAAGATATGAGACGCACGCACAACAGAAAATTCGCCGGGTTCGGAACTGTGGTGGCCCGGAAAAATAACGAAATAACAAAACCACAAATCACCTTGGGAGGTACTATGAAACGTATACTGTCTATGGCGCTTGCCGCCACGATGTTGACCACACCGGCCATGGCCGCAACGGTAAAGATCGGCTTTGTCACCACGCTGACCACTGGTGCAGCCGTGATCGGCAAGGATATGGAAAACGCGGTCAACTTGGCGATGGATCATCTCGACGGCATGGCTGGCGATACCAAGCTGGAAGTCGTCTTTGGCGATGATCAGTTTGCGCCCGAAGCGGGCAAGCAGGTGACCGACAAGCTGGTCAAACAGGATGATGTGGACGTAGTCGCAGGCTACATTTGGTCCCACGTTCTGCTTGCATCCCGTAAATCGGTGCTGGACGCAGGTAAAATCCTGATCTCCGCCAATGCGGGCCCCAGCCAGATCGCAGGCAAGCTCTGCAGCGAAAACTTCTTCTCGACCTCCTGGCAGAACGACCAAACCCCGATGGCCATGGGTGAGGTTCTGAACCAGCAGGGCGTGAAATCGCTCTACATCATGGCGCCGAACTACGCGGCGGGTAAAAACATGGTGGCGGGTGTGGAACGCACCTTCCAAGGCGAAGTCAAAGGTAAAGACCTGACAAAGTGGGGTGCTGATGCCCAGCTCGACTTCTCCGCCGAACTGGCTAAGGCCAAAGCATCCGGTGCAGAAGGCATCTTTGTCTTTTATCCCGGTGCGGCAGCTGGTGCGTTCATCAAACAGTACCATCAGGCCGGTCTTAAAGACACCATGCCGCTTTATTCGGTGTTCACTGTCGATGCGCTTTCGCTGCCGCGCCTGCAGGCGGCGGACTTCGAATCCGTAGTTGGCAGCCGTGTGACCCAGCAGTGGGATCCGTCGCTGGACAATGCTGCAAACAAGAAATTCGTCGATGACTTCAAGGCGAAGTACGGCGGTTACCCGTCTTTCTACGCCGCCCAGTCCTATGACGCGATCATGCTGATCGCCAGCGCGGTCGAAGCTGTCGGTGGCGACATGAGCGATCAGGACGCCTTCCGTGCCGCGATTAAGGCTGCTGATTTCGACTCCGTACGTGGTGACTTTGCCTTTGGCACCAACAACATGCCGGTGCAGAACTTCTACCTGCGCGAAGTCGTGGCTGATGCAGACGGAAACTGGACCACCAAAGTTGTGGCCACCGTCTATGAAAACCATGTCGACAGTTACGCCGCTGAATGCAGCATGAACTGACGCACCGCGTCAGACCTATCGTGGCCGGGGCCCAGTCAGTGCTCCGGCCATGTCACGCCTACCGGAGACGAACATGGATCTCTCTCTCTTGGTCATCCAGATGCTGAACGGGCTGCAGCTGGGCTTGCTGCTGTTCCTTGTCGCGTCAGGGTTAACGCTTGTCTTCGGAATCCTCGATTTCGTAAATCTCGCCCACGGGGCACTTTACATGCTGGGCGCGTTCTTTTGCGCGACCCTGACCTTTGCGCTGGGCAATTTCCTTTTGGCTGTTTTCGTATCAATTCCCATCATGGCTGCCGTCGGATGGGTGCTGGAGCGGGTGCTGGCCCGACCGCTCTATGCGCGTGACCACCTGGACCATGTACTGGGTACCTTTGGCGCGATCCTTGTTATCGACACACTGGTCCACCTGATCTGGGGCCCCGAAGGCATCCAGGTGCCGCTGCCCGACTATCTGGAAGGTCAGGTGCCGCTTTGGGGTGATGTGGTTGTCCCAACCTTTCGCCTGCTGATCATTGGGGCCGGGCTGGGCGCCGCCGGGCTGCTGTTCTGGCTGGTGAACTACACCCGCCTCGGTATGCTGATCCGCGCTGGGGCTTCGAACCGCACCATGGTGTCCGCCTTGGGCATCAACATCGAAATGCTCTTTGCGCTTGTTTTTGCGCTGGGCGCTGCATTGGCGGGCCTTGCCGGAATGCTGATCGCCCCGATCACCGAAGCGTCGATCGGGATGGGCAACAACATCATCATCACCGCTTTTGTGGTCATTATCGTGGGCGGTATCGGGTCGATGAAAGGCGCGTTCATTGCTGCGTTGCTGATCGGCCTGATTGACACGCTCGGGCGATCTTTCCTCGACGATATCTTCAAATTCGCCATGTCCACCGAAGCGGCGGAAACCTCTGCCCCGGCAGTGTCGGCCATGCTCATCTACATCATCATGGCTGCGGTGTTAGCGTTCCGCCCGCAAGGCCTGTTTCCTCCGAAAGTCCGGTAATGACACGTAAAACCTGGATAACCCTGGCCGCGATGGTCGCGCTCGCCGTGTTGCCCCCGGTGTTCTACTGGACTGGCAATGCCTTCTATCTCGACCTCGCCACCCGCCTGACCATTCTGGCCATCGCCGCGGTCAGCCTGAACCTGATCCTCGGTTATGGTGGGCTGATCAGCTTTGGTCATGCCGCCTATCTTGGGCTGGGCGCCTATGCCGTGGGCATCCCCGCCTACCATTGGCTCTATGACGGGATTGGCGACTGGGCCACCAACGGCTTTGTTCATATCGGTCTGGCGGTTGCCATTACGTCGACCTTTGCGCTGATCACTGGCGCGATCTGCCTGCGCACGCGTGGCGTCTATTTCATCATGATCACCATGGCCTTTGCGCAGATGATCTACTACCTGATCGTGTCAATCGAAACCTATGGCGGCGACGACGGTCTGGTTATCGACACCCGCTCCGAATTCCCCGGTCTCAATCTCGACAAGCCTCTGCAACTGTTTGGGTTGGCCTATGTATCGCTTGTCGTGGTCATGCTGCTTGTGAACATGATCGTCAATTCCCGGTTTGGAATGGTGCTGCAGGCCGCCAAGGGCAACAACGAACGCACGGTCACGTTGGGCTTTAACACCTATATTTTTCAACTGGTCGCTTACGTGATCTCGGGTGCCATTGCAGGCTACGCCGGCGCGCTCTTAGGCAATTTCACAACCTTTATCAGCCCTGAAATGATGGACTGGCGTACATCCGGCGAATTGATGTTCATGGTCATCCTTGGTGGCACGGCTACCATTCTCGGCCCGGTGCTCGGCTCGGCCGCCTTCATCCTGCTGGAAGAAATCCTGGTCGATAGCCTGACCTGGGTCGAACATCTGCTGGACGGCATTTTGGGCATGAAAATTGAGTTGTCCAATTACTGGCACCTGCCTTTTGGCCTGCTGCTGATCATCATCGTGCTGTATGTGCGTGGCGGCCTGATGGGCCTAATCAACCGGAAGGAAGACTGAAATGGCCGCGCTTCTAGACATTTCCGGACTGAATAAGAGTTTCGGCGGCATCAAGGCCACCGATGATCTGAACCTTTCGGTAGAACCCGGCGAACTGCACGCCATCATTGGCCCCAATGGTGCGGGCAAAACCACGTTGATCAGCCAGCTTTGCGGCCTGCAACGCCCGGACACCGGTGCCATCCGGTTTAAGGGCCGAGATGTTACCCATGTGCCGCCTCACCGCCGGGCGCGGTTGGGCATGACCCGGTCCTACCAGATCACATCGCTGATCATGGAGATGAGCGTGCGCGACAACATTGCGCTGGCCGTCCAGGCCCGCGACGGCCATGCATTCCGCTTCATCGCAGCCGCCCGCAAGGACCGCAGGTTACGCGAACAGGCTGATGCGCTGCTGGCCCGTGTTGGGCTGCAAGCTAAGGCGGACATGAAAGCTGTCGCGCTTTCCCATGGCGAGCACCGGCATATGGAGATTGCCATCGCACTTGCGTCGCAGGCAGAACTGATGCTGCTCGACGAACCTATGGCGGGTTTAGGCAGCGAAGAAACCAAGGCAATGGTGAAATTGCTGAAGGGCATCAAGGGAAAGCACTCTATTCTGTTGATCGAGCACGATATGGACGCGGTCTTTGCGCTGGCAGACAGAATTTCCGTGCTGGTCTACGGGCACATCATCGCAACCGGAACGCCCGACGACATCCGTAGCAATTCAGCCGTGCAGCAGGCCTATCTAGGGGAGGACGCCTGATGCTGGAGGTTCGTGATCTGATCACACACTACGGATCCAGTCAGGCCTTATTTGGTGTGAGCCTGAATGTCGAGCCGGGGCAGGTGGCCACACTGCTTGGCCGTAATGGAATGGGCAAGACCACAACGATCAGTTCCATCATGGGTATTGTCGCGGCTTCCAGCGGATCTATCAGGTTCGAAGGGCAAGAACTTGTGGGGCAGAAGAGCTTCCGGACGGCTAATCTGGGCCTCGGTCTGGTACCGGAGGGACGGCAGATTTTTCCAAATCTGTCGCTGCGTGAAAATCTGGTGGCTACTGCATCGAACCACCTGAACCTTCCCAACCCATGGACAGTGGATCGCGTCTTTGCGCTATTCCCGGAATTGGAAACGCGCCTGACATCGATGGGTAACCTTCTTTCGGGTGGAGAACAGCAGATGCTTGCCATTGGTCGAGCCCTGATGACAAACCCGCGTCTTTTGATCCTCGACGAAGCGACCGAAGGACTAGCCCCGCTGGTGCGTCGTAAGATATGGGCGGCTTTGTCGGAAATCCGCGCGCAAGGTTTGGCAATTCTGGTTGTGGACAAGAATCTTCAGGACCTGAAACGGATTGCTGATCGCCATTTCATTATTCAGCGCGGGCGCGTGGTATGGAGCGGCACCAGCGATGAATTGGACGCCAATGGTGAGGCGCAGTCGCGGTATCTTGGGCTTTGAACTGTTGCTCTTAGATTGCTGAGCGGTCTGAATCTTGACCTATAGGTGTGGGCAAGATTTTTGGTTGGTTCTTCCGAATAAGGGTGTTGTCCTTAGAAGGCGAAGGGATGCAGCGCGCTCAATGGGGTGCTAGCTGACTACTTTTCCATAATCATCAAATACCGAAAAAGCCTGATGCCGGGCTTTGTTGTGTCTTTGATGGAAGTCAGCGGAAGCCCGTCGTAGGAACCTGTAAAGTCTCCCATCCCTTTAGAACAGAGAAATGTAACCACTAAGGAAACTGCACCGCGAAAAATTACCAAAAACAGGCCAGCGAATAGCAAAAGGTCGCGCAAGACAATGTTTTCGCCCCGGGTTTCAGAAACCGGCCAGATTACGAAAACAATCGCCACTAGCAACGACTCAAAACCGATGCTGATGCGAGAGCTTCTGCGCGTTGGTTTGATCAATGGGCTTCGGCCCAGTTGGCGCCCTGACCGGCATCCACCACCATTGGCACCTCCAGATACACGGCCGGATGTGCTGCACCCTCCATCACTTCGCGGGCCCGTGCAATGGTATCGTCTACATGTGCTTTAGGCACCTCGAACAGCAATTCGTCATGCACCTGCAACAACATCCGTGCCGGTGTGCCCTCCAGCGCCGCTGGCATGCGGATCATCGCCCGGCGAATAACGTCTGCCGCTGTCCCCTGGATCGGCGCGTTGATGGCCGCGCGGCGGGCAAAGCCCGCGTGTGGGCCCTTGGCGTTGATTTCTGGCGTGTGGATCTTGCGCCCGAACAGCGTCTGTACGAACCCGTTTTCTTTCGCAAAGGCAATGGTATCGTCCATGTACGCCCGAATGCCGGGGAACCGTTCGAAATACCTGTCGATGAACCCCTGCGCCTCGGCCCGTGGGATGCGCAGGTTGCGGGCCAGACCAAACCCTGAGATGCCATAGATCACCCCGAAATTGATCGCTTTGGCGCGGCGGCGGATTTCTGGGGTCATCTCCTCCATCGGGACATCAAACATCTCCGATGCGGTCATAGCGTGAATATCCAGCCCCTCGGCAAAGGCGGATTTCAGCGCTGGAATATCTGCAATCTGCGCCAGAATGCGCAGCTCGATCTGCGAATAGTCCAGAGATAGAAGCGTGTTGCCCGGCTCCGCCACAAACGCCTCCCGAATACGGCGGCCTTCCTCTGTGCGCACCGGTATGTTCTGCAGATTCGGATCGGTTGAGGCCAACCGTCCCGTATTGGCACCCGCAATGGCGTAAGACGTATGCACCCGCCCGGTATCGGAGTTGATGTGATCTTGCAACGCGTCCGTGTAGGTCGACTTCAGCTTGCTCAGCTGCCGCCAGTCCAGCACCCGGCCTGGCAGATCGTGCTCGGTCGCCAGATCCTCCAGAATATCCGCGCCGGTGGAGTACTTCCCGTTTTTGCCGCGCTTGCCGCCCGGAAGGCTCATCTTGTCAAACAGGATCTCACCCAGCTGCGCGGGGGACCCGACGTTAAAGCTTTCGCCCGCCAGCTCATGAATTTCTGCCTCCAGCCCCGCCATTTTCTGGGCGAAGGCGTTGGACATGCGCGATAGCGTATCGCGATCCACCTTGATCCCTTGCATCTCCATCTGCGCCAGCACTGACACCAGCGGGCGTTCCAGCGTCTCATACACGCGGGTCACCTGCGCTCGGTGCAGGTTGGGTTTGAACACATCCCACAGCCGCAGCGTGATATCAGCATCCTCCGCCGCATAGGCCACCGCATCGTCAATCGGCACCAGGTCAAAGGTCTTGGCTGATTTGCCGGTGCCCAGCAGCGGCTTGATCGGGATCGGTGTGTGCGACAGATACCGTTCGCTCAGCAGGTCCATGCCGTGGTTGTGGATGCCGCCATGCATGGCATAGCTCATCAGCATGGTGTCATCGATTGGGGCTATGTCGATGCCATTACGGGCAAAGATCTTGGCGTCATATTTCATGTTCTGCCCAATCTTCAGAATCGATGGATCCTCCAGCACGGATTTCAGCAGATCCAACGCCTCTTGTAGCGGCATCTGCCCTTCAGCCAGATCGCTGGTGCCAAACAGCCCTTCGCCATCCCCCGCCTTATGCGTCAGTGGGATGTAGCAGGCCGCGCCCGGTTCCACGGCTAGCGAAATGCCGACCAGATCGGCGGTCATTTCATTCAGCCCAGTGGTTTCCGTATCCACCGCCACACGACCCCATTCTCGGATCTGTGCGATCCAGCGCTGCAAACCTTCCGCATCGCGCACACATTCATATCTCGCCGCATCAAACGGCACTGGCTCCAGCTCTGGTAAGGCGTCTTCGGCCGGGGCCGCATCTGCAATAACAGGCGCCTCGACCCCCATGATGTCGGCAATCCGCTTGCTCAGCGTACGGAACTCCATTTCAGCCAGAAACCCCATCAGCACATCCGTATCCGGCATCCGCACATCCAGATCATCGAGGCTGAAATCCAGCTCCATCTCGCAATCCAGCTGCACCAGCCGTTTGGACATCTCGATCTGGTCGCGCTTTTCGATCAGGGTCTGCCGCCGCTTGGGCTGCTTGATCTCTTCAGCTCGGTCCAGCAGCGTTTCCAGATCGCCATATTCGTTGATAAGCAACGCCGCCGTCTTAACGCCGATGCCTGGCGCACCCGGCACGTTGTCCACGCTGTCCCCGGCTAGCGCTTGCACATCCACCACGCGTTCGGGCCCAACACCGAATTTTTCGATCACGCCATCTCGGTCGATGTGCTTGTTTTTCATCACGTCCAGCATCTCGACACCGTCGCCGACCAGCTGCATCAGGTCCTTGTCCGACGAAATGATGGTGACCCGGCCACCTGCCTCGCGCGCCCGGCAGGCCAGCGTGGCGATGATGTCGTCGGCTTCGAACCCTTCGATCTCCTTGCACGCGATGTTAAAGGCGCGCGTGGCCTCCCGCGTCAGCGGAAACTGTGGCACCAGATCCTCCGGCGCGGGTGGACGATGCGCTTTGTACTGGTCGTAAATCTCGTTGCGAAAGCTCTTGCCGGAATAGTCAAAAATCACGGCAGCATGGGTCGGAGCATCCGGCCCGGCATTGTCAGCAATATAGCGCTGCAACATGTTGCAGAACCCGCTGACCGCACCAATCGGCAACCCGTCGGATTTGCGCGTCAGCGGCGGCAGCGCGTGATAGGCGCGGAAAATGAATGCCGACCCGTCAATCAGATGCAGGTGACTGCCCTTGCCGAATGTATCGCCCATGTCCTAAACACGCCTTACGTTAGTTGACTTGGTTAAATTTGACATGATCCGACGCGCGGGACCAGTTGCTCTTTGTACTCTTGCCACAGTTCTCTTGGCACAGACAGGCGTTGCAGATGATTTCCCAAAATGTGACCCCAAAAAGGATGAACCCGTGACATGTGCGCGTGTGCTGGCTTGCGTGGGCCAAGATGGGCTCTGGTTTGACGGGGCCGCATTTGGATGGAACAAGGGCGAAGTTTTTGGTGCCTTGTCCAATGGAGTGCCCTGCGTCGGCAATTGGGATTCGGAAGGACCGTTCGGCACCGGTCATAGCGAAATGACCTGTTCAGACGGGACAGAAGCGCATATCCTCTATTTTCGCGTAGACTCTGCCACGGGAACAACTCTGGGCCATGGGTTGGACAATCGCGGCAGAACGCTGCGCGTTTGGACCGGCACGTCTGTCTTAAACTTTCTGACAGGTTCCGAGACCGGCCGCCCCATGCTTCCGTGTACGCCTGACCCGCTCCTCCTGACGAAAGGATAGGAGGCGAGGTTCTAGACCGCGCATAGCGGCTGTTTCATCTTTGCCCAAATACTCATTCGCGGGATCCTCTCGAATAAATGTGACGTTTCAGGCCGGACACCATCTCAGGAACCCCACGTGCCGGAAATGTCATGATCTTGTCGATGCTCCTGCCGTGGACGGCCAAGCGCGAAGGATTGACTGTAAAACGTGCCAATAGATTTCTTACTGCCACATCCCAGATCAGGCTAGTTTCGATCAGGTCAGCGCGTCCGCGAAATCCCGATGCACATAGCGGCAGTCGCAATAGGGGCACTCGACCCAGCCCTGCTCGGACGCGATCTGCAGCCATACCCGCGGGTGCCCCAACGCGCCCTCGCCACCGTCACAGGCAACGCGATACGTTTCAACAATCTTGGTGTCCGGGGCCTCAATGGTCATGTCTGCCGTCCTCTGCGGTCTGGATATCTGGGTTATCGGTGATTGATGCGGTCTGGGCAAGAGCCCAACGCCCGCGTCAGTGCGCAAAATTCTTGGGCCCTGCCGGAAGTAAAGGCGCGTTCGAAAAAGACTCGAATTAGAACAAAAGGTGAACTAATATATCTTGCGATGTTTGCAGAACTGTCCATCACCTCCAATTTCACCTTCCTCACCGGCGCCAGTCATGCTGAGGAATATATGACCCGTGCGGCCATGCTGGACCTGCCTGCCATTGCGGTGGCTGATGACAATTCTGTCGCCGGGATCGTGCGCGCCCATACCGAAGCCCGGCGCATTGACCGGCTGGTGCGCGAACGACGCGACTGGGACGCGGCGCATGACCCGATTGGCCCACCCCGCCCGGATCACTGTCCCGCTCCTTGTCGTGTTGCGCCCTCGTTCCCGATCTATTCCCGGCCCCGGCTGATCCCGGCAGCGCGGCTGTTGTTTTCCGATGCCCCGCCTATAACCGCCCTGCCGGAAAACCGGGCGGGCTGGGCATCGCTCTGCCGATTGATTTCCAAGGGGCGGCTCGCGGCTGAAAAAGGCGGTTGCGACCTGAAACTGGCGGATCTGCTGGATCATGCCAAAGGGTTGCAGCTGCTGCTCTGGCCCGATGCGCGGCGGGTGCGGGGTGGGGCGCAGGTCTGGACCCCGCATATGAAACGGCTGACCCGGCGCTTTGCGGGCAAGATGCATCTGCTGATGCACCCGGTCTATGACGGGCAGGATGCTGACCGCTTCGATGCGCTCACGGCAGAGGCCGAGGCGCTGGGCTTGCACACGGTCGCCTCGGCCGCGCCACGCATGCATCACGGGCGGCGGCGACGGCTGGCTGATGTGCTGACCGCGATCCGGTTGAAACGCAAGGTCGATGACCTGGGTCGCGACGCACTGGTTAATGGGGAACAGCGCTTACGGTCCGAGGCGGAGATGCGCCGCCTCTACCGTGACCACGGGTACGCCATTGATCGCGCCTGGGAACTCAGTCGCAAGCTGCAGTTTTCGCTGGATGAGTTGCGCTATGAATACCCCTCCGAAGTGACCGACACTGAAACCCCGCCCGAACGATTGCGGCGGCTGGCCTATGAGGGGCTGAACTGGCGTTATCCGAGTGGTGCGCCGGACAATGTGGTGGCGATGCTGGAACATGAGCTGACCCTGATCAGCAAGCTGCGTTATGAGCCCTATTTCCTGACAGTACGCGACATCGTCCAATTTGCTCGGTCGCGTGACATCCTATGCCAGGGGCGCGGGTCGGCGGCGAATTCGGTGGTGTGTTACTGCCTCGGCGTGACCTCGGTCAGCCCGGAAATTGGCACGATGGTGTTTGAACGTTTCGTCAGC
>JAEPNQ010000149.1 GCA_017643305.1 Marinibacterium sp. | reverse complement strand
GAGAAAGCACTACAACACGAAGAGACCCCACAGTGCATTGGGCTACCGCCCACCAGCCCCCGAGGCCATCGTCCAGATGGACCAAAGGCCGATCATGCACTAACAATCAAACCGGACCAGTCAGATCAGGCCACCCATTCATTCTTCCGTTTTCAAACACTTCAACCAGGGCCAAAGCCTCTCAAGCCGAGATCATTTCAAACAGAACCGCACCGCCGCTCTTGCCGAGTGGCGTGGTCTCTGTGCGGCATAAGGGACAGCGTCACTGTCCTGGCAGAGACGAGTTCGAATTAGACTGACAGCACCCTTTTGGGGCCATCGATCCGGGTCCAATCGACAACAACCGCGGTGTTCGCCGCCCATTCCACATAGGTCACGGCGATGGCGCCATACGCGGTATTGGCGATGGCCGACAGAATGCGTCGATCGATCAGCGCCTCGGCATAGCCCTACCGTTGGAACCGGATTTCTTCTTCGGAGATTGAACTGGAGGCATCGGCCAACAGAACAAGTTCGAGGTCGACGTCTTGTGCGACGGCAGAAACGGGGACAAGCAAGGACAACAGGAGGAACAGGACGCGCATGCAAGACGGGTAGCACAACTGCGCCCCTTAACCAGCTTTAGGAAGCGCGCCGGGGTTCGCTCTGGTTCACAACGCTTGTGTAAACCACCGGCTTCGTGCTGTGAGCTTGGCAGTGGGGTCTTTGGCCTGGAACGCGGCTGCCTGTAAGATGGCCGCCGCCCGGCTATCCGTGCAGGCCAAGCGATAAAGCCGGGCGTGCGGCCAAGAATACGGTACCGCTCCCCCTCGAATTGGCCGATAGTGGGGCCAATGACGCGCCGCCCTGAACTTCTGGTCTTTTCCGATCTTGATGGCACTCTGCTGGATCACCGCAGCTATAGCTGGGCGCCGGCGGCGCCCGCGCTGGCGCGGTTGAGGGCGATGGGCGCCGGGGTGGTTCTGGCCACCAGCAAAACGGCGGCCGAAGTGGCGCCGCTGCGGGACGAAATCGGGTTTTCGGACTGGCCCGCCATTGTCGAAAACGGTGGTGGCATTCTGGCCCCGGGCGACGTAGCGGGTGCGGACCGGGCAATCTATGATCACATCAGGGCGCTGATCGCTGGCTTGCCCGCCGGTTTCACCGGATTTGGCGATATGACGGTCGATGACGTGTCCGCCAGTACCGGCCTGTCGCACCAGGATGCCAGCCGGGCCAAGGCGCGGCAGTTCAGCGAACCGGGGCTGTGGACAGGCACCGACGCCGGATATGCCGCGTTTGCCGAAGCCGCCGGTCAGGCCGGGCTGTGCATCCAGCGCGGCGGGCGGTTTTTGGCCCTGTCCTTTGGTGGCACCAAGGCGGATCGGGTCACCGAGCTGGCAGGGAAATTTGCACCGAAACAGACCGTCGCCCTGGGCGATGCCCCAAATGATATCGGCATGCTCGAGGCTGCCGACCTGGGGATCGTCGTGGCAAACGGTTCAGCACCAGATCTGCCACCGCTGGCGGGCGAAGACGTCGGATGCATCCGGCGCACCGTGGGCGAAGGCTCGCAGGGCTGGGCCGAGGCGATGCTGCAGGTGCTGGACGAACTCTCTCAATCAGGAGCCGACATACATCATGGCTGACTTTCACCAGAACGGAAACATCACCACGCTGCATAACCTGCGCACCCGTAGTCTGGATGATCTGACCCTCGAACTGACGGTGTTTGCCGAGGCGCGCAAGATCACGCTGATCCTGCCCTGTCTCTATTCCGAACTGGAAGGTCCGGCGCTGGCCGGAATTCTGGATGAATTGTCCCAGGTGCCATATCTGCACCGGATCATCATCGGCCTGGATCAGGCGGACGAGGCACAGTTCCGCCATGCCCAGAGATTTTTCGCGCGACTGCCGCAGCAGCATATCGTGATCTGGAATGACAGCCCGCGGATGAAAGCGCTGGGGCAACGGCTGGATGATCTGGGGCTGGCCCCCAAGGAGCCGGGCAAAGGCAAGAATGTGTGGTCCTGCCTGGGCTACCTGATTGCTTGTGCGGATTCCGCCGTTATGGCGATACATGACTGCGATATCGTGACCTATGATCGCGAGATGCTGGCACGGCTGGTCTATCCGGTCGCGCATCCGGCGTTCCGCTATCAGATGGCCAAGGGTTATTACCCGCGCGTTGATGGCAGCAAGTTGAACGGGCGGGTGACGCGGCTGCTGGTCAGCCCGCTGCTGATTGCGTTGAAAAAGGTGGTGGGCGACCGCGATTACCTCGATTACCTGCGCAGCTTCCGCTATCCGCTGTCGGGGGAGTTTGCCATCCGCAGCCTGTCCCTGCCCGATCTGCGTATCCCGTCGGACTGGGGCCTGGAGATTGGCGTGCTGTCCGAGGCGTGGCGCAATCTGGCGCCGCATTCGGTGTGCCAGGTCGAGATAGCGGATGCCTATGACCACAAGCACCAGGACCTGTCGCCAGAAGATGCCACCAGCGGGCTGAGCCGGATGTCGACCGATATCTGCAAGGCGATTTTCCGCAAGCTGGCGGCGGATGGCACGGTTTTTACCCCCAATCTGTTTCGCACGTTGAAGGCGACCTATTACCGGATCGCGCTGGACCTGATTGAAAGCTACTACAACGATGCCAAGATGAACGGGCTGACGGTGGATCGGCACAAGGAAGAGAAATCGGTGGAGCTTTTTGCCGAGAACATCATCCGGGCCGGTCAGGTGTTTCTGGACAACCCACATGAGACGCCGTTCATCCCGACCTGGAACCGCGTCCATGCGGCGGACCCCGATTTCCTGACCGTGTTGAAGCGGGCGGCGGCGGCGGATGCAGAAGAGTTTGTGTGATCGGGTCATTGTGATGGACCCAATGCCGTTTGCAATTCAAGCGACAAGCCGCGCGATTGCCAGCCCGGGGGGCGGTCTAGCGATCGCGCGGCGCCCTTCGGGCTTGATTCCGCGCGGGAGTGTGAAGGTTCAATGCGCGCGTGATTTCGGAAAGTCACGTCTCGAAAAACCTTCAAACATACGCCCCATCCGTAGTGTGTGCTTCAGCGCACCACACAGAGATCCGTTTAATCCCCGCCGACGCGCTTACACGCGGTTGGTGATCCACCGGCACTGGTAGGGGCTAAAGGGAATCTCGGGCCCAGCCAGCAGAATTTCGTCACCGCCCAGCAGGTCGGTCCAGTAGTCGTCTTCGATCAGGTTGATCTCGGACGGGCTGACCAGAACGGTGTCGGCGCTGACGTTGTGGATGGCAAAGATTGATTGGTTCCGGTCCAGGCTCTGCCGCCAGACGCCAAACAACCGGTCGTCCATCCGCAGGGTGAATTGAGTGGCATTCGGGTGGAAGGCGGTTTGGCGGGACCGGATGCGCAACCGCTCTGACAGGCCCTTCAGGACCCGGGCCTGGTCCGAGCCGGGATCGGCCAGAAACGCCAGCAGGTCGGGGTAGTGCCAGCGGTGGCGGTTGATCGCGCGGTTCATGCTGCGCCGCTCCACGGCGTCGTGATCGCTGGGCGTGGCCAGCAGCGAATGGATGTAGAAGGCCGGGATGCCTTCTAGGGACATCGGAATGGTTTGCGAACACAGGAACCGGGCGATGTGATGGTCATCCTCGCCCGCAAACGTGCGGCGCATGGCATCAAACAGTGACACGTTCAGCTCGTACGGCGCTTCGCCCCCATCCGGCAGCGCCCGCATGGACACCAGACCACCCGCAGCCCGCGCGGTTTCGATCATCCGGTCCTTTTCCTCCGGCGGCAGAACCCCTTCGGCCGGGCGCATGCCGATGCCGTCATGGCTGGCGGTGAAGTTCAGATAGGCACAGCCCAGCTGCGCGGGCGGCATGGCGGATTGCCAGCGATAGAGGTACTGCGCGCTGCCCGACTGCATCGCATGCAGGATCAGCGGCGGCAGTGGGAAGTTGTAGACCGCGTGCGCTTCGTTCCGGTTTCCGAAATAGCTGAGATTTTCGGTTCGCGGCACGTTGGTTTCGGTCAGCAGCACCACGGTTTCGGTCGCATAATCGCAGAGCAGCCGCAGAAGCTGCACAATCGCATGGGTTTGCGGCAGGTGAATGCAGGTGGTGCCGGGTTCCTTCCAGACAAAGGCCACGGCATCCAGACGCAGAATGCGCACGCCTTGATCGATATGCATCCGGATGATGCGGATCATCTCCAAAAGTACCTCGGGGTTGGAGAAATCCAGGTCGATCTGGTCGTGGCTGAAGGTACACCACACATGGCGTTCGCCATTGCGTGTTTCGACCTTTTGCAGCAGCGGCGTGGTGCGCGGGCGGACGACATCGGACAAGTCGTCTTCGGGATTGCCTTCGTAGAAGAACCGGTCATAGGGCGACTGCCCCTGCCGGTAGGCGTTGAACCAGGCACCCTGGCTGGACACATGGTTCAGCACCAGATCGGACATGAGGTGAAAGCGCGAGGCGATGCGCGCAATATCCGGCCAGTCGCCCATCTGGGAATTGACCGCGCGATAATCGGTCACGGCAAACCCGTCATCCGAGCTGAACGGAAAGAACGGCAGGATATGCACGCCGTTGACCACGCCTTTCAGATGGCGGGTCAGGAAATCTTCCAGCAGGTCGAGCGGTTTGTGCCGACCGTCGCGGATTGAATCGCCATAGGTGATCAACAGGGCGTCCCGTTCGGACCACAGCCCGTTGCTGGGCGACCGGGCGCGTTTGCGCCGATGCGCCCCGTCGGGCCAAAAGGCGCGCACGATTTCGTCCTGCAGCCCGGTCGATGTTGCCTGAGGGTAGATCCGGTTGACGAGCTCGGTCAGACGGAGGTCGAACAGTGAATGGCTTGCCGGCACCTGTCGCGGGCTCCCGAATGGCTGAGGTCAACGTTGAATTCCTGTTTTGGCTGATATGAAGAGGAAGTCAAACCAATCGGTTGTGCCGATGGTGGGTTGAACCGCAGTTTGTTGGATGTGCTGAAATTCTCGGTCAATTCCGGACGGGTGAGGTGGAATGCCCCTTCTGAACTGGTCCGACGTTATGTTTAGGGAACGGAGGACCGAGAATGGCGAACAAGAGACACAAGCCCGAGGAGATAGTTCAGAAGCTG
>JAEPNQ010000102.1 GCA_017643305.1 Marinibacterium sp. | reverse complement strand
CGTCCTGCGCCTAGGCCCCGGCCTCGTACTCCTTGATCATCCCAATGATCTGTTCGTCTGAAAATCTGCACTTCATAGTCCATCCTTTGTTTGGACGGATCACTAACACCCTCGTGGCCCTATTTCAGGGGGCAACGTCAGGTCGTGCCGGTCAGCTCGGTGATTACGTACATGCCCCAGCCGGTCTACACATAGACCCCGGCAAAGAAGAGGCCGAATAGCGGTGCACGCCGCAGATCCGCTCAGCCCCACCAGAGCGCTTTGCGCAACATGCCGATGGACACATCCCGCAGTTCCGGTGCGCCATGCGCCATCTGATCGGACATCGCCTCCTTCTTTTTATTCTCCCGCCGCAGGGTACTTCTGAGGCCATTCCGTAGCCCGGTGATAAGCCTCTCCCATTGCTAGAATTTTGACGTCGCTCCCACGCGGCCCAAACAGCTGCATGCCCATCGGCAACCCAGCCTCTCCAAAGCCTACGGGCATGGCCAGGCTGGGCAGGCCCAGCAGGCTCACCGGCACCACAGCCTCCATCCAGCGGTGGTAGGTGTCCATGTGCTGGCCAGCGATTTCCGTCGGCCAGGGCTTAGACGTGGCAAAGGGCCAAACCTGCGCCGTCGGTAGCACCATTGCATCGTATTCTTCAAAGAGTTGCGCAGCCGACTTAAACCAATCCGACCGTTGTACGCTGGCTTTGTGCACCTCTTGCGCCGACATGGCCAGACCGCGCTCCAACTCCCACATGGCGCTGTCTTTCAACTGGGCTTTCTGGTCTTGCAACAGTGCCAGACCGGCTGACACCTGCCAGGACCGGAGGGTGGTCCAGCTGTCCCAGATCTGTTCAGAGGGGAACGGCGCGGCGACCTCTTCGACCTGTGCACCAAGGCTGCGCATCACCTCCAGCCCGTCCTCGCACAGTGACAGAATGCCCGGCTCAAATGGGTACGCTCCGCCCCAATCCCCAAGCCAGCCGATGCGCATACCGGTGAGGTCCGCGGCCTCCAACGGTGCCGCGGGTTGGCAAACTATCCCGTGAGGCTGGCGCGGGTCCGGATGCGACAGCACGTCCAGCAACACGGCAATATCCGCCGGGCTTCGGCCCATGGGCCCCAGCGTGGACAGCTGGTGCAAGAAATTGTCGCCGATCGGTTCGCCCAGCACTCGGCCCCAGCTGGGCCGGAAACCATACACGTTGCACCAGCCTGCCGGGTTGCGCAGAGAGCCCATCATGTCCGACCCATCCGCCAACGCCGTCATCCCCGTGGCCAGCGCCACCGCCGCCCCGCCCGAGGACCCACCGCAGGTCACAGACGGGTCGTAGGGGTTGCCCGTGGCGCCATAAACCGGATTGAACGTATGCGAACCCAGCCCAAACTCCGGCACATTGGTCTTGCCAATCAGGATGGCCCCCGCTGCCCGCATGTCAGCGGCAAGCATATCGTCGGTTTCTGGTACGAAATCCGCATAGATGGGGGATCCTTGTGTCGACGGCATGCCTTTGACGTTTACCAGATCCTTCACCGGAATCGGCAACCCATGCAGCGGTCCAGTCACAGGTCCCGCATCCTTGGCGCGCGCCTCTGCCATCAACACCTCCGCCTCGCGCAACGCAACAATGGCATTCAGTGCAGGGTTCACCGAAGCGATGCGCTCCAGCGTCCAGGACATAAGCTCTTCGGCGGACACTTTACGCGATGCGAGATCGCCCAGCAGGGAAACGGCGGATTGGGTGGCAAAGCTCATTTTGGGATGTCCATCTTTGGTCTGTTTGCAAACCCTAACCGGCGCATCCCGATCTGAAAAGCGCCTCTAAAAAGCGCCGGGGTTAAATCCTCCTAATCTGCTGTGGCCACACCTTTTTCGCGTTCGGAACTGGCCACAACGATCAGATCATCTTCTATGCGCTGCAAACACTTCAGTGCGTGGCGAAGTTGCGGGCATTCTTCAACTTGAGGCTCTCGCGGTTCGGTAGGTCGGGTGTAACCTTATCCGTGTTATCCGCCGTACAGATTCGCCGAATTGGTCACAGGCCAACAGCAACTGGCTTGACCGAAGAGCGAAGCGTCGGAAATGGTGTTGAGGCCTAGCCCCCACCCGACCGCGCCTGACGGGTTGCGCGCAAGCGAGCGAAATCGTCACCCGCGTGGTAGGACGACCGGGTCAGCGACGTGGCGCTAACCATATGGAAGCCCTTGCCCCAGGCCGCCTTTCCGTACGACGCGAATTCCTCGGGCGTGACGAACCGGTCCACCGCATGGTGTTTCGGTGTTGGCTGCAGGTATTGCCCGATGGTCAGGAAATCCACATCCGCTGCGCGCATGTCGTCCATGACCTGCACCACGGATTGCCGGTCTTCACCCAGACCCACCATGATGCCGGACTTGGTGAAAATCAGCGGATCCAGTTCCTTCACCCGCTGAAGCAGGCGCAGGGAATGGAAATACCGCGCGCCCGGCCGCACCTCGGGGTACAGACCCGGCACTGTTTCCAGGTTGTGGTTGAACACATCCGGGCGCGCCTCGACCACGATTTCCAGCACCGAAGGGTCGCATTTCAGGAAATCGGGGGTCAGGATTTCGATGGTGGTGTCCGGCGATTTGTGCCGCACTGCGCGGATGGTCTGGGCGAAATGTTCGGCTCCGCCATCTTCCAGGTCATCCCTGTCAACCGAGGTGATGACCACGTGGTTCAGTCCCAACTTCTCCACTGCGTGCGCCACGCGGCCCGGTTCGAACACATCCAGCGTTTCCGGACGGCCCGTGGCGATGTTGCAGAAGGTGCAGCCGCGCGTGCAGATTTCGCCCATGATCATCATGGTGGCGTGGCCCTGGCTCCAGCATTCGCCCACATTCGGGCAACCGGCCTCTTCACACACGGTAACAAGGTTGTTTTCCCGCATGATCTTGTGGGTTTCCGCATACCCGGCCCCGCCCGGCGCCTTCACCCGGATCCAGGACGGCTTCTTGGGCTGGCTGGTGCTGGCGCGATGCGCCTTTTCGGGATGACGCTGTTCGGGAATTTTCAAATCGCGCACGGCCGGGATGTCCTGTCAGGTGCTATTCACCTGCGCTGTGTAGCACATTTTTCGAGCCTGCGCAGGCCCGGCGTCACATAGCCGCTATGCATCCGGATCAAGGCGCTGTCGTTACGTCAGCCGATCAGGTCACCACCTTGACGCGCGGCTTCCTTGTAATACCGTGCCAGCCGTTGCAGCGCGATCCGCAGGACGATCTTGCCAGACCGCGCGGACCAGCCCATGCGCTCTTCGGTACGCTCCAACCCCTCCAGATAGCAAAAGCAACGCAGCGCGATGTCGGCGAGCCCGGGGCCAAGGTCATGCATCGCGTCCGTCAGCCGCTGCTGCGCGCGACTGATCGGCGGGTCAGTAGCCAGCGCAGCAGAGCCCGCCGTTGCCAGCACATCACACCAGTCACGTGCTGCGCCATGCCCCATCTGAGCCAGTTCGAAATCTTCGCGCAGCCGTTCGCCCGCACGCACCATATCATCGTCCAGAAACCGCGATCCGTCCTTTTCACGGCGACGGGCCAACGCGATCAGCGGGCTTTCCACCGCCATGAACCGGGATTTGCGCGCACGCGTATCGCCACTCGGCATCGCAAATAGCGCCTCATCTTCGGCAAACCTGTCGGTTTCTGTTCGTGCCCGGTTTTCCGCCTCAGCCAGCAGGCGGCTCAACATTGCTCGGCCTGCAGCGGTCACATGATAGCGGGCGATCTTGCCGGTCGCGGCGCAGGTGATCCAGTCACATAAGGCCATGGCCTGGGCGATCTCAAACTTTACTACCGCTGTCCGCGCTCCCGCGCCGGTGTCGCTGCCACGCATCACGATAGCATTGGGCATGCCTTCTACGACCGCCAGCACTGCCCCAGATTCGCACAGCCGCCACAACACACGGGCGGCTTCACGGGCCAGTTCCGCCTGGGTCGGGGACATGTCTTCAAAAGCCCGTGCGCCAAAGTGGTCGCCCAAACGCACCAGCCCCGCATCCACCAGCACATCATCGCGGCGACTTTCCACACGGCGAACCTGCCGCAACACAGTGGAGGCGTGGCAGCCCTGCCGCCGCGCCAGTTCCCGGATCGGCAGGCTGATGACCGTGTGCATCAGATAGTGTGTCACATTTTCAGGAACCCAGCCCGGCAGGGATGTGGCGTCAAAGTGATATAACGGACCGTCCATGGGTCGTCCTCCGATTGGGCACCCGGACCGACCAACAGGCCGACCCACAACCTAAAGGTGTTTACCATCTGGCGCAGCCACACCTCTCAACCGGAGTTTTTGTTTCGAAATGGTAAACAGTCGTAAGGGCGGCGCGCGGTGGTGGACGCTTTAAAGAAACACGCGCTTAGGTTGTATATGGTCTATTCTTGCAAAATGCAACGCTTGTCTGAGGGATATACCATGCAGAATATCGCGAACCGTCTGGAAAACATGCGCCGCCCGTCGATCCTGACCCGTGCCGCGAAAGAAGGCGCATTGTCCTATAACCGGAAACGCCACCTGCAGCGGCTGCTGGGGTTTGGCACTCTGCCCCGAAAAATCGAGGCCCTGCCCTGGCTTCTGGATATGGAAGAACAGTTAGAAGAGCAGCGCGCCGCCGACTACGCCGGGTATTCAGCGGTGCGCCATCTCGATATCCTGATTGCGACCGTCGCAGAGGCCCAGCTGTTCCGGGCACTGCGCGGTGCCAGCCCAACTATATGAGCCCGTCGGGCATTGAGGCTTTCTTGCGCGCGACATAGTCTTTCAGTGCTTCGTTCACGGCCGGGTCCATGGCTGGTTGCTGATACGTGTTCAGCAGCTGGTTCACCCGGGCAGCGGCCAGCGTTTGGCTGTCGCGTGCACCTTCCTCTTCCCAGGTTTCGAACGGTTTGTAATCCAGCACGTCGGTCCGCCAAAACGCGGTTTTGAAATGCGCCTGGGTATGTTCACATCCAAGGTAATGCCCGCCTGGCCCGACCTCGGCAATCGCGCCCATGGCCTGCGCACCTTCATCCATGCTCACGCCATTGGCCAGCCGGTGCAACACGCCCAGTTGATCAGCGTCCAGCACGAACTTTTCGTACGAACTGACCAGTCCACCTTCGAGCCAGCCACAGGCGTGCAGCATGAAGTTCACGCCAGACAGCAGGCCCATGTTCAGGCTGTTGGAGGTTTCGTAGGCCGCCTGAGCATCGGGCAGCTTGGACCCTGTAAAGGACCCAGCTGACCGGTATGGTAGACCCAGCCGCCGCGCCAGCTGTCCTGCGCCATATGTGATGTGGCTGGCTTCTGGCGTGCCAAAGGTTGGCGCGCCGGAATTCATATCGATGGAGGTCACGAAAGACCCCATGATAACTGGCGCACCGGGGCGCACCAGCTGGTTGTATGCGATTCCGGCCAGCACCTCGGCCATCACCTGCGTCAGCGTTCCTGCCACAGAAACCGGGGCCATGGCCCCACCGACAATAAAGGGCGACACGATACAGGCCTGATTGTTTGCTGCATACACCTCCATCGCGCCCATCATCACGTCATCAAACGTCATGGGTGAGTTGATGTTGATGAGCGATGTCATCACCGTGTTCTGTTGTACGAAATCTTCGCCAAACAGGATCCCGCACATGTCCACGCTGTCCTGCGCGCGGCTGGGTTCGGTGACCGAGCCCATGAACGGTTTGTCTGACAAGGTCATATGCGCCAGCAGCATGTCCAGATGGCGCTTGTTCACCGCCACATCCGTGGGCTCACACACCGTGCCGCCAGAATGGTGCAGCCATTTCGACATGTAGCCGAGCTTCACGAAATTCTGGAAATCTTCCATCGTCGCATAACGACGCCCGCCGTTCAGATCGCGCACAAAGGGCGGGCCATAGACCGGGGCCAGCACAAGGTTACGGCCACCAATATCTACGTTGCGCGCCGGATTGCGGGCATGTTGCGTGAACGCGCCGGGGGCCGAGCTGATCAGCTGGCGCGCCAGTCCACGCGGGATATGCACCCGTTCACCTTCCACATCCGCCCCGGCGTCCCGCCAGCGTTGCAGTGCAGCTGGGTTGTTCACAAAGTTGACGCCAATCTCTTCCAGCACCGTTTCGGCATTTGTTTCGATGATTTCGAGCGCTTCTTCGTTCAGTACCTCGAAAGTGGGGATATTGCGCTCAATGAAGCGGGCAGTTTCGAATGAAACTGCGCCCCGTTCTGCCCGTCGGGCTGCTCCGCCGCCACCGCGTCCACGTTTGCGCACCGCTGCCTCTGCCATGGTCTCAATCCCCGAGATTGCTTTCGCTTAATTTGAATTCTCTACCCCAGCGATCCCGCCCTGCGCACCCCACCAGCGCCCTTTGGCGGCAAAAAGCGACAAGACTCTGTCCGCAGGCAGGCCCTAAACCGGCACGCAGCCCAAAAACAGCGCACATCCTGCACAACCGGTCTGCTTGCAGCGCGATTTCCGCGTTCTGTCTGGTTCCAGGCTCTTGCCACCGCTGCTCACCGCGCCTAAGCACCGGCCATGACCCATGACCGCCTTCTGATCATCGACTTCGGCAGCCAGGTAACGCAGCTCATCGCGCGTCGGCTGCGTGAATTGAACGTCTATTGCGAAATCCACCCTTATCAATCTGTGACGATGAATATGGTTCGGGCACTGGCTCCGCGCGCCGTGATCTTTTCCGGCGGGCCCGACAGCGTCACGCGCGAAGGTTCGCCTCGCGCTCCACAGGAACTGTTCGACTACGGAGTGCCAATCCTGGGCATCTGTTACGGCCAACAGGTCATGATGACCCAGTTGGGCGGCCAGGTAGATGGCGGCAAAATCTCGGGCGGTGGCGGCACAGCCGAATTTGGCCGCGCCTACGTGGAGCCGAAAGGTAGCCTCCATCTGCTGGATGGATGGTTCGATGACGGTCGCGAACAGGTCTGGATGTCTCACGGCGACCATGTCAGCCGGCTGGCCCCGGGTTTCGAAGTCTACGGCACCTCCCCCAACGCGCCTTATGCCATCACCGCCGACACCACCCGTCATTTCTACGCAGTCCAGTTCCACCCGGAAGTGCACCACACCCCGCGCGGCGCAAAACTATACGAAAACTTCGTCCGCCTTGCCGGGTTCAAGAGTGACTGGACGATGGGCGCCTACCGAGATGAGGCCATTGCCAAGATCCGCGAACAGGTCGGCGACAAACGCGTAATCTGTGGGCTTTCCGGCGGGGTCGACAGCTCTGTCGCGGCCGTACTGATCCACGAGGCAATCGGCGATCAGCTCACCTGCGTGTTCGTCGACCATGGGCTGCTGCGTAAGAACGAGGCCGAGGAAGTCCTTGGCATGTTCCGCGACAATTACAACATCCCGCTGATCCATGCCGATGAAAGCGACCTGTTCCTGACTGCGCTGGACGGTATGTCGGACCCGGAAGAAAAACGCAAGACCATCGGAAAGCTGTTCATCGACGTGTTTCAGAAACACGCAGATACCATTGAAAACGCAGAGTTTCTGGCCCAAGGCACGCTTTACCCTGACGTGATCGAAAGCGTTAGCTTTTCGGGCGGTCCATCCGTCACGATCAAATCACACCACAATGTGGGCGGCCTTCCGGAAAAGATGGGTCTGAAGCTGGTCGAACCCCTGCGCGAGCTTTTCAAGGACGAGGTGCGTGCCCTCGGCCACGCACTGGGGCTGCCGCCCAGCTTCATCGGCCGCCACCCTTTCCCCGGCCCCGGCCTCGCCATTCGTTGCCCGGGTGAGATCACCCGCGACAAACTCGCAATCCTGCGCGAAGCGGACGCAGTCTATATCGACCAGATCCGCCGCCACGGTCTCTATGAAGACATCTGGCAGGCCTTCGCCGCCCTGCTACCTGTCCGCACAGTGGGCGTGATGGGCGATGGCCGCACCTATGACTATGCCTGCGCCCTGCGCGCGGTCACCTCGGTGGATGGCATGACGGCCGACTACTACCCGTTCAGCCACGACTTCCTCAGCGAAACCGCCACCCGCATCATCAACGAGGTTCCCGGCATCAACCGCATCACATACGACATCACATCGAAACCCCCGGGAACCATCGAGTGGGAGTAGTTATTTTCATGTACGTAATTGATTTTATAACATTAATTACTAACACATTACTTTCACACTTAGAAATCAATCGTCGATTTCCTAGTCTTTTTTCTTACAGTTACACAAAATGTTGCACAAACGTGTGACTACTGAAACTCGTAGTAACCCAGAGACTAAGATTTGGCACTGAAGGAAGTAAAACGTCTTTGCAAAGAGTTTGGCTTTACTGCTGGGATGTTGAAAGGCTTGAGCCTCCCCAACTGAACTGGTCCTCCGTTCCCTAAACATAACGTCGGACCAGTTCAGAAGGGACATTCCAGCAGCGCCCCCATACAACATCACCAACTTCTTTGATGTTTACGGAAACTTGCGGGCCGCAATTGCTTTGGCCATTACATTGCCATGCTTCTTGGTCGGGCCACCGCCGTCCACTGATGTTTGTACGCCCCCGACGGCGGACACAGGCTTAAACAATTGAACGCCACCAACGGCGCGATTTTGGACCGTCTCGTGGTGCCGTTTCTCAGACCAGCCAATCAAAGGAAATCTTGAGTGCCGCCACAACGGGCCATTCGACCAAGACACCATGCAAGACGGCCAGAAACAATTTTTATTTTCTGAGCTTCCGCTCACAACACACAGATTTTAGTATCTACTGCCGTCCCAACCGCGCGGGCAGACCGGCATACCCTCTGAACCGCATCCGGCCACCCGATACACGACCAGGGAGGATTTCATAGGCTGGATAACGCCGCAAAAACCGGTCAATTGCAATCCGCCCCTCCATCCGTGCCAGGCTGAGCCCGACACAAACATGTGGTCCCCCGGCAAAGGCAAGATGACGATTCGGCTTGCGCGTGATGTCGAAATCCTCCGGCGCTGCAAACACGACAGGATCCCGGTTTGCCGCGCCGATCATCAAATGCAGGTTGGTTCCAGCCGGCACATCAACTCCGCCCAACTCCACCGCTTTGGTGGTCTCCCGATTACCCAATTGGTTGGGTGAGCGATACCGCAACACCTCCTCCACCGCGCTCTGGATCAGGCCGTGCTCCACTTGCAGCTTTTCCCGCTGCTCAGGGAAATCATGCAGCAGCACGATGCCATTTCCGATCAGGTTCGTGGTGGTTTCATGGCCCGCATTCAGGATGAAAATACAGTTCTGGATTAACTCCATCTGGCTCAACCGACCGTCCGCTCCCTCCCCCCGGATCAACCGGGTCAGCACGTCGGTTTCAGGATCGCCGGGCTGCGCGCGACGGCGTGCAATCAGGTCCTCCAGATAGGCCGAAAACGCCAGAACCGAATCATTTCCACGCGCCAGGGTTTCCTCTGACGGCGACGGTTCCAGTGCGCTCAGAATATCCAACGACCAGTCGCGCAGCGGCCCGCGCTCCTCCATCGGCACGTCCAGCAGGTTACCGATCACCTGGATCGGAATGGCGCTTGCGAAATCAGTGATAACATCCACCTGCGGCTTGCCCGCCAACCCGTCGAGCAAGACATCCACCGTATCGATCAGACCCGGCTCCATCTTCGCAATCGCGCGTGGGGTCAGCGCCGAGGTCATTATCTTGCGCACGCGTGTGTGCAACGGCGGGTCGGAAAACACCAAGGATGTCGTATGATGCTCGTAAAGCGGAGACCCGCGCCCGAAAACCGGCGCGAACACCTCTGTCTTGTCCGAGGAATAAGCCCGCGTATCCCGATAGATCCGGTCCAGATCGCCATGCGAGCTGACCAGAACCGATCCGTCCGGCTGTGGTAGCACCGGCGCATGGGCCAGCAGCGCGTCATACCACGGGAACGGGTCGTCCACGAACCCCTTCGGTGGGGTCCGCAAATTGAACTCCAACACCTGATCCCGCTCGATCGTCATGGCCTGCCTCTTTCCTCGTCCGGTTCAACGTGGCAAGGCGCGCAGGAATTGTCTAGAACAGGTCGATGGCCCCAGTATCCTCCATCCGAAATCTCGGACCCAGCTTCGAAGCCGCCTGCGCCGCCGCAGGGATACACTCCGCCGAAGAACTGCGGGACCTGGGCGCAGACGCGGCCTATTCCAAAATTCTGCAATCTGGCCGCCGCCCCCACTTCATCGGCTACTATGTGCTGGTCATGGGGCTGCAGGGCCGGCCATGGAATGATTGCAAGGGCGAAGAGAAAAAGGCCCTGCGCGTGCGGTTCGACGCCATAAAGGCGGCATCTCACGATCCGGCCCGATCTGAATTAGAGCGTGCGCTGGATGCGCTCGGCGTGATCGACCGCAAGGCCTGAGCGTCTTCACCTTTGCCCAAATACTCCGCGGGGTATGGGGGCAGCGCCCCCAACAGTCTCTGACATGCAAAAAGCCCCCGGTTTCCCGAGGGCTTTTTGAAAAGTGGCGCGGTTGACGGGGCTCGAACCCGCGACCCCCGGCGTGACAGGCCGGTACTCTAACCAACTGAGCTACAACCGCGTGAGGTCGTCAACTACGGCCCCTCCCGCGCGGCGTCAAGCGCGATTTGTCCAGAAATCGCCTGCCTACCTCTCCGGCAGGGGAATGAACTCTGCGTTATCGCCCGGCGGCAGCTTAAACCGCCCATGCGTCCAGTCACCGGCGCGCCAGGCTTCTTTGGCCGCTTCGATTTTGTCCTTTGAGGAGGCCACAAAGTTCCACCAGATATGGCGGGGGCCATTCAGGGTTGCGCCACCCAACAGCAACACGCGGGAGCCGTGCGCGCCAGCCCGCATTCCTACCCGGTCCCCCGGTCGGAACACCATCATCTGTCCGGCTTCAAAGGTCTGCCCGGCGACCTCCACCGCGCCGCTTACAACATAGGCCCCACGGTCTTCGTGATCATACGGCAATGGCAGGGCCGCGCCGGGATCCAGCAGCGTGTCGAGATAGAACATCTCCGACGGGGTTTCCGCAGGCGCTGCCGCTCCGTAAGCGTGACCTAGGATTACACGCACGGTTTTGCCCTCCCCTTCCAGCACGGGCAGATCGGCCTTGGGGACATGCAGAAAATCAGCCGCCTGCTCTTCCTTGCCCTCGGGCAGGGCAATCCAGGTCTGAATCCCGAACAACGCATAAGGCGCCTTCAGCATCTCACCGTCCACCCGTTCGGAGTGTGTCACCCCGTGCCCGGCCGTCATCAGATTCACCGCCCCCGGTTCAATCCACTGATCCACCCCCAGGCTATCCCGATGGTGCATCCGGCCTTTGTACAGATATGTCACCGTCGCCAGCCCAATATAAGGGTGCGGGCGGATATCGATGCCTTGACCGGTTACAAACTCTGCCGGACCCATCTGGTCAAAAAAGATAAACGGCCCGACCATCTGACGCTTGGGGGCAGGCAAGGCGCGGCGCACCTCGAAATCACCAAGATCACGGGCACGCGGCACGATTACCGTTTCAATCGCATCCACAGCATCACCGATCGGGCAGTCTGCATCCAGAATTGGGTTCCAGCTCATCTCAGCTCTCCTTCCACTCGTAGCCTTGACATATAAATGTTCAGCAAAGAGCGCAAAGATCTGCTAAAATACAATTTGTGTGCACAAATGCACATATTTAGCTAGACACGATGCAAGCATGTCCTGATAAGCGATATATGCTGAAGGGAGGGGATGATAGTTGATGATACAACGAACTTGCCACTAAATCTGTCATAAAAACGAAGAAAATACAAATAAACCAGCTAAACATGATCGCTTTAGGAGAACGCTTTTGGATCATCTTTAGCGTCCCTGATGCTTTTTCGGGGAAATACAAGAGAGCTACAAGCAGGACTGCTTGGAACACCTGCTGTTAGAGCACTCCCTGTTACTGCTTTGACGAGGGTGCTGCTAATCGTCTTGAACGTGGTCAGGTAGACCGTCACTGGCACTGCTCAACGGGGCGAACATAGCTTACTCCTCGGCCGCTTTGGGTCGCAGACGGTGCCTGAGGTCTTTTACTTCCGTGTGAAATAAGCATGGGCGCCCAGATCTGCACTGGTCCGGCCCTCAATCAGATCCCTGTAGTAATCCCATAAAAGATCAGATCCGAAGACAGGCGTCGCAGACGCATCGTATCGCCCGGTTGTTTCGTTCCACACAAGCATGGACTCAGTTGCATAGTATCTGCCGGTTCGAGCAAATTCAGCCTTTTCAGCCGCCCTCGTGCTGATGCGCCCTAAAAGGTTCGTCGTTGCGACAATTCCATCCATCATAAGGTAAGGTACGCGGCGAATCTTCGGGGGTTTACCCAAGATTTCAAACAAGCGCCGCCCCTGTTCGAGCGGCGTGATTGCCGGACCGGGGCCACCGATCGGCAAAAGCGCATCCCGCTTGTCTGCGTCTGTCAGACACAAAACAAGAAACTGCGCCAGATCACGATCGCTGATTGGCTTGCACGCTGTCTGCGTACCATCTCCAAACACATGATAGGGCTTACCAGCTTGCACGCGCGCAACCTGCCCGCTGAGGGACTTGAAGAACGCTGTTGGCCGCACGATGCTCCAGTTCAGGCCACTTGTCCTAAGCCGCTGTTCAAATTTGGCTTTTGCTTTCTGAAACGCAAGTTCCGGTTTCTGGACACAGATCGCGGACAGCAAGACAAAGTGCTGCGCGCCGGCCTCGCCCGCCTCCCGCAGCAGGTGGACTTGGGCGTCATGCTCCACCGTCCAAGCATCGGCGATTGCACCTGTGCGTGTTGCCATGCATGAAATCACGGCATCGATGCGCTGCCCACCTAAGGCGTGCGTAAGACTGCCAGCTTCCGTCAATTGGCACGTCACTTTCGTTGGTCCTGCAATCGCCACGGACGATCCGGGGCGCAGGGCGCAAAGCACATCATGCCCCTGGCTGACCAAGGCCTGCGCCGTAGCCCGTCCGATCGTTCCCGAGGCGCCTGCAAGGAGAACCCTCACCAAAAAACTCCACCGTTTGCCAAGACCAAGCACATCCTCTCAAAGATCGACGGCAGAGGCTACAACCGGCTCCAACGTGTTTCGGGATGTGACGCATATGCGCATCGCTTAGTACACGCGCGACGCCTTCAAAGTTACAATTCAACCGTCAGGAACAGCGATAATACGTCTGTTCAACAACGCCGATCTGTCG
>JAEPNQ010000009.1 GCA_017643305.1 Marinibacterium sp. | reverse complement strand
TGATCTCGGCGATACATTTTATGTGCTCGAACGCGGCGCGGTAACGATAAGCGGCAAGAAAGGCGAAGTTGACCGTGACGCGTTGCTGGGATGCGTGTCCGTCTGACGGCACTTTCCTTTTTTCGCCCGGTTGCTACGGTGCAATCATGGCTAGAACCCTGACATGAGCGACCGCGCCTGATGGCCAAACTCGCTGATTACCGCCCACATCTGCCTGGACCGGAACACTCCCGCATTGCCGGAGAAGACGCCGAAACCCACACGCGCGGGCGTCTGGCTCTACCTCGTGCTGCCGGGCTGTTTCAGCAATGGGGCGAACTGGTCAAGCAACCGTTTCGTGGGGTCACGACCGACGGCGTCACAGTTTCCGGTCTATATGGTCTGCGGGATGAGGGCGCGCCAACCGCGGACATGGCCGAGAAGACTGCGCAGTTGCTGACCGCTCTGACGCCGGTCGAACGGGAACGTGGCAGCCATGACGTGGATAGCCCGCTGTGGCGTATGTGGCAAAATACTGAGATGTTCGTCGAAACCCATGGTCTGCGCCTGGAACACCTAACCGCTGCGAAACGGGATATGGTGCTGGCCGTGCTGCGCGCATCACTCAGCAGCGGCGGCTATGACACCGCTATCGGTGCGATGCAGCTGAATGGCTTTCTGGGCAGCCTGATCGGCGCGCCGGAGGTTCTGGGGGAATGGAGCTACAATTTCTGCCTGTTTGGCCAGCCCTCTCTGTCGGAGCCGTGGGGCTGGCAACTCTGGGGGCATCACTTGGCGATTTCCTGTCTCGTCATCGGCGGGCAGATGGTGCTGACACCGTGCTTTGTTGGTGCTGAAATCTGCTATGCGGATGAAGGTCCCTATAAAGGCGTGACGCTTTTTCAGGACGAAGAACGGCTGGGGCTAGACCTTTTCAATGCACTGGCGCCGAGGGACCAAAGCGCGGCACGGGTCGGGTTTGATCTGGCCGGATCAGACCTCCCCGAAGGTCGGGTGCATTTCGCCGATTACCTGACGCTGGGCGGCGCGCATCAGGACAACCGGATCGTCCCAATGGAAGGCGCGCGGGTGGATCGTTTCAGCGCGGCGCAACGCTCAGCATTGCTGGATCTGGTGAACGCCTATGTCGGTGCTCTGCCCGATGGGCCGAGACAGGCCAAGGTGGAAGATGTGGAACGCCACCTGGCCGACACGCATTTCTGCTGGATCGGCGGCAATGGCCCCAACGACCCGTTTTATTACCGCGTTCAGAGCCCGGTGGTCTTCATCGAATTCGACCACCATCCGGGGCTGTTCCTGACCAACGATACCCCTAAGAAATTCCACGTGCACACAGTGGTGCGCAGCCCAAATGGCAATGACTACGGCAAGGATGTTTTGCGCCAGCATTACGCCAATTCTGACGACCACAAGCATTCCCATGGTCATGATCACGGGCACAGCCACGACTAGGATCGATGGTTTCAGATGGAACCAGCGAAGTGCGATCAGCGACGTGCTTCAGGATAAGCAGAATATCGTCAAAACGGCAGCAAGGAGTTTCACGTGATCAGTCCATCAGTCCCAGCAGACGGGCCGCGTTGTTCTTGATGATATCAGGCCGGAGTTCATCCTTGATATTTATCTTCTCGAAATCGGACAGCCAGCGTTCCGGCGTGATCATCGGCCAGTCGGAGCCGAACAGCACCTTCTTGCGCAGGATCGAATTGCAATACCGTACCAGAATCTCAGGGAAATACTTTGGCGACCAGCCTGACAGGTCGATATAGACGTTCGGCTTGTGCTGAGCGACCGACAGCGCTTCTTCCTGCCAGGGGAAGGACGGGTGTGCGAGGATGATTTTCATATCCGGGAAATCGACGGCGACATCGTCAATATACATCGGGTTGGAATATTTAAGGCGCATTCCGTTGCCGCCGGGCATGCCCGAACCCACCCCCGTCTGACCAGTATGGAACAGCGCGATGCAGCCATTTTCGGCAAGCACTTCGTAGAACGGATAGGCCATCCGGTCATTTGGCCAAAACCCCTGCATCGTCGGGTGGAACTTGAAGCCTTTGACGCCGTTTTCCTCGATCAGACGCCGTGCTTCGCGCACAGCCATCTTGCCTTTCCACGGGTCGATGGAGGCGAAGGAAATCAGGATATCGCTATTGCGCGAAACCTGTTCCAGAACCTCGTCATTGGAAAACCGGCGGTATCCCGTTTCGCGTTCGGCATCGACCGGGAAGATCACGGCTGCCACGTTCTGGGCGCGAAAATGTGCGGCGGTTTCGTCGATTGTGGGCTGCACGATCTTGGCATTGAAATACTTTGCCATTGCCGCCTGCAGGTCATCATACCCGTCATCCGAATGGCAGCCGCAGGGCTCCTCGGCGTGAGTATGGATGTCGATGGCCCGAACCTTGGAAATATCGATCATGTCAGTCTCTTTTGTTGTTGCTCAGGTCGAGAATCGGCGGTCGCAGGATCAGGCCCAGTTAACACCCGGATCTTCATCGCCGTAAAGGAGGACAAACAGGTCAACCCGGCGGGCAAGGTTCTTGCGGAAACTCGGGTTGCCTTTGGCGGTCAGCAGAATCTTGGCAACCGTGTCTGGCATAACTGCGGCATGTGTTGCCTCCAAGTCTAAATCTTTGTCGCCTGTCAGCAGGGGGTCAAAGGGCATCACACCCGCCACCGCAACCGGGCAGCTGACAACGATGCCGAAGTCCTCCAACGCGTACAGTTCCCACGCTTCCTAATGCCGGGCGGCGTCCACAACATAAGCCATCTTGGGGCGGATCAGCTCGGTTGCGCGTTGCAAACGCCCATGCGCGCCGTGGTCAGCGGATCAGCGAAACTTCGGCGCCCGCTTTTCAAGGAACGCGCGCAGGCCTTCCTCGGCATCCGGGGTGGTCTGCGACAGCGCAGCAGCCAGCGATTCAGTGAATAGCCCTTCTTCAGTTCCCATATCGCCGATGCGAGCAATGGACTGGATCATCAGGTAGTTGGACAGCGGCGCGTTGCGGGAAATCTTGCCGGCCAGTTCGCGGGCCAGCGGCATTGCTTCGCCCTCACCCACCGAATAATGCGCCAGACCCAGCGCGACACCTTCGTCCGCGTTGTATTTGCGGCCCGTCAGCATCATTTCCGTCATCCGGTCCGGCCCCAGCAATCGGCCAACACGGGCCGTTGCCCCGCCACCCACAAAGATCCCGCGCCGCCCCTCAGGCAGTTGAAAGATCGTTGATGGTTCCGCGATACGGACATGGGTGGATGTGGCCAACTCCATCCCGCCGCCGATCACCGCGCCGAACATCGCGGAGACGACTGCAAGACCGCCAAATTGTATCTTGTGCATCACGCTGTGCCATTGCCGGGAATGGTACAGGTTTTCTTCGGCCGAACGGTGCACATGTTCCGACAGGTCAAGACCGGAACAGTAATGCCCTTCGATCCCGGTCAGTATCACAACGCGCACCTCCTCGGGCGGTGCAGAGAAAAACGCGTCCAGCGCATTCAGCAGCTCTTCGCACATCGCGTTGCGTTTGCCCGGGCGATTCATCGTCAGCGTGGCAATGACACCGTCGACTTTAACCTTGAGCATTTCGTCCTGCATATCTTGCCCTTTCTAAACTAGCGTCACGCCGTTTTTCGACCGGCGCAGGAATGGCGTATCAATCAAGTCCTGCGCAATGTCAGATACATCCGGCTTCGATTTCCATAAGTTTATAACAAACAATGTGATCGACAGACACAGAAGGAGGATTGCCACGTGTTTCAGCCAGCGAGATCAGCCCGCAACATCCAACATCGCCTTGTTCCGCAAGACCGAGATCAACAGCGTTTGAAACCGGAAATCGATTTCACTGGCGATGTCGACGATGTTTGCACCCACCTGTGACCGCACCTCGACTGTGCCACAGCCTTTGAAAATCCGCATGGCTTCCTGCGCGGTGTTGCGCGATGCCCAAAGATTTCGCGAAGCCTCCGCTCGGTCCTTGACCCGCGTAAGCGCAGTGGGGAAAGTCGGGTTCACCGTCCGGCTGCACACATCGCGGCTGTGCTGCAAAAGTCCGAGTGAGAATAACAGATGGTCCAAAGTATATACGAAATTCACGATCCGAGATTCAATTCACTGATCCATCGCAACGCTGGAACGGACCTGTTGTGGGAAGGCGGCCGATGGTGCGAAGGCCCGGCCTACCTCGCAGCCGGCAAATACCTGGTCTGGTCCGACATTCCCAACGATCGGCTGATGCGCTGGGATGAATGCGACGGCAATGTTTCCGTGTTCAAACAGCCCTGCAACAATCATAACGGCCACACCGTGGATCTGGAAGGACGACTGGTCAGTTGCGAACATCGCAGTCGCTGCGTCAGCCGGATCGAACATGACGGGCATACCACCATCCTTGCGGACAAGTACGAGGGGAAGAAGCTCAACTCCCCAAACGACCTTGTTGTGAAATCAGACGGGTCTATCTGGTTCACAGATCCCAGCTACGGGATCGACAGCGAATACGAAGGCGACGCAGCCCCGTCAGAAATCGACGCCAACAATGTCTATCGCATCGATCCGGACGGTACGCTGACGATGGTGATCGACGATATGGTCCAACCCAACGGCCTGGCCTTTTCCCCAGACGAAAGCCTGCTGTATGTGGCCGACACCGGCATGACCCACGTGCCCGAATGCGCCCCTGTCATCAGAGCCTATCCGGTAGATGGCAAGACCGTCGGTGCGGGCCAGTTTTATGCCGAATGTGACGTGGGCCTTTTTGATGGATTCCGAGTGGACACGAACGGCAATGTCTGGAGCTCCGCCGGGGACGGTGTGCATTGCTATGCGCCGGATGGCACGCTTCTGGGTAAGATCCTAGTGGATGAGGTTGTGGCAAATGTCGTATTCGGCGGCCCCAAGAAGAACCGGCTGTTCATCTGCGCAACAACCACGATGCGATCAATCTATGTGAACGCGATCGGGGCGGCGCGGTAGACGCGAACCGGCCCGGGAACAAGGAAAGTCCTTGAATGCGGTCAGTACATGGTGTCAGGCGTTGTATCCCGACGCCAAAGCTGATTGATTGTGGCCCGAGCGGAGACGACGGGCCATAACGCTATAAACATGCAGATTGCGATTCATACCGGGGCCCATTTCACAGACGAAGAACGCCTGATCAAATGCCTGATGCGGAACGCAGAAGTGTTTTCGCAGCATGGCATAGCCGTGCCGGGGCCCGGCCGCTACCGGACCCTTCTGAAAAACACCATGTCTGCACTTAAAGATGCGCCGCCTGCGCCCGACGCACGCGACGTGCTGCTGGACGCGATTCTGGATGATGCCCAGGCCGACCGCATGATCCTGTCCAACACCAACCTGTTCGGCGCTCCACGCGCGGCGATTCGGCGCGGCATGATCTACCCGACCGCCGGCACTCGGATGGCCAACATATGCCAGCTTTTCCCGCATGATCAGGTTGAAATGTTCATCGGTATCCGCAACCCGGCCAGCTTCCTTCCGGAATTGTTCAAACGATCCCCCCGGCAGACCTTCGACCACTTCACCGACGGGGTGGACCCCCGTGACATCTTCTGGTCCGAATTGCTGCTGCGCATCCGCAGCGAAGCGCCAAATGTTTCCATCACCGTCTGGTGTAACGAAGATACGCCGTTGATCTGGGGGCAATTGATCCGCGAAATCGCCGGGCTGGACCCGGTGGCCAACATCATAGGCAGCTTCGACCTGCTGGCCGAAATCATGTCTGACGAAGGCATGAAACGGTTTCAGGATTACCTGGATACGCATGACGGCATCAGCGAAATGCAGATCCGCCGGATCGTCGCGGCCTTTCTGGACAAGTTCGCGCTGGAAGACGAATTGGAAGAAGAACTGGATCTGCCCGACTGGGATGAGGCGCTGGTGGACGAACTGACAGATATCTATGACGAGGATGTCTTCACGATCCAGCGTATTCCGGGCGTCACCGTTATCGAACCCTGACAGAGCGCATGCTTGCTCTTGCATGGTCAGACCGGCATACGGGTATGATCCGTTGCAAACCGATGGTCTGGAACAATATGCGCGCCAGTTGCCTGCATCGCCTGATCTTCGCGGGGCTATTGGCCTTGCTGCAGGCCGTTTGCGTCACCGGGTATGTCTCCGGGGCGATGGCCGATACGCGTGTCTTTGCCGCAGCCAGCCTGAAAACGGCGTTAGATGAGGTTGGCCAGCTTTATCGATTAGAAACGGGCAACGGTATGGTTGCAGCCTATGCGGGCAGCTCCGTTCTGGCCCGCCAGATCGCGCAGGGGGCGCCGGCGGATATTTTTGTTTCCGCAAATACCGATTGGATGGACAGCCTCGATACTGCCGGGCAGGTGCGAGAACGGATGGACCTGCTGGGCAACCGGCTTGTGGTGATCACGGGTGCGTCCGGGTCGACGCCAACGGGTGGGCCATTGACCATCGGGACGGGACGGGTTGCGATGGCCATGGTCGCCTCTGTCCCCGCCGGGATTTATGGGCGTGAGGCGCTGACATCTCTTGGGCTGTGGGATGACATCGAAGACCGCGCTGTGCAGACCGACAATGTGCGCGCGGCGCTGCGGCTCGTGGCCATCGGGGCCGCCAAGTCCGGTATCGTCTATCAGACCGATGCCATGGCAGAACCCCGGGTCCAGATCTTTGGCACCTTCCCCGAAGACAGCCACACGCCCATCATCTACCCCGCCGGATTGCTGACTGGTGCACGGTCCGAAAGCCATGCGTTCTGGCAGTTTCTGCAAAGCGAAGCCGCGCAGGAAGTATTCCGAGCCCATGGTTTCCTGATCCCGGAGGTGCCGGAATGACCGCATGGCTGGGTCCAGACGAATGGCAGGCCGTTGCCCTTTCGCTCCGCGTGGCTGTTGTGGCCACGCTGATCAGCCTGCCCTTTGGCGTCGCCGCCGCCTATGCGCTGGCCCGGTGGGAGTTTCCGGGCAAGCAGCTGTTCAACGGGCTGATCCACCTGCCACTGGTCCTGCCCCCCGTGGTGACAGGATACCTGCTGTTGCTGGCCTTCGGCCCACAAGGCCCGGCAGGCCGGTTTTTGGAAGCTGCCTTTGGGGTGTCACTGGCCTTCCGCTGGACCGGTGCGGTTCTGGCCGCTGCAATCATGGCGTTTCCACTGATGGTGCGTGCGATCCGTTTGGCACTGGAAACGGTAGACCCGAAACTGGAAAGCGCCGCAGCCACGCTGGGGGCCGGACCCCGGCAGATTTTCCTGACTGTCACACTACCACTGCTCCTGCCCGGTCTGATCGCGGGTGCGATCCTGGCCTTTGCCAAGGCGATGGGAGAGTTTGGCGCGACCATCACCTTTGTCTCCAACATCCCCGGTGAAACCCAGACCCTGCCCTCTGCTGTCTATGCCTTCCTGCAGGTTCCCGGCGGCGAAGCGGCGGCCATGCGCCTGGTGATCATCTCGGTCATCGTCTCCATGGGTGCGCTGTTGGCATCCGAGATGCTGGCCAGGCGGGTCGCGCGCAAATGAACCTGTCGCTGGATATCCGCCACTCCCTGCCCGGTTTCGCGCTGGACGTGCAGTTCGATGCGCCCAGCGGAATCACCGCATTGTTCGGGAAATCAGGCGCGGGCAAAACCAGTGTCGTCAATGCAGTTGCCGGGTTGCTGACGCCCGATGCCGGGCGCATTGCGCTGGACAACAGCGTGCTGTTCGACAGCAGACAAAACATCGCTCTGCCCGTCCACAAACGGCAAATCGGCTATGTTTTTCAAGACGCCCGCCTGTTTCCACATATGACGGTGGAGGCCAACCTGGCCTACGGGTCGCGATGGGCAGCCGATCGACCCGGGCCGACGCTGGCGGAACTGTGCGGTCTGCTCGACATCGCCCACCTCCTGGCACGCTATCCGCGCGACTTGTCCGGCGGGGAAACTCAGCGCGTGGCCATCGGGCGCGCCCTGATGTCCCGCCCACGCATGTTGCTGTTGGATGAACCGCTGGCCGCCTTAGATGCCAGCCGCAAGGCCGACATCCTGCCGCATCTGGAACGGCTGCGCGACGAACTGGCCGTGCCGATGCTCTATGTCAGCCATTCCGTGGCCGAGGTGGCCCGCCTGGCGACAACCGTGGTCATTCTGGAAAACGGGCGCGTGGCGCAAACTGGGCCAGTGGGGGATATGCTGTCGGACCTGCAAATGGTGCGCCAGATCGGGGTGCGGGAGGCAGGTGCAGTTCTGCCAGCAAGGGTGGTCGCTCACCACGCGGATGGGTTGTCGGAACTGTCCGTGTCCGGTGGTCGCCTTTTCCTGCCACGTACGGCGCTGGCCGAAGGGGCTACTACCCGTGTCCGGATATTGGCACAGGATGTCATTCTGGCCTCCGATGTGCCCAGGGGACTATCCGCGCTTAACATTCTGCCCGCACAGGTCACCGACCTGCGCGCCGGAGACGGCCCCGGTGTCATTTGCCAACTGCGCTGCGGTACAGACCATATCCTGGCCCGCATCACGCGACGGTCTGCCGAGGCCATGGGGCTGACCCCCGGACATGATGTGCACGCCGTTATCAAGGCAGTGTCCGTCGATCCGGTGGATGTCGGACGCGGCTAGGCCTCACATACCCAGCGCGGCCTTGTACATTTCCAGGACCGCCTCTTCCTCGGCGATGTCATCCTTGTCGCGCTTGCGCAGCGCGACCAGCTTGCGCATGACCTTGGTGTCGTAGCCGCGCGCCTTGGCTTCGGCCATCACTTCCTTCTGCTGATCAGCGAGATCCTTCTTCTCAATCTCGAGCCGCTCGAACCGTTCGATGAACTGGCGCAGTTCGGTTGCAGTGACGCGGTAGCTTTCATCGGTCGAGGTATCGTTCATCTGGATCTCCGTCAGACAGGCACTTGGGCGAACTTGCGGGATAAGACGCACGGCGCTGGCTTGCAAGTGGTTGTGCCAATTGCTTGCCTGACCGGCGGCGTTCCAGTAGGGCACATTTGCACGCAAAACGGGGTGAACCATGTTCGAACTGATGATCTGGGGCGGTGTCTGCTTGTCACTTCTGGGACTGGCCGGGCTGATCTGGTGCATCTTCCGTGTCGCGCGCGCCCGCCGGGCCGGATTGCAGGACGATGCCCTGCGCGCGGTGATCCAATCCGTGCTGCCGATCAACATGGCAGCTATGTTTTTGTCGGTCATTGGTTTGATGCTGGTGGTGATCGGAATCATTCTGAGTTGATCCTCACCCCTTTACATTAGAATATTCTAATATATATTATCTTTACCGCAAACGCTGTTCGCGGTGCCATCGCTGACCGTTCCTAAACACAGGACCAAGACCGCCATGACACCTTTTGTGAAGGCCTTTTTTGACGAGGCCACCAACACTGTATCCTTTGTTGTGCAAGAACCCGAAGGCCGGGCCTGTGCCATTATCGATAGTGTTCTCGATTTCGATCAAGCCTCGGGCCGGACCTCCACCGCCTCCGCGGATGAAATCATCACCTATGTTCAGAAAAACGATCTGCACACGCAGTGGATCCTGGAAACCCATGTCCATGCCGATCACCTGTCAGCCGCACCGTATCTTCAGGACAAGCTGGGCGGCAAAATCGGGATTGGTGAGAACATCACTGTTGTGCAGGACACGTTCGGCAAGATCTTCAACGAAGGCACCGAATTCCAGCGCGACGGCAGCCAGTTCGACGCGCTGTACAAGGAAGGTGACAGCTTCCATATCGGGCAGATGCGCAGCGATGTACTGCACACGCCGGGCCATACACCGGCCTGCATGACTTACGTGATTGGCGATGCCGCCTTTGTTGGTGACACTCTGTTCATGCCCGATTTCGGCACGGCCCGCTGCGATTTCCCAGGTGGATCGTCAAAGACCCTGTTCAAGTCGATCCAGAAAATCCTGGCACTGCCCGATGAAACCCGCATTTTCGTAGGCCATGACTATAAGGCCCCCGGGCGCGATGATTATGCCTGGGAAACCACGGTGGGCGAACAAAAGGCACTGAACGTGCATATCGGCACAGGGAAAAGTGTTGAGGATTTCGTGCAGATGCGCGACGCCCGTGATGCGACGCTGGGCATGCCACGGCTGATCCTGCCGTCGCTGCAGGTCAACATGCGGGCAGGCCAGATGCCGCCCCCGGACGATCAGGGCGACGTTTTCCTAAAGATCCCGGTCAACAAGATCTGACCTGGACCGTCGCAACCGGCGACAGGCAAGAAAACATCAAGGAATGACTCATGGAACCTGACTGGATTTGGGGTTTGGTCGGCGGTCTACTGATCGGCCTGGGTGGCGCAGTTTACCTGCTGGGAAACGGGCGCATCATGGGCGCAAGTGGCATCATCGGCGGGCTCGTTGATGGCAGCGGGCGCAACACTGCAACTGAGCGTCTGGCCTTTCTGGCTGCCGTGGCCATCGTGCCAATTGTGCTGACGCCGCTCTACAATATCGAAATCACAACCAACCTGACATCGAACTGGGTGGTAGTTGCTGCCGCCGGGCTGCTGGTGGGCGTGGGTACGCGCATCGCAAATGGCTGCACCTCCGGGCATGGGGTCTGCGGGATGTCCCGGTTCTCCTTGCGCGGGATGGTTGCCACAGTGTTCTACATTCTGGCCGGGGGCATCACCGTGGTGCTGTTCCGCCATATCTTGGGGGTGATCTGATGCAAATTCTCTTCGCAATCCTGGCGGGTGGTCTGTTCGGCGCCGGGCTGTTTGTGAGCGGTATGACCGACACGACCAAGGTAAAAGGCTGGCTGGACGTGTTCGGCAATTGGGATCCGACCCTGGCTTTTGTCATGGGCGGGGCGATCATCCCGATGGTCTTGGCCTGGCAACTGACGCGGGTCAGCCGCCCGCTGGCTGGCGGTGTCTTTCCACCGCCACCGCCCCACGAAATCGGTCACCGGCTGGTAATCGGCTCCGTTCTGTTCGGGATTGGCTGGGGTCTGGCCGGGCTCTGCCCCGGACCATCCATCGCCTCGCTCAGCTACGGCGGTATCGGTGGTCTGATCTTCGTCGCGGCAATGCTTGTCGGAATGGGCGCGGCCCCCGCGATTGGGAACCGGCTGGACCGTTTGGCGGAACCCGCGTAAGGAACTGAGCCATGGATATTCGCAAGCTTACTGAACACTATTACGTCAGCCCGCAAATCTCGGCCGAAGACCTGCCCGCCATTCGCGCAGCCGGGTTTGGTGCGATCATCTGTAATCGCCCAGATGCGGAGGTTCCTCCAAGCCATAAGGCCGCTGCCATCCGCGCCGCAGCCGAGGCCGAGGGGCTGACCTTCCATGTGCTGGAACTGACACACCAGACGATGACGCCAAACAACATCGAGCTGCAAAGCCAGATGATCGCGGCAGCAGGAGCGCCCGTTTTGGCCTACTGTGCCTCGGGCACACGGTCTTCGGTGGTTTGGGCGCTGGGGCAGGCCGGCAAGATCCCAGCAGACGACATCCTGGCGCAAACCCAGGCCGCTGGCTACCAGCTCGACGGTCTGCGTCCTTTGCTCGAAGCCAGGACCTGAACCCAAAGATCAAGACGCGCTATCCAGCGCGTCCCGCTCCAACCCGGCCAGTTGCGAAATCTCTTTGATCGCTTCTTGCTGGTCCATCTGATCCAGATCGAAATCTCCGTCGTCGCCGACATCCACCGCAGTCTGCGGCGTAGAAAGACCGCGCGAGACGACATCCGGCGCACTTGCAAACTCTGCATCCGGCGCCGTGGTTTCATTGACCCGTACCGCACGCAGGCCGTCGACGCGGCCCAAACGGCCGGCAGCAATGGGTTTGCCCGACATGGTCAGCAGTTCCGTCCGGTCCAGCCTGTAGGCGGGCAACGGTAAAAAATCCCCTTCTGACAGGGCCATCAGGTCCTTCGACATCAAAGGTATGCGGCACATAACGGCATTCAACCGAACCAGCGCATGCATCGCCGCGTCGCCCAATGTTAGCCCCTGGCCCGATGGCGCTTGATCAGTGGTCACCATGGGCGGTTCCCAAACCGGCGCCACAAACGTCAATCTGCCCTGGGCCATTCCGGCCTCAATCTCCATTGTCAGGTCAAATACACGGAATCGGTCGCCTTCCAGCGCGACCAGCAGGCTTGGCAGTTCTTTCACCCGTGCCGAGAGAGCATGCCCGTTTAACGCATGACGGTCCGGCTCACGATCAGTCAACGCGGTCGCCCGGTTCAGGATTTCTTCGCAAATCGGCGCGCATAGCGCGGCATCCGTGTCGGTATAGGTCCGGTCTCCGTCCTCGGACGGGAAAAGCCCGCCATAGGTCTGCTGCTGGACCAAGGCATTCACCAGCGATGGCGACAGGATGGCCGCGCCGGAAACAGCCCCGTCCCGCTGCAATTGCAATAGCAATCCATCCTCTTCGATGGCCTCCGCCAGCGTATCATCCGAACGCTCCGCATGGGATCCACCGATCACGTCCAGCCGCAGGTTCATCACCTTGCGCGACGCGCGGGCCGTCGCCAGGCGCAAGGGGCGCAAGGCCGACTTGTCGTCATCGCCTTTGTCCGCCCGCGACCCGCCGATCTTTCGGCGCAACACAAGCTCCCTCTCCAACTGATCCATCGCTTTCCGGCCTACCGATCTATAAGACGTACTCTAGGCTGAACCGGTTACCAGAGCCTTTACAGGGTCGTTCTAAATTTCGGCTTTCACCGGCAAACTGACCCGAAACGCCCCACCCTGACGGCCATCAATATAGCTGATCTCACCCCCGAGCCGCTGCACGATCTCCCGACAGATCGCCAGGCCCAAACCGGCGCCGCCGGCCTTGTCGGTGCTGACACGCGCGAATTTTTCGAACACGGTGGCCCGGGCTTCCTCCGGGATACCCGAGCCATTGTCGATGAAATCGACAGACACTTTGTCCCCAACGGCGGTGACTTTGATCTGCAACTCCGGCTCGTCTGCGTCACAGTACTTGTGCGCATTGCTTATTATATTGATGAACACCTGCGTCAGGCGGTCGAGGTCCGAAATAATTTCAATATCCTTGGGGCCTGAAACGCGGCGCACCTGGATCGGTTGGTTGGTGCCAGTCAACGCCGTCGATACCGCCTGGTCCAGCACCTCCGACAGCTGGCCGGTGCCAAGGTTCAGGTTGACCTTGCCGCTTTCCAACACACTCAGATCCAGCAGGTCATCCAACAACCGCGTTAGGCGCCGCGCCTCGTCATGGATGATATTCGCAAAACGCTTCTGGTCGGCGTCCGACAAAGCCTCGGTATCGCGCATCAGTTCGGAAAACGCGCGGATTGACGTCATCGGAGTACGCAATTCATGACTGACTTGGCTAAGGAACGCGTCTTTCTGTTCCGAAATCTGGGTCAGCAACGCGTTGGCTTCACGCAGCTGCCGCGCGGTGCGGCTCAGCTCGGCCGACTGGGCCTCCAGCCTGCTGGAATACTCCAGCAGCTCCGCCGATTCGTCAGCCACAGCCAGCAGGTCTTCGACCGAAACCGAAGAACGCCCGACGATCTGACCGATCATTGCATGCGCGGTGGCAGCCCCGACGGAGCCAGACAGCTCCCGTTCAAGAAACTCGAGAAAGGCCGGGGTAGGCTCCGGCATAGCTCCAGCCAGCCCCTGCTGGGTTGCACCCTGCCGGAACAGTGCGCCGGCCTGTTCGGCCCCCATGATCCGCTGGGTCATGATCATCAGGTCTTCGGTCTGGGCATAGGATCCGGCCCATTCCTGCGGTGCGGTAGAATGTTCAAAGACGTTGACGAATTGCGTGCCCTGCAGCCGTTCCAGTGGATCTGGAAAGGTGCTGACGGACACAATACAGAATGCCGCGGTGTTTAAAAACAGACTCCACGCCACGGAATGCACAATCGGGTCCAACCCCTCGATCCCAAACAGGGCATTGGGGCGCAGCCAGCTCAGGCTAAGCGGCCCGTATTGCAAAACGCTTTCAGTGAGAATGCCGCTGCCGGTTTCAGGCAGGAGCAAGGTATAGGCCCAAACGATGAACCCCAAAGTTACCCCTGCCGCGGCTCCGCTGCGGGTGGCACCGCGCCAATACAGCCCGCCCATCAACGCTGGCAGGATCTGAGCGATGCCCGCAAATGCGATCAGGCCAATCGCGGCAAGCGCTGCGCCACCGCCAGACACGCGGAAATAGATATAGCCCAGCGCCATAATCCCCGCGATGGCCAGCCGCCGGGTATTGATGACGATGTTACGCACATCGCCCGACATAGCTGCGCCCTCGCCGCGGAAGCTCAGCCACAGGGGCATCACGATATGGTTCGACACCATGGTCGACAGCGCCATGGCCGCAACAATCACCATTGAAGTCGCCGACGAAAACCCGCCAAGGAACGACAGCATGGCCAAGCCTTCGCGGCCTTCGCTCAGTGGTACGGTCAGGACAAACAGGTCGGGGTTGGAGCCTGCGGGCAGTAATTCCAGTCCGATCACTGCAATGGGGACCACAAACAGGCTCATCGCAGCCAGATACAGGGGGAACGCCCATCCCGCGACCCGCAGATGGCGTTCATCGTCGTTTTCTACCACCATCACCTGGAACATGCGCGGCAGGCAAATAAATGCCGCAGCAGCCAGAAACATGATCGTGGCCCAACGCGACCTGTCGGTCTGCCAGTGCCCGATATCCGATGCATCGATACGTTCCAGCATATCCGGCACGCCATCCGCGATGCCCCAGACCACGAAAATCCCCACCGCCAACAGCGCGACCAGCTTGACCACCGCTTCCAGTGCAACGGCGGTCACCACCCCCTGGTGGCGCTCATTTGCGTCGAGGTTCCGGGTGCCGAACAGGATCGCAAAGGCCGCCAGCCCGGTGGCTGCCCAAAACGCTGTGGTCACATAGTTGGCCGGATCGTTTTCATCCGCAAAGGCCCCGAAGGACAGGCTGATCGATTGCAGTTGCAGCGCTATATAGGGGGTAATGGCAATGACCGACAGAACCGTCACCCCGACCGCGAGCAGGTTTGATTTGCCGTAGCGGGCTGAAATCAGGTCTGCAATGGAGGTCACGCGCTGGCTGCGGCCGATACGCACCAGTTTACGTACCCCCCACCACCAACCGATCATCACCAACGTGGGGCCGAGGTAAATCGTCACAAACTCCAGGCCCGAACGCGCCGCGTACCCAACCGCCCCGTAGAACGTCCAGGCAGTGCAGTAAATCGACAAAGACAACGTGTAAATCAAAGGTGATCGAAGCCATCGGTCGCGGCCTGTGGCCGCCAGCCGGTCCGCGATGAACGCCACGACAAACAAAACCGTGACATAGCCCAGGCATACCAGAACCAGTGAATTGAAAGATGCCATCAGCGATTGCCCGGATCGACGCCTTCAGTATCCCGCCGCCGGACCAGCGCCCCAAACAGCGCTGTCAAAAAGATCAGGACAACCCAAACCCCGAAAATATATAGAATGGCTCCGGACATAGCGATGCCGCGAACCGCTTCCGCCTCCAATTCCGCAGGACCGGGCCACATCACAGGAGCACAGAGTAACAAAGCCCCGAAGACAGACAGCAAAAACGAGGCATCTCCCATCCGGCGGCGTCGATAGACGGACCGTTCCAGAAATACCGGTCTAGGAGGCTGATCGGTCATGCGCGCCCGGCCAGCGCAACCAGATCGCGCACTGCAGTCAGAACCTCGACATTCGAAAATGGCTTGGTCATGAACCGGCTGACCCCGGCGCGTTCTGCCATATCCCTGTCGCGTGACTGTCCCCGCGCCGTCAGCATCAGAACCGGCAGGTTCTCAAATTCGCTCAGCGCGCGAAGATCGCGCAAGATGTCCAGACCGCTGCGGCCAGGCAGCATCGGGTCTAGGATCAACAAATCAGGTTTCAGGTTCTGCACCGCTTCGACAGCATCACTGCCATCGGAATGGCAATCCACCTGCCACCCTTCCCGCGTCAGTAAAAAGCGTATTGCTTCGACGATATTAGGTTCGTCTTCCACCAGCAAAACGTGCCGATTCATCCCGATCTCCTCCCGCCCCGAGTTCCGAGGTGTTCATGACCTTAATCAACCTGTTATCGGCCTGTCAAAACCCTTCGCCCAAAATCGAAGGCTCACGCCGAGCAGAACAGGTGGTACGGGGGCAAATCCGACAGCTGACGCCCACAGGAACGGGCGGCTCACCCTCAGCCTCGGGACCAACTGGCAAGATCAGCATGGTCGACCGGTAAACAGCATCACGGTTGTAGGAGGCCGGTCCGACCGGTTCGCTGACGGCGATGCAATCGAACACCGCATGTTCACGCCCCGGCTGAGCTACACGCTGGCGCAGCGGCGTCACCGGACGGCTGAGTGCGACGTAAAGCGGCCATAGCGGACAGCTTTCGCCGAAACGTGGCAATGCGAAGCCAGCGGTGGGCTTGCGGAAAAGAATGCTGCCGGACGCATCACACACAACAAGCCCGATCTCCGTTTCCACGACGTCTGTCGGCATAGTGGCCAGCCGCCGAAGTGCAGCCGACAAAGTCACATCGAAACGCCGGGCAATCGCTAGCGGGTCGAGCCCAACCTTGGAGATGATACCCCGCATTTCATCCAAGGGCATCGCTGCAGCGTCGCCCACATACCGGCGTAGGATGACCTGTACGATCTGCCGCGCGGCGGGAGAGCTGAGTTCTTTCGACGAGGCAGCCAGCGCATCGGGATCCTTTTCCCCAGTCTCCAAGCTCGGGAAATGCCCCTGGTTCGCCGCTAAGAAGGCTTCTGCTTCTTCCTGCGGGATGGCACGGCCTTCTTCGCTCAGACTGCTGGCATCGAGATAAGACACCAGCGCTTTGGAACTGTCCGCCAGCCTGCGGCTGTCCTGGTCGAGGTTCTTATGGAACCTGTCCCGCCATTCTACCGTAAGGTCACTGGTTTCCGCGAGAATAGCCGCTGTCGACCGGATTGCGGTGGCGGTCGAAAGAACCTCGTGAAGCGACTCTGCTAGTTGCGGGTCGCGGTTAAACCGGTCCGACAGGGTTTCCACCGCCTGTTCCAGCGACTGGATACGCTGACTTTGCCGAGACAGCACTTCCGCCCAGCCCGGGAAACGGCCTGCGAATTCATCCGCCCGATCCGTTTCTGCCGCCACCACACCGCTGTCTGCAGCCGCCTCCCGCAACGCGGCCACCAACGCGGCCTCGGCCCCTTCGGTCAAGAGGTTCGGATCGACCTTGAGCACCCTTGCAATGTCCAGCAACAACTTCCCGGCGATTCTGCGCCGATTGTGCTCGATGAGGTTGATGTAGGAAGCCGAGATACCGACCTGCCTGGCCAGTTCAGCCTGGCGTAGCCCTGCGATCTGCCGACGTTCACGAATTCGGCTGCCTGTCAGACTGTCCCGAGCCATCGGCTCCTCCTGTCGCGCCCATTGAAAACCAAGGCTATTTTGCGCCGCAGCATAAACTTGTTTACAAAAATTCTCGATACATTGTCGAGTTGTTTACAGCTTTTCCCCGCATTTCGAGGGGTTTATTGAGAAATTTTCCAGGTTCTTTGCATAATTGCTTTGCACCTATGTGCGATGCCGCGTGCGCCAGAGAGGCGCCCGGCAGCTTCACACTTACGGGAGGAATTCCATGTCCAAATCCGAAGTCACACGTCGTGGCGTTCTGAAAACGGGCGCCGTTGCAGGCGCCGGTCTGGCTGTTCCGACGATCTTTACAGCATCGTCCGCAGCCGCTTACACCAACGAACCCACCGGCGGCACCGTCACCCTGGGTTTCAACGTACCCCAGACCGGGCCCTATGCCGACGAAGGCAACGACGAACTGCTGGCGCAGCAGCTGGCGGTTGAACACCTGAACGGCGAAGGTGACGGCGGCTGCCTGAACACCTTTACATCCAAGGCGCTGAAAGGGAACGGCATCCTGGGCAAGAAAGTCACCTTCGTGACCGGCGACACCCAGACCAAGTCGGACGCAGCACGCGCATCGGCCAAGTCGATGATCGAAAAAGACGGCGCCATCATGATCAACGGCGGCTCGTCCTCGGGCGTTGCTGTTGCTGTTCAGGGTCTCTGCCAGGACGCAGGCGTGATCTTCATGGCAGGTCTGACCCACGCCAACGACACCACCGGTAAAGATCGCAAAGCAAACGGCTTCCGCCACTTCTTCAACGCCTACATGTCGGGTGCCGCTCTGGCGCCGGTGTTGGCGAACGAAATGGGCAAAGACCGCCGCGCTTATCACCTGACCGCAGACTACAACTGGGGCTGGACACAAGAAGAATCGATCGTTGCTTCCACCGAAGCTCTGGGCTGGGAAACCGTCAACACGGTGAAAACACCGCTGGCATCGACCGACTTCTCTTCCTACATCGCTCCAGTTCTGAACTCGGGTGCAGACGTGCTGGTTCTGAACCACTACGGCGGCAACATGGTCAACTCGCTGACCAACGCGATCCAGTTCGGCCTGCTGGACAAGGTCGTGAACGGCAAAGACTTCAAGATCGTCGTTCCGCTCTACTCCGAACTGATGGCCGCTGGTGCTGGCGAGAACATCAAAGGCGTGCTGGGTTCCATGAACTACAACTGGCAGCTGCAAAACGAAGGCTCCAAGCAGTTTGTGAAATCCTTTGGTGAGAAATACGGCAAGCCGCCGTCGAACTCCGCACAAACCTGCTATGCACAGACCCTGCTGTACGCAGACGCCTGTGAACGCGCAGGCACCTTCAACCCGTGCGGTGTTGTCGAGGCCCTGGAAGGCTTCGAATTCGACGGTCTGGGCAACGGCAAGACGCTGTACCGCGCCGATGACCACCAGTGCTTCAAGGACGTTCTGGTTGTGCGCGGCGCGCAGAACCCGACCAACGCCTACGACACGCTCGAAATCGTGGAAATCACCCCGGTTGAGCAGGTCAGCTACGCACCGAACCACCCGATGTTCGGCGGCGACGAAGCCACCTTGGGCTCCTGCAACTCGGGCGCATAAGCCTCCGGTTCGGGTTTCAAACCCTACAAAAAACCAAAAGCTCTCCGGCCTTCGGGCCGGGGAGCAGCACCCTTAACCCACGGTGGGGACGATGGACGGCTTTCTGCTTCAAATTCTAAACGGGCTCGACAAAGGCTCGGCTTATGCGCTGATCGCGCTCGGGCTTACTCTGATTTTCGGTACGCTGGGCGTTGTGAACTTCGCTCATGGCGCACTGTTCATGATCGGCGCTTTCTGTGCGGTCACCCTGCAGCGTTTTCTGAGCCTCAGCTACACTGTGGAAGACCCGACGCAGAAAGACTTTCTCGGCAACCCTCTGAAGGTTGAAACGCCATATGTCGAAAGCTGGTTCGGTCCCGAAGTCGGCAGCACCATTATCGACTGGTCAGTTCCGCTTGCCATCCTTTTGGCCATTCCGGTCATGGTCTTTCTCGGCCTCGTCATGGAACGCGGTCTGATCAAGCACTTCTACAAGCGCCCCCACGCCGACCAAATCCTCGTTACCTTCGGTCTGGCCATCGTTTTGCAGGAAATCATCAAATATTATTTTGGTGCCAACCCGATCCAGACCCCGGCACCTGACGCGCTGAGCGGTGTGGCCAATGTCGGTGCGATTGTCGGGATGGAGCTGCTGTATCCGGTCTGGCGGATCGTTTACTTCTGCTTCGCGGTCCTGATCATCTTTGGCGTCTTCGCCTTCCTGCAGTTCACCACCTTCGGCATGGTTGTCCGTGCTGGAATGGCGGACCGCGAAACCGTCGGGCTGCTGGGCATCAACATCGACCGCCGCTTCGCGATCATGTTCGGTGTCGCCGCTGCGGTGGCGGGTCTCGCCGGTGTGATGTACGGCCCGATCAACCCACCGAACTATCATATGGGCATGGACTTCCTCGTGCTCAGCTTCGTGGTTGTGGTTGTGGGCGGCATGGGCTCCCTGCCCGGCGCCGTCCTGGCCGGGTTCATGCTGGGCATTCTGGAAAGCTTTGCCTCAACCACCTGGGCCACGACCACAATTCCAGGCATCAACCAGATCATCATCTACCTCGTCGCAATCATCGTCCTGTTGGCCCGTCCACGCGGCCTGATGGGTCGCAAAGGCGTCATGGAGGACTAAGCACATGTTCGGACTGGACAAAAAAGACACAACATTGCTGCTGGTCGTTGCCACACTGACGATCCTGGCACCCTTCTTGTTGAACCCGTTCCCGACCGCAAGCGGCATGGCACAGTTCAACGCAGGTTATCCGGACCTGATGCAGCGCTTCGTGATTTTCGGGATCTTTGCCATCGGCTTCAACATCCTCTTCGGCCTGACCGGGTACCTGTCCTTCGGTCATGCAGCTTTCCTCGGTGTGGGGTCCTACGCTGCGGTCTGGATGTTCAAGCTGTTCACCTACAACGTGATCCCGGCGATCATCATGGCGGTGATCATCGCAGGCATTTTCTCCCTGCTGATCGGCTTCATTTCTCTGCGTCGCTCGGGCATCTATTTTTCGATCCTGACGCTGGCCTTTGCGCAGATGTCGTTTGCGCTGGCCTACTCGGTGCTGTCGAACCCAAAGTTCAACCTGACCAACGGGGAAACCGGCCTGCAGGTTTATGCAGATGACCCGCAGCGGTTCCATCATGACGGTCTGCCGGACCTGCCGCATTTGTTCGGTTTGTCCATGCGGTCGACGTACACGATGGATGTAGGCGCATGGTCGTTCGACTTCAACGCAGGCTATTACCTGTGTGCCGCGATCATGCTCGGCGTATTCTACCTCGCGGTACGCATCTTCCGTTCGCCCTTCGGCATGATGCTGCGCGCCGTGAAATCGAACCAAACGCGCCTGAACTACACCGGCCTGAACACCCGGCCCTACACGCTGGCAGCTTTCGTGATCTCCGGCATGTATGCTGGTCTGGCTGGCGGCCTGCTGGCGGCCATGGACCCGCTGGCTGGTGCAGAACGCATGCAGTGGACGGCATCCGGTGAGGTCGTCCTGATGACCATCCTCGGCGGCGCGGGCACGCTCATTGGTCCGATCCTCGGCGCAGGCTTCATCAAGTACTTCGAAAATATCTTCTCCAAGATCAACGACAACGTCCTGCACCAGTGGTTCAGCTTCATGCCCGATGGGATCGAAAACTTCATGGTCTTCATCGTGCATCCCTTCGTTGGCAAGGGCTGGCACCTGACGCTGGGCATCCTGTTCATGCTCGTCGTGATCTTCCTGCCTGGTGGCCTGGTTGATGGTGGTCAGCGGATCGGCAAATGGCTGCGCTCCCGGCGCGGTCAAAAAGAAGACAAAACCTCCGGCACCACCACGCCTGCTGAGTAAGGAGACAGAAAATGGGTATCCTTGAAGTCAAAGACGTCGGCATACGCTTCGGTGGCCTGCAGGCCCTGTCAAATGTGAACCTGAGCGTTGCCGAAAATACTGTACACGCCATCATCGGGCCGAACGGTGCGGGCAAATCCACCCTGCTCAACTGCTTCGTGGGCAAGCTGATCCCCGATACCGGCAGTGTGATGTTCGACGGCCAGTCGGTGCTGGGCCGGGCGCCTTACGAGATCAACCAGATGGGCATCTCCCGCGTGTTCCAAACACCCGAGATTTTCGGGGACCTCACGGTGCTGGAAAACATGATGATCCCATGCTTCGCCAAGCGCGATGGCGCGTTTGAACTGAACGCTCTGCCGAACATGATGAAGCAAAAGGATATCGTGGAACGGGCCGAACAGGTTCTGGAAGAAATGAACATGGCCGACAAGCGCCATGAGCATGCAGCGGCCATGTCGCGCGGCGACAAACGGCGCCTGGAAATCGGCATGTGCCTGTCGCAGGAACCGCGGCTGTTGCTGTTGGACGAACCAACAGCCGGTATGGCGCGGGCCGACACCAACAACACGATCGACCTGCTGAAAGAGATCCGCGACCGTGGGAACATCACCATCGCGATCATCGAACATGACATGCACGTGGTGTTCTCACTGGCTGAACGGATCACCGTTCTGGCGCAGGGCACACCGCTGGTCGAAGACACACCTGAAAATATCAAGGGCCACCCCAAGGTGCGCGAAGCGTATCTGGGCGAAAGTGCGTAAGGGAGACGACAAATGAACGTCAAACCGGACTTTTCCAAAGGCCACAACGTGGCCGAAACCGCCCCGGCTTTTCTGTCGGTCTGGGAAATGCAATCCTACTACGGTGAAAGCTACATCGTGCAGAGCATTTCCTTCAACCTGCACGAAGGTGAAATCCTCGCACTTCTCGGCAGAAACGGTGCGGGCAAGACCACCACGCTGAGGTCCATCGCCCGTATGGACGACCCGCAGGTCAACCACGGTGAGATCTGGCTGGACCACAAGCCGCTGCATGAAATGCGCAGCTTTGAGGCCGCCGCGGCCGGGATCTCCCTGGTCCCCGAAGACCGCCGCATCATCCCCGGACTGACAGTGGAAGAAAACTTGCAGCTGGCACAAATCGCTCCGTCCCATGGCTGGTCCATCGAACGGCTCTATGACCTGTTCCCGCGACTGGGTGAACGCCGCAAGCAGGAAGGCGTAACTCTGTCAGGTGGTGAACAGCAGATGCTGTCCATCGCTCGTGCGCTGGCCCGGGACATCAAGGTGCTGCTTCTGGATGAACCCTACGAAGGCTTGGCCCCGGTGATCGTGGACGAGATTGAAAAGACCCTGCGCGTCATCAAGGAACAGGGCATCACCACGATTATCGTGGAACAAAACGCACTGCGTGCACTGGCCCTGGCTGACCGCGCCATCATTCTGGACACTGGCGGCATAGTGTTTGACGGCACGGCCGAGCAGGTTCTGGAAGATGCCGAACTGCGCGCTGAATATCTGGCGATCTGAACCAACTCTCCCATTTCGCCCAAAAACCGGCCCGGACATTGCTCCGGGCCGGTTGTTTTTGGGAAATCGTCTTGTGTTGGATCCACCCCATCCCAATATGAAACAGGGTTCAGGATGATGGAGCACCTGTACAATATTCGACAATTGTCAGTTTCATGGCGCACAGCACCCTGCCCGGATGCCAAAGAGCCACCCCATTCCGGGCAAAGCGTCTGCCCCCCGATTTCATTTCACTTTCCACCTTAGGCTGCTTCCCCTATAAGCCCCCGAAATACATTTCACCCCGGGCGAACGAGCACCCCCACCAGTCGAGGAAAACATGACCGACGCAAGGCACGACGCAGATGTGGCATTTATCAAATCTCTGGCTGAACTCCTGCGCGAAAACGACCTGACAGAACTGGAAGTCAAACGCGATTATGCGCAGGACGATGCGCTGAACGTCAGGGTCAGCCGCGCTGCTCCTGCGCCCATCGCCGTGCCTGCCGCTGCAGCGCCTGTCTTGGCCGTCGAAGCTGCTACACCTGCCGCCGCCGCGGCGCCTGCACCGGCCTCCACCGATGATCCGGCCGGCCACCCAGGTGCGGTGACCTCGCCCATGGTCGGCACCGTTTACCTGCAGCCCGAACCGGGCGCCCCGTCCTTCATCAGCGTCGGCAGCACCGTTGCCAAAGGTGACACCCTGCTGATTATCGAAGCGATGAAAACGATGAACCAGATCCCAGCGCCCCGGTCCGGCACGGTCAAGCGCATCCTCGTCGAAGACGGCGGCGCCGTTGAATTCGGATCGCCCTTGGCCATAATCGAATAAGGCGGCTTACGCATGTTCGAGAAAATCCTGATTGCCAATCGCGGTGAGATCGCTCTGCGCGTCATCCGTGCGGCCCGCGAAATGGGTATTGCCACCGTTGCCGTGCATTCCACCGCCGATAGCGACGCGATGCATGTGCGCATGGCAGACGAAAGCGTCTGCATTGGCCCTCCGCCCAGTCCTCAAAGCTATCTGTCCGCCGCCAGCGTGATTGCGGCTTGCGAGATCACAGGCGCAGATGCAATCCACCCCGGCTACGGCTTCCTGTCTGAAAATGCGAATTTCGTGCAGGCGGTCGAGGACCACGGCATCACCTTTATCGGCCCCACTGCCGAACATATCCGCGTTATGGGCGACAAGATCACCGCCAAAGATACGATGAAGGCGCTGGGAGTTCCGTGTGTACCCGGATCTGACGGCGGGGTTCCATCCCTTGCCGCAGCGCAGGCACTGGGAGACGAAATCGGCTATCCCGTCATCGTCAAGGCCACCGCAGGTGGTGGTGGGCGCGGTATGAAGGTCGCACAGACCGCAAATGACATGGAAAACGCGTTCCAGACCGCTCGGGCTGAGGCCAAGGCCGCCTTTGGCAATGATGAGGTCTATATCGAAAAATACCTCACCACGCCGCGCCATATCGAAATTCAGGTATTCGGCGATGGCAAAGGCAAGGCCGTGCATCTGGGAGAACGCGACTGTTCTTTGCAGCGCCGCCACCAGAAAGTGTTCGAAGAGGCCCCCGGCCCGAGCATCACGCCAAAAGAGCGCGCGGAGATTGGCAAAATCTGCGCAGACGCGGTGGCCCAGATCAATTACATCGGCGCGGGCACGATCGAGTTCCTTTACGAAAACGGTGAGTTTTACTTCATCGAAATGAACACCCGCCTGCAGGTGGAACATCCTGTGACCGAGAGCATATTCGGCGTCGATCTGGTGCGCGAACAGATCCTGGTCGCCTCCGGTTTTCCGCTGTCCTTTTCGCAGGGCGACCTGACCATCAATGGCCACGCCATCGAGGTCCGGATCAACGCGGAAAAGCTGCCCAACTTCTCACCCTGCCCCGGCAAGATTACCTATTATCACGCTCCGGGTGGTCTGGGCGTTCGAATGGACAGCGCGCTTTATGACGGCTATTCCATCCCGCCCTATTACGACAGCCTGATCGCCAAGCTGATCGTGTATGGACGCGACCGGGGCGAAGCTCTGGCGCGACTGGACCGTGCCCTTGGCGAACTGATTGTGGACGGGGTCGATACCACGGTGCCGCTCTTCCATCATCTTCTGGCTGAGAACGACATTCACACCGGCGACTACAACATTCACTGGTTGGAGAAATGGCTGGAAGAGCACAGTTCGGATTTCTGATTTCGGGCGTCAGACACGCCAGCACCCGATGAGCCTTACGCCAGAGCTTTTGCTGCACGCCTATTCCATCGGGATCTTCCCGATGGCAGAGCACCGCGACGACCCGGATATCTTCTGGGTCGATCCCAAAAAGCGCGGTGTGTTCCCCCTGGACCGGTTCCATATCTCCCGTTCCCTGGCCCGACGTATGCGACGTGGGGGATATGAGATTTCCATCAACCGCGACTTTACCGGTGTTGTCGATTCCTGTGCAGACCGTCCAGAGACGTGGATCAACGATGGGATCCGCGATCAGTACCTGGAGCTGCACAACCGCAGTCACGCGCATTCGCTGGAGGTTTGGGATGGGCCAGACCTGATCGGTGGCGTCTACGGCGTGGTGCTGGGCGGTGCATTCTTTGGCGAAAGCATGTTTTCGCGTCGCACCGACGCCTCCAAAATTGCTTTGGCCTATCTGGTGGATCGATTAAGACAAGCTAATTTCACACTATTTGATGCACAATTTCTAACCGATCATCTTGCCAGTCTCGGGGCGGAGGAAATAAGCAGGGTGGAATATCGGCATTTGTTGCAAAACGCATTGAAACTGAAAGCGGATTTCACCGCGCCACCCGTTCCCAACGCTCAGGACGTGATACAGCGCAACACCCAGACGTCGTAACGCGCGTGGTCCATCGCGTTCAAGGCGGGTGATGAGGCAATCATCCAGCCTTCAAAGGCTACATCGGTGCTGCCTTCGTTCCGGATTTCCAGATAAGCAAAGGCATCTCCGGTCGGGTTTTCGGCCGGATACCGGCATTCAACCAAGTCAATTTCCAACCCAAATACGGCGCTGGCACCGCCACCCTGCAACTCCAGATCCATGGTCTGGCCATTGACTTTGTCCAGCGCGCGCAGCAGGGCACCCTGCCCTGTCAAGGCATCTTCCTGGGCCTGTCCAACCAGAGGCAGGCCTAGAAACAGCGCCGTTACCCAGCGGATCACCCCCCGTTCCCCCTGTCACCTGCAACAAACTTGACCAGCAGGGAAATCAGGCTGACTGCGCCTTGAGTGTCAGAAAACTCATCCCCCGGCGCAAAGTAAAACGGTGATCCGCCCGGCATGACTTCGACAAAATTACCGCCCAGCAGCCCTTCGGACGAAACGATGATCGCACTGTCATCAGGGATCTCGATGCCGTCCTGAATGGAAACTGTCGTTGCGGCGCGATATGTCTCCAGGTCCAGATCCATGCCTGTGACAGCGCCGATCTTCACTCCAGCCAGTCGAACATCCGTGCCGACACTTATACCTTCCAGAGACCGGAAAGATGCATGCAATTCATACCCGTCCGTGCCGCGCGAAAACCCGGTCGTCTGCCCCGCATAGATGGCAAACGCGATGGCCCCGGCCAGAACCGCGCCACCTACGATCACCTCGGTTGAGTTTGTGGACATGTTATTCGGGGCTCCAAGCCTCGTAATCCGCCCGCGCTTCGGGCTGAGCCCGGCGCAGCGAGCCGGACGGCGCATAGGCCAGTGCGGTGCCGGTCAGGTTTTCCTGATGCGGTTTTTCCCAAGGTTTGTGGATCAGCGGCTTGTCGGTCGGCGGTTCATCCCAGGTCCGGTGCAGCCAGCCATGCCAATCGGGACTAACGCGGCTCGCCTCAGCTTCGCCGTTAAAGATCACCCACCGCCTGGCGTCGTCCTTGGTGCGGTAGTAAACATTGCCCTGGTCGTCTTCCCCAACCCGGACACCGTTGCGGGCAGTCCAGAGCTGGGTGTTCAAGGTCTGGCCATTCCACCAGGTCAAGGCGCGCACAAGCGTGTTGAGAATGCCCATGAAGATCTCCGCACTGTTCGGTCGGTTTATGCCTCATGCGGGAATTGAGGTCCAGTGCCCCTGCGCATACGCGGCACGCTGTTCAGGGCTGTTCCAGCGAAAATCGGCAGGGGTGACGCGGGATTGGCCCTGTGGCCGGTTTGGCCGCGACAATGGACCCTACCCATGATATCGTATTGTAAATGCCCGACAGGGCCAAAAAGAGCAGTCAGTCGATGAACACGCAAGCCGGGCTCAATGCGCCGAATCCCTTTCGCGGGTGGGCCATAGAACTGGAAAATCTCCGGGATGCCATTGTCGTGCCCGCCGAAAGCCGCACCTTCACCCAGATGGCCGGTGTGTTGCGGGCCGATGGCAGTTATTGTTCCAACGGCGCGGTGTGGCGCAAGGACCAGGAGATCACCAGCGAACCCCAGCCGCCCAAGGGCCCTATCCAAAAATTGCCAGGCCGCTGGCTGTGGGGTGGCCTGTTGTGGCGGCATTTCGGGCACTTCACTGTGGAAAGCACTGGGCGGCTCTGGGGCCTCGAGGCCGGGCTAGAGAATGTTCAGGGCGTTTTGTTCATCCCCAAAAGCCCAAAGTACGGGGATGAACTTATTGGGTTTCAGTCTGATTTCATGGCGCTGGCCGGGGCAAGCCCCAAGGTTCTCATCGCACCCACGCAGGTTGAAGAACTGGTCGTGCCCGGCCAGGGCTTTGGTATCGGACGGATCGTCCTGGGTACGGAGGCGTGCAAGACCTTCTTCCGCGACAGTTTTGCGCCCGACATCGCGCCGAAAGGCCCAGAAAAGCTGTATATCAGCCGCAGCATGATCGGCCCCACCAAGGGTGCTCTGGTCTGCGAGAGGTTGTTTGAAGAACGGCTCGCCGAACATGGCTACACCGTATTCCATCCGCAAAAACACGACATCCCCACACAAATCGCCCACTACCGCGCTGCGCGCAAGGTGATCGCCAGCGAAGGGTCCGCAATTCACATGTTCGGATTGGTGGCGAAGCCGGATCAGGAACTGGCCGTGGTAATCCGCAGAAAATCCAAAGCAACCAAGTACATAGAACGCCATGTGCGCAGCTTTGCCGGAATCACTCCCCTGATGTTGAATGAGGTGCGTCGCACCTGGAAACCCGAAGGCAAAACCAAACCGCGCTTTGCCCGCGGCGAACCGGATTACCCTGCCATCCAAAAGCAGCTGATCGAGCACGGATTTCTGGACCGCGCCCCAGCGTGGCTCCCACTGACCGAAGCGGATGTAAATGCTGAACTTAACAGCCCCGATCGGTCCGGCATGGTCTACCGCGCCGTGGGCTGAGCCAACCGTTTTTTAGCAAAACGCAAGAATAGCGTCTCGCGCGGCGGATCTGTTCACCCTCGAACCAATGGGCTAGCACGCTTAGATCTTCCCGCTCCAGGCAGTCGCGGACCGCGCAGTTCCTCGCGTGGGCCCTCTAATACCGCGGCGTTATTCAGCGGCCAGAACAGTTGCCCAAGAAACGGGGCCAGCATCGCAGGTCCCAACATCATCAACAGCGTGGAATTCTGCACTGACACGCACGCGCCGCGCGCAGTATTGTCAGACCGGTTTTCCAAAATGGTAACGTTGGGGATTCTGACGTAAACTCCTATCAGCAGGAAAGTGCGTAGGCCCGGTATGGCGATGCGTAGACAGCGAAGGGGCTGGCGCTCGGGCAGACCATGATGGAGATGGGTCAAACCTAGCAAAGCTTATGTCACGGGCCAGCCAGTCCAGTTGCAGCCGGAGGACAAGACCACTGGCGAACCCGTGCGCTCGGCTATCTGACCACAGGCAAGACCTGTGCAGGTTGGGCACGTCGCGCTCAAGCTAAGACTCTAAAAAATCACCGAAATCTACGCGATCAGAGCCAAGCCAATTCCCATAAAAAATCGGGCTGGCAACCTACAAAGTTTCCAGCCCGCGATGTTTTCATAACTCAGGCTTATGCGGTCAGCCTGCGGTTGCAGGCTCTTTTTCCGCATCGGCGTGGATCATCAACGGCGCCGCGTCCGAATTCACGGCCTCCTCGTTCACCACTACCTTAGTCACACTGTCCAGACCCGGCAGGTCGAACATGGTGTCCAGTAGAATATCTTCCAAAATAGACCGCAGGCCGCGCGCGCCAGTTTTCCGGGCAATCGCCTTGCGGGCAATCGCGGTAAGTGCGTCTTCGGTGAATTGCAGCTCGGTGTCTTCCAATTCGAACAGGCGTTGGTACTGTTTAACTAGAGCATTTTTGGGCGTGGTGAGAATTTCGACCAGCGCGTCTTCGTCCAGATCTTCCAGCGTTGCCAGAACCGGCAGGCGACCAACAAATTCCGGGATCAGACCGAATTTCAGCAGGTCTTCTGGCTCCAGATCCTTGAAGGTTTCGCCGACACCCGCATCGCTTTCATCGCGCACATCGGCGCCAAAGCCCATGGCCGAACCCTTGCCGCGCTGCTTGATGATTTTATCGAGCCCCGCAAAGGCGCCGCCGCAGATGAATAGGATATTCGTGGTATCCACCTGCAGGAATTCCTGTTGCGGATGCTTTCGCCCGCCCTGCGGCGGGACGGAGGCCACGGTGCCCTCCATCAGTTTCAGAAGCGCCTGTTGCACGCCCTCACCTGATACGTCACGGGTGATCGACGGGTTTTCAGATTTGCGGGTGATCTTGTCGACTTCGTCTATATACACAATACCGCGCTGCGCGCGTTCCACGTTGTATTCACTGGCTTGCAGAAGTTTGAGGATGATGTTTTCGACATCCTCGCCCACATAACCAGCTTCGGTCAGCGTAGTGGCGTCTGCCATGGTGAAGGGTACATCCAGAATACGCGCCAGCGTCTGCGCCAACAGCGTTTTACCGCAACCGGTGGGACCGATCAGCAGGATGTTGGATTTCGCAAGCTCAATATCGCTTCCTGCCTTCTGAGCGTGGTTCAGACGCTTGTAATGGTTGTGCACCGCCACTGACAGAACCCGCTTGGCCATGGCCTGACCGATCACATAATCGTCCAGAACCTCGCAGATATCTTTGGGCGTCGGAACACCGTCCGATGCTTTTAGCCCGCTAGCCTTCGTTTCCTCGCGGATGATGTCCATGCACAGTTCGACGCACTCATCGCAAATGAACACTGTCGGCCCAGCAATAAGTTTGCGAACCTCGTGCTGACTTTTCCCGCAAAAGCTGCAATAAAGCGTGTTTTTGCTGTCACCGCCGGTATTCGTTGCCATGGTCCACCTTTCGGTTTTTTGCCGCCTGCCAGCACCTGCAGGACATTTAGGAGGAGCTTAGGCCAGCCAACCATGCGCCACAATCGCAAAATACCCCGGTGCGACGTCTGAGTGGCTAGCCAGCCAGCCTATGCCTCAGCTTTCAGCGTCGTCAGCTTTGGGACGGCTGTCGACGATTTCATCGATGTGACCCCAATCCTTGGCCTCTTCCGGCGACATGAAGTTGTCGCGGTCCAGCGCCTTTTCCACGGCTTTTTTGGACTGGCCCGTGTGCTTCACATAGATTTCATACAGACGATCCTTGAGTTTTTGCGTTTCAGCCGCGTGGATCATGATGTCACTCGCCTGGCCCTGATAGCCACCGGAAGGTTGATGAACCATTATTCGGCTGTTGGGCAGGGAAAAGCGCATGCCTTCCTCACCGCCGACCAGTAGAAGCGATCCCATGGATGCCGCCTGACCGATCACCAATGTGGAACATTTCGGGCGAATGTACTGCATTGTGTCGTAAATCGAGAGACCCGAGGTCACAACGCCGCCCGGGCTGTTGATGTAAATTGAAATTTCCTTGGAGGGATTCTCGGCCTCCAGATGCAGCAACTGGGCCACGACAAGGTGGCTCATCCCGTCATGGATTGGGCCGTTAATGAAAATAATCCGCTCTTTGAGCAGACGAGAGAAAATATCGTATGCGCGTTCGCCGCGGCTGGTCTGTTCGACCACCATGGGCACAAGAGTGTTCATATATGTGTCGACGGGATCGTACATGTGTGGCCTGCCTTTTCATGTCAGCGGGGTCCTGTGCGGACCCGGTTGAAAGAGTCTTAGTTGCCCGGTCAGTGACCTTCAAGGGCCGGTGGACAGCTTCGGTTTCAACTTGGCTCATACGTAACTCAAAACCTGCGTAAGGCCATGGCTAACCAAATTGGCACCCCGGAAGGTGTGCTGTCGGCCCTGTCCGATCCAACCAACCGCCAGGTCGTCCAGAACTTGCGCAATGGCGAGCTTTCGTTGGGTGACCTGACCGGGCAACTGCTGGTTTTCCCGGCCTGCGGTGTCGCAGCATCTTCGCGTTTTGTCGCACTGTGGCTTGCTGACTGCCTCCCGCCCCGGCGCGCGCCGGGGTTATGCGATTGCGACTGATGCCGTGGCGGAATTGCGGACCTATCAGAACCTGTTGTGGGATGATGCGCTTGCCTCGTGGGCGCACGCAGCGCGGCGACGGATAAAACAACAAGCGGGGTTGTCCCGCCGATTGAGAAATCCGTGATCTTCCCGATGCCGCCAGAAAACGTGTTTCGCCTTTTCACAGAAAACTCCGGCACATGGCGGCACGGGACATCTGCTTGCGATATTAAATTGGAGCTCGAAGATGTTGAACGGGTGATCAGGATCCGGCCGGATTGCAGTTCATCAGAACTGGGCCAGATCACACGATAGGCCTGGACGAAGCCATGTGGTTCGACTGTTGCAAGAACAAGTCCATTGACTGAGTCGACCTGCATTCAGGTCAAATTTATTACGGCCGATGCCGATACTTTGGTTCGCTTGGTTCAAGATGATTTTGACATGCTCGCAGCATAGTCCTCCAAATGGCCATCAATCAAAACGGCCCGGCATGGTCACCAGGCCGAAGCCGCCAACGCGGAACGCGCGATCTTCGCTCTGCCAGACAGCCGGTCAACGCGTCGGCCAGAGACCGCAAAAGCGCCGGATAGTAGTCCGGTCCAAGCTCAATCTGGATGCCCAAGGGGTCCAGTTCTGAAATACGCAGCTGCAGTTATGCGCATAATGCTGCACCCAATCCATTGATTTCATTGCAGACATTCGCGGATTTTGCTCATAATTTTGCACATCGTGTGCGCATGAGTTTGCACGATTTGCCCTTAAGTTTGCATTGTCACCTATAGATGTGACCACTTTGGACGAGTGACATCATCGGACTCAACTTTGAGGCAAATCTCTCTACTATTAAGTGCATCTGCAGTCGCAAGTCGCATGATTTAGATGAGGTTGGCCCTCGATTTGTGCGTCTTGCTTTCGCCGCTTTAAATGGAAGGAGTTGGGGCTTAGCATTCGACAAAAGGGCGGGAACCGAACATTTGCTGCGGATCGTGCGAATGTCTGGAGAGCGGGACTGAGCGGACATCGGGTGCATTTCCTGCTAACGCTTGTTTATTTAGGAAATCAGAGATGACCATGTCTGCGTTTTGCTGCACCCGAGGTGAACTGGCGCTTAAAAAGCGATTTGAGGACGCTTACGCCAAAACAACCGACCCGATCATGAAAAAGATCGAGCGTCAGGTTTGTGGCTCTGACTACGGTGGAAACAGCTGGACGACGCGAGAGCAGGCCGACGAACTTGTTTCTGTTCTTCGACTTGGTTCGGCAACTCGGTTGATCGACCTGGGATCGGGCACCGGTTGGCCGGGCCTGTATCTTGCCAAGCAAAGCAACTGTTCAGTCTGTTTAGTCGACTTGCCTGAAAATGGACTGCAAATCGCGAAAATGCGCGCGGCAGAGGAAGGGCTGTCCAAACGGGCAGAATTTCATGTTGCAGATGCCGCTGACCTTCCATTTTCCGACGAAGAGTTTGATGCAGTTTGCCATAGCGATCTTTTGTGTTGTCTTGTTCGAAAACGCGGGGTTCTGGAGAATTGCCGGCGAGTAATTCGAAAGGGTGGCACCATGGCATTCACCGTCATATCTTTGGCACCAGGCCTAAGCGCCAATTCTTATGAACGGGCGCTCGCGAATGCACCGGAATTTGTCGAAGCTGACACCAGTTATTCCATCCTCCTCGAAGAGACGGGATGGCACCAAGCAGAGCTATTTGATTTGACTCAGGCCTACCGGGACAGCTGTAGCCGACAGATCAGCGCCGATGAAGAGTTTCAAGACGGTCTTACGGCCATCTTAGGACGCCAACAGGCTGCAGAGCGTTTAGAGAACTGGCGTTCTAAGCTCCGCGCAATTGATGATGGATTATTCCGGCGAGAGCTTTTTGTTTGTACAGCGTAAGTCACCGAAAGATCTAAAAATGAATCCAACTCAGCCAGAGGTCTGGAAGCGATCAAACCCAGCGATTGAGCAAGGTCGGCTCTGGGCTTGCAGCCGTAGTTTGCAGCAGCTTGATTGATTGTCCGCTTTGCGGACAAAACGGCCGTTCTCCTAGGACGCAAAGTGGAAAGACCAAATTCAAACGCTTCGGCTCAGCGGGCGGGAAGCAGACCTTCGTTGCGAGGGCAAAAAATCATATTGTAGATCCTACAAAAACCGACATGCGACTATTTTAATTCAGGTATCAAATCGTCAGAGCCAAAATCTCCCTAGCTCATTCCAAGTGCCTTGACTGCTTGCTGCACAGCGTCTCTCGTCTGCTCCAGATCACTTTGTGTGATCGCTAGTGATGGGTATAGTTTGCCGGGAGATTTGAAGATGCCGTTGTCTCGTAAGGCTCTGTTGTATGCCGCATTTCGCGCAGGGTCGTCGTGATTGGCAGACCGGTAATCGCGGCAATCTGTTTCTGTGAAGTAGATGTCAAACAGCGTTTCATCGCCGCATACTTTATGAGCGACACCCGCCTCATCCAGCAGAGTGCTTTGCAACTTCTGCAGTGCTTTACCAATCGCGCGCAGGCGGTCATAACTGCCCTCTCGGCTTAGGATTTCCATGGTTTTAAGGCCCGCGGCAGCAGCGATTGGATTGCCTGACAAGGTACCCAGCTGCATTAGCCATTTGTCGGCGCCCACAACGGCTTTATCGAAATGCTGCATGATCTCAGTGCTGGCGCCCAGAGCCGCGAGGGGGAAACCTCCGCCGATGATTTTGCCCAACGTGCAGATGTCCGGAGTGACATTGTAGCGCTCCTGTGCGCCGCCATAGGCCAAACGGAAGCCGGTGACGATTTCGTCGAATATCAATAAAACACTGTTTTTGTTGCAAAGATCACGTAGCCCTTGGAGGTAGCCCGGTGCGGCGGGGATGATCCTTTGCAGCGGTTCGGCGATGATGGACCGCGGCCAGATCGTTGAATGGCGCGATCAGCATCTGATCTGTCACGCCTTGCGGGATGCCGGCGCTGTCTGGCACAGCTTGGGGAAAGTTTAAGCGTTTGTTAGGTGCAAGGCTCATCTGGGCCTCGGCGCTCATGCCGTGGTATCCGCCTTCGAACTTCAGGATCTTGTCCTTGCCGGTGTAAGCCCGGGCAAGCCGGATGGCATACATATCAGCTTCGCCACCAGAGGCGACGAACCGAACTTTTTCGCAACATGGCACGGCATCCACGATGGCTTCGGCCAGTTCAATTCCCTTGGCGTTGTTTGCAAAGAACGTCATGCCACGAGGAAGTTGGTCCAGCACAGCCTCCATGACCTCTGGGTGGCCGTGGCCCAAAAGCATGGGACCTGACCCGATCAGATAATCGATATACTCATTGCCGACCTCATCCCAGACATGGCTGCCCTCGCCTCGGGCGATCACGATGCTAGGGTCGAAGTTGCCAAAGCCACCTGCGGGAAGACCTTGTCGCTGGCCTTGACCGTTGCCGTCGCGATCAAGGTGGTTGGCGTCCTGCTTATCGCTGCAATGCTGGTGATCCCTCCCGCCGCAGCCCGCCCGTTGACGCGTGCACCGGAGACGATGGCAGTTGTTGCAGCCTGCATCGGCGCGACGTCAGCGTTGGCCGGTTTGGGCATGTCGTTCCTGTTCGATACACCCACCGGGCCATCCATTGTTTGCGTGGCCGCCGTGACTTTTGCGATCACCGCCGGGTTGCGGGCCCGGTTCACCTGATCGGGCAGCGTACGGACGCAGCCCGAGGATTTCCCGCATAAGGGTGTGGCAGATCGTGTACCCAGCCTCGACGGGCTTCCGAGTGGTGTCGCCTCGTTAGCCTACGAAAATCGGCACCGACGGGTTGTTTTCTCTGGTCCGAATAGAGCCTTTTATGGCCACGCCTATGACGAAGGGGCGGACATATACGCGGCGTCAGGGGAAGTTCTGCGCCCGTTTTGCGCACCCTTTACAATCGGCCCAGTGCGCAGGCGGGATCACCCGTCTGCGCGCGCCAGCACCAGCACCGTTCCATCTTCGGCAGACAGCACAAGAACACTGCCATCATTGTCGATCCGTTCGGCCTGCTGGAGCAGATCGATGAACCGGGTTTCCAGCATGTTGATCGCCTTCGGACAGGCCATCAGCGTGCCGGCCATCCCGCGTGACAAGGCAAACCGACCAACGTTGTTGTCAAAGTTACCTTTGAACTGATTACACCCGCCGAATACCGCCAGCGACCCGTCTTGGCCAAACTGGATGGTCTGCGGACGGTCCAGAGTAACGGTTTCGCCGCCAACCTGTTCCACAATCCAGCTTGTTCCGAGAATCGAGGTTTGGGATGCGACGCGCTGCACGATAATGTCCACATGATCGCCTGCGCCCCGCGTCAGAACCGGGTTGGCCGTTGTGCTGGTGTAGAGCAGTTTGCCCGACAACGTAATCTGCGCCCGGACCGAATAGCTCAGGGCATCTGAAATGACGTCGCTGTTATAGGACAGGCTAAACTCTGTCGGTACGCCCGACATATCATACTGTCCGAAGATATCACCGTGGCCGCCACATCCTGCTGCGAAACGTCCAGCAAGCTCACTTTGAGGACTGCGCCAGGCGGCAGCGCGATGCGTTCGCGGTATGTGACTGAACCTGTCACTTGCCGGGTTTCGGCCAGCGCGGCTTCAGTCGACATAGTCATGACCGCCAGCGCGATGGCGCATATCTGTTTCCACATGGTGTGTTCGCTTTTCCAGTTACACAACAAACGAGGTAAGACCGCCAGGTCCGGTTGCAAGATACCCTCCGCCCGTCCCTTGCGGCAACCGGCGGAGGCTTGCTTACTGCAACAGATCAGGCGGTTTCCATGCCTGCTGACGCTTCGGCGCATGCAACCTCATCGGCGCTGACAGGTTCGAAGTGGTCAAAACGCGCCTCGAACCATGCAGTTCCGCGCGTGGCGCTGCCCAGCATGCGGAATAGTTCTTCCTTCGACGCCGCAGGCAGAAGCATGTTGAACACGTCCCAGCCCATGGCAGTTGGATGGCCCTCAAAGCCCAGAACCTGCCCCTTCAGCCCGCTGATAGTAGGCACCAGCCCCCCGGCAAACACCGATGGCACATGCACCGAAACACTAAGGATCGGTTGCAGCGTCTGCGGCCCGGCGGCGCCAACCGCTTCGCGCACCGCATTCTTACCCGCAGTCCGGAAAGCAAAGTCCGAACTGTCCACCGCGTGGTGCTTGCCGTCCAGCAAAACCACCTTGGCATCAACAACCGGATATCCGATTGGTCCGGTCGCCAGCGCATCTTCGGCCCCGGTGGCTACGGCTGGGATGTAGTTGCGCGGAACTGCACCACCCTTGACCTCTTCATCAAACTCGAAACCAGCACCACGGGGCATAGGCGACAGCCGGATCAGGACGTCTGCAAACTGCCCCGCCCCACCAGATTGTTTGCGGTGCCTGTGATGTTGTTCCACCGTCTTGCTGATGGTTTCCCGGTAGGCCGCAGGGACAGTACCGAATTCAATTTCGATCCCGAATTCTTCGGCCAGTTTATTGGAAATCCGCCGTGCATGAAGGGGCCCCTGCATGGCCAGAACCGCCCTGCCGGTGCTTTCATCCGCTCGCAGGATGAGGCCCGGATCGATCTCTGTCAGACGGTCCAGAGCGCCCGACAGACGCACATCATCCCTTTCGTTGATCGGGCTGACGGTGCGTTCATAAGCCGGAGTGCGGGCATCAGCCCAAACCGGTAGACTACGCTGATCATCCGCCACAAGGGCGCGACCACCGACGAGGTGATCAGACTTGACCGCCAGCGCGATCTCACCCGGTGCAATGGACCCCACCGGGCTCTTGCCGTCCAGCGCAGTCAGATTGCCGATATTGCCACCACCCAGCGTTTCGCCAGCCTGAACCGGGCCAGCAAGGGCGCGCACGGCCACCATTTTACCCACATGTTTCTTGTTGTCCGCCGCCAGCGCGACCGCCGTGGCGTCCCCGCCCAGCCGATCCAGCAGCCGTTCATAAGACGGGGCTTCGTGGCGCAACGATTTCATCATCCGGGTCACGCCATTGCCCTGCCGGGCTGCGCCCATGAACGCTTCGATCAGGTTGGTGCCGCGTACGATGCGGGTGGCGATGTCAAACATTTCATCCGTTGCAGGTTGTTTGTCTTCGATAAGTTGCTCCAGCAGCGTGTCGTCGAAATCCGCCATGGATTCGAGCAGCTCCGCCCGTGCTTCCTGTTCGCGACCAATAAGCGTGTCGGGGACTTCGATAAGATCCGAAGGCTGCCCTTCCTGATACTTCCACGCCCGCTCCGAAATCAGGTCAACCGCACCGATAACGCGTCCGTCTTCCCGCATGGGGATCTGGCGCAGAACTAGGGAGTGGCTGCAATATGCCTGCAGGGAACTGACGATGTCGCGCATCCGTTCCGACATCGTGTCGACCTTGTTCACATACAGAAAGCACGGCAGCTCCGCCTCATCGATCAGACGCAGATAAGGCGCGGCCTGTACCGCGCTGTCCGCATCCGAGGGAACACACAGCACCACCGCATCACTTGCCGCCAGTGCCGGACCGGCAGCAGGCAGGTTTTCCGCCCCCCCCGCGATGTCGATCGCAGTCCAGTCATCACCCAGATAGGAAAAGCTGGTCAGGTCCAGAATATCCGAAAAGCCAAACTTGGTTGCCCGCCCATCGAGGCTGGCCAATGCCTCGACAAGCGTGGATTTACCTGACTGGGACGGTCCTAGAACTGTGAATACCCGCATTTTGGTCTCCTTTCATGCATGCGCTGAATGCGCATTTGCGGCTGCACGAAGGAAACGGGACGGAACAATCCATGTCCGTTGGCTTTGCCTGCAAGATCTATCTGCCCATCCCGATCGCTCGCAGGGAACTGACCCGGTTTCCTAACCTTCGGCTTTGGAGGGCCTATGCGTCAAGGCACCAGTCCTGCACTTGCGAAGGTTGGAATTGACCTTACCTGCTATTGGGTTGATTGTGGCGCAGGGCCGGGTCCGGCTCATGCAGAGCCAATTGAATCTCATGGACAAAACCTGGAATGGCCTGAATTTCAGCGCCATCGCGTTGCAATTTCTTGTTGGGGCCATTGGTGGTGGTCTGGCCTGGTTGGTCGGTTTTCCGATGCCATTTTTGGTGGGCGGGCTGGTCGCAACCTCCATTGTCTCGATTCGGTCACAGGGACGGGGGCTCTTCGGCCAGAAGTTTCCCCAGCCCCTGCGTCGGTTCTTTACGGCCACTATTGGCGTTATGATCGGACAGAGTTTCACCCCCGACCTGCTGGACGGAATTTCCGCCTATTGGCTGACGCTAACCGGGGTAGCGTGTTTCGTGTTGGTGGCACAGACTACTGGGTTTGCCCTGTTTCGAATTGTTGGAGGCTACGACCGCCGAACCGCGTTTTTCGCGGCCATGCCGGGCGGTTTGATCGAGGCGATCACATTTGCCGAACAGTTTGGCGCAGACGTTCAGGCCATTACGGTCCAGCATTTCGCGCGCGTGATCCTGGTGGTTGTCACCGTGCCGTTCCTGTTTCTGTTATGGACCGGGGTAACAGTCGGAAGCGCCAGTGGCGTGTCATTGGATGGTGGCACCTCTGCACTGCCCGACCTGGTTTGGACAATTGCCATCGCCGCCGTGGGTATTGTCCTGGGCCGCATACTGCGGCTGCCTGCTGGAATCCTGATTGGCCCGATGCTTCTGAGCGCGGCACTGCAGGCATCCGGGGTGATCCACGCAGAGGGTCCGACATGGCTGCTGTATCTGGCGCAACTGGTCGTCGGTGTTGGGCTGGGCACAACGTTTTCCGGCATTTCTCGATCACTTCTGGTCCGGGCTTTTGCAATGTGTGCGCTGTCGGTTGTGATGTTCCTGTCTATCGGCGCCTGCTTTGCTCATGGGCTGCATGTTCTGACCGGTTTCGACCTACCCTCACTGCTCATCAGCTTTGCTCCCGGTGGGGTCACGGAAATGAGCCTTATCGCGCTGAGCCTGAACCTCAGCCCGCTGATCGTGGCGCTACATCACGTGTTTCGGATCATCACCACCGTCGTGCTGGCCACGGTTGTCGCACGGCGCATGTAGTGCAGGGGTCGACGGCTTACTTGCTGAGCCGCGCGCCAGAATACCCTGCACCACGCACCTTGGACATCGCCGAGCTGGCGCCGGCATCGGTGGTGTAGGGGCCTGCCATAACCACGCGATGAGTCTTACCCTTGCGGGTCAGGGTGCCCAGCCGCACCGTCAGGCCGGTCTTGCGTACCAATGCCTGGGCCGAGGCGCGCGCCTCGGCGTCGGTGTTGAATGTCGCCACGCGGATATAACGCCGCTTACCAGCGGGTTGCACGCGCGCGGGCTGTCGGGTGGCTGCAGTGGCTTGTTTGGTTTCCGACCGGGTCGGAGTACGCGCCCGAGGCAGACCAGGGTTCTGCGGGTTCGGGTTCTTAACCACGCGACGGTCGGTTGGCACCTTGTTCAATCTTCGCGGCAGGGTTGCGGACCATATCTGGCTGGTTTGGCTATCGCCTGCGGCTGATCCGCCCCGTTGCGTGTTCAAGCGGTCATCTGACCATGCCAGGCGATACCCCTTCGGCATGCTCACACCCTGCCGCGGCTGGTACGGCGCCAGCGTCCGCTCGGCCCGGTGGGGGTTCAACCGATCATCTTTCCAGACTGTCGCGTAGCCTTTGGGCACAGTCACGTTCTGCGTGTTCTGCCGACTGTCGTAAACATGGCGCGGAACAACTCGCGTGTCGGAGGTCACTGCCCCGCCATTTGTCAAATACTGATATGCACCAGCCGGATATGGTGGTTTGGCCTGCGGGCCACACCGCACGGGATAGCGGCTGCCATCATTGATATATTGCTGACTAAAGTCAGACGCGTTGGAGCATCTGACAGTGGTTTTGGGTCGGGCTGCTGCCGTCTGAACGGTGGGAGGGGCAACCGGTTTCTGGCTGGCAATGCTCGGACCCGCAATGACTATGGGGGCGGGGCCAGCAGAAGGCGTGCGGGGCGTGGGCGCAGGCACTGCCTGAACGGCTGGCTTCGGTGCTAGCGCCGGCGCCTTGGATTTGGCCTTGGGTGGGGCTGGGTTCTGATAAACCGTTGGCTTGGGCCCTGGTGACGGAGACGGACCACTGCCACCAATGATACCCGCCAAAGGCTGCTTGGGCGCGGCGGGGGCCACCGCCGCAGTCCGTGTGGAGGGGGCTGTGTCTGGCTGGGCCGTTGCGGGGGCAGCTGCAGGCGGTGCGATGGTGATCTGCTCTTCACCCGGACGCTGCTGAGGCGGGGCCGCGGCCACGCGTTCGCTCGCAGAAAGATACGGCTTATAGCCACAGACGACCTTGCGGTCACTGGTCACACGCGGCACCCATGTGGTGTAACCATCCGCGCCGGCGCGAATGTAGATACACCCGCGGCTGACTACGTACTGCTTGCCTTTGAAAGTTTCTGGCGGGTACTCGGCGGGCGGCCCAGCCGTTCGCAAGGTCTGCGCATTCACCCAAGTATTGGCACTTGTTGCGATGGACGCGGCGATCACACCGATCGCAATAATCCTAGTTAGCCGCATGCTTGCCCCCACAAGATGTTGAGCAAAAGATGCCGCATTTTGCCTGATGAGTAAAGCGTTAGCTCCGGCTATTTCGTGCCGAACATTCGATCACCCGCGTCGCCGAGGCCCGGCATGATATAGCCTTTTTCGTTCAGCCCGCGATCTACGGCTGCCGTCACGATTCCTACGTCAGGATGTGCATCCTGCATACGAGCGATGCCTTCCGGCGCGGCCAGCAGGCAAAGAAACCGAATATCCTTGGCCCCGGCTTTCTTTAGCAAATCAATCGCTGCCGCGCTGGAATTGCCAGTTGCCAGCATCGGGTCCACCGCGATGACCAGCCGGTCGTCCAGTCCTTCGGGTACCTTGAAGTAGTATTGCACTGGCTGCAGCGTTTCTTCGTCCCGGTAGAGTCCGACAAAACCGACACGGGCGGAGGGAATCAGCTCCATCACTCCGTCCAGCATGCCGTTGCCCGCCCGCAGAATTGACACGAGGGCCAGCTTCTTACCCGCAAGCGTGGGGGAATCCATTTCTTCGAGGGGCGTTTCGACCGATTTGGTCGTCATCGGCAGTTCACGCGTGATTTCATAGGCCAGAAGCAGTGTGATTTCGCGCAGCAGTTGGCGGAACACAGCGGTCGGCGTGTTCTTGTCCCGCATCAAGGTCAGCTTGTGTTGCACCAGAGGGTGGTCAACGACGGTCACATTGGCAGACATCGGCAGGCTCCTTTAAGTGGCCCTGCCTGTTTACGGTGCGGGTGGGTCGGTTCGCAAGCCCGCCCCGCAGCGCACATTACTTGAAGTTGGGTTTGCGTCCCTGCATCTGGGCCGCGATGGTTTCCATCTGGTCAGGCTTGCCGATCAGTTCCACCTGTTCAACGGATTCGCGCAGAAGCACATCGGCCTGGTCGTTGGCTTCTGCAAATTCGATCAGCCGCTTGGCCGCCCGCATGGCCGACGGGCTGCGGTCCACGATGGAGGCCGCCAGTTCCGTGGCCCGTGCGACAGGGTCATCGTTGATCTCCGTGATCAGTCCCCATCGTTCCGCTTGTTCCGGGCCGACCTCCATCGCGGTGTAGATCATCAACCGGAGCACGTCCGACCGCATAACATTTGGCAGCAATGCCATGCCCGACAGGTCGGGCACCAAACCCCATTTCATCTCCATGACCGACATGCGGGTCCCCGGCGCTGCGATCCGGATGTCCGCGCCCAATGCCAGTTGCAAACCGCCACCAAAGACAACGCCTTGCAGCGCGGCAATCACGGGCACCGGAACACGACGCCAGATCATGGCGATTTCCTGCAACTCATTCGCATCGTCATGGGTACGCGGCAGCAGCCATTCGCCCGGATCCCGCTGCCCCATAGAGGCAAAATTCGACAGGTCCAGCCCAGCGCAAAAGCTTTTGCCTTCACCCGACAACAAGACTGCGCGCGCATCCGATGCGGCCACCTCCTGCCCGGCGGCGACGATGGCTTCGAACATCTTGCCATCCAGCGCATTCATCTTGTCCCCTCGTGTCAGGGTAACGTGCGCGATGTGATCCTTATACTCGACCGATACGCGGGACATGTTTAAATCTCCTCATCCTGTAGCTGCTGGCAAGGTGCCTTGAACTTGATGGAGAGACCAGCGCAACGTCGGGGCACGAATTTGCAATTGAAGTTCGCGTCCCTATTTCAACCGGAAACGCGAGAGAAGCCATTGCCCCACGACATGTATTCGTCCCACGCCAGTTTGCGGCCGATCTGGACCCTGGCGGGGCTGTTGGCATTGGGCGTGGGCATTGTCGGGATTTTCCTGCCAGTCTTACCGACGACGCCATTGGTCCTGCTGGCCGCATTCTGTTTCAGTAAAGGGTCGCCCATGCTGCGGCGTTGGATCATCAGACACCGCACCTTTGGTCCGATGATCGCAGATTGGGAGGCGACTGGCGCCATTCCCCGCATGATCAAATACACTGCCTGCGGGGTCATGTCGGTCACCTTTCTGATTTGTTTGGCAATGGGCCTGCCAGTCTGGGTGCTGGTGGCACAGGGCACCTTGATGTTGGTCGGCGCGGCTTATGTCCTGACACGGCCTGACAGATAGGCCCGATAGACAGGGTTGCCGCCCAAAACCGCCTGCGTTTATGTGGCGGTATGACCGGACCACGTTACACCCCGCTTGCCACCTCCCTGCCCGCAACTGTCCCTTTTGTGGGCCCCGAAGCCCAGGAACGCAGCCGCGGCGCGCCGTTCATTGCGCGAATCGGGGCTAACGAATCCGTTTTCGGCCCGTCGCCCCGTGCGGTGGAGGCGATGAAGGCGGCAGCGGGCGATGTCTGGCAATATGGTGATCCAGAAAACTATGATCTCGTGCATGCGTTGGCTGCGCATCACGGCGTGCAACCCAGCAACATCATGGTAGGCGAAGGGATTGACGGACTGCTTGGATATGTCGTGCGCCTGCTGGCAGGGCCAGGGGATGCGGTTGTCACGTCGCTGGGTGCCTATCCGACCTTCAACTACCACGTGGCAGGGTTTGGCGCCGATTTGCACACCGTTCCTTACACCGGCGATCATCAGGACCCTGCTTTACTGTTTGCCAAAGCGGCGGAGGTGAACGCCAAGCTGGTCTATCTGTGCAATCCAGACAACCCAATGGGATCATGGCGCAGCGGGCGGAAGATCCTTCAAGCAATGGACGCCCTGCCCGCCAACACGCTGCTGCTGCTTGACGAAGCCTATGTCGAATGTGCACCCGAAGGCACGGCCGTGCCGGTGGACATCGAAGATTCGCGCATCGTGCGAATGCGGACCTTCTCCAAGGTCTACGGAATAGCCGGGGCACGCGTGGGCTATGCCATTGGCGCGAGTGAATTGATCACCGCGTTCAACAAGGTGCGCAACCATTTCGGCATGACGCGGATTGCGCAGGCCGGGGCGCTGGCCGCGTTGGAAGACCAGGCCTGGATCACCCATGTGCAACAGGAAATCACTACCGCGCGCGACCGCATTTCTCTGATCGCACATGAAAATGGGCTGGACCCCCTACCCTCTGCTACCAATTTCGTGACCATCGACTGTGGCCGCGACGGGACCTTCTCCAAGGCGGTGCTGGATGGGCTGGTGGCGGCTGGGATCTTTGTCCGCATGCCCTTTGCCGCCCCGCAAAACCGGTGCATTCGGGTCAGCGCGGGCACCCGTTCGGACCTGAACGCGTTCGAGGCGGCGCTGCCCAAAGTGTTGGCGGAGCTGCGCTGAGCCGGCAGGCCCATACAAAAACTGCCTGACTTTCGCGGAAGCCGCGCTAACCTTTCTGCCCACACAAGACGGAGCAGCGCATGGACCAGCGTCACCCGCAACCAGCACCGAATTACACCAACGCGGCATTGACTATGGGTTGGGTCAACCTAATGTCGGTTTTAATGGTGATATGGGGGCTGTGGGGGCTGTGGGGGCTGCTGCCCGTTCTTATGATCAGTGCCGGGCTCAACCGGGGGATCACCTGGCTGGCCCTGCGCCGCAGCTGAGCAGCCTTATTGCCCCGCAATCACCGCCGCTGCCGCGTCCAAGGCGCCACGCCCGCGCGGAATGTCCAGTGCGGCCATGCCGGCTTCAAGGCCACCCAGCAATGCCAAGATCATCTGGCCGTTCACATGGCCCATATGACCCAATCGGAAAAACCCGTGCCATGACGGATCACCCGGTTCCGCCATGCCTAACCCGATTCCCAGCGTCAGGTTAAGGTTATGTTCGGTCCATTCCCGCAGCGCCGTGCCCAAGGGTGAACCGATGCGAAGCGCGGTCACGGCGCAGGAACGGTGATCGAGGTCCTCGACGTTCAGTTTCAACGGCCCCTCGCTGCCCCAGACCTCGCACGCGGCCCAGACAGCACGAGCGAGCCGTTCATGTCGGGCCCAGACATGATCCATTCCTTCGCCATGGATCATGTCCAAGGCGCAGCGCAGACCATACAGGTGATTCGTCGGCGCGGTGCCTGCGAAATGCTGATAATACTCCGCTGGGTTCGCGCGCGGCTCCCAGTCCCAGTACCGGCTGACAAGCGGCATGGTGACCCGCTTTTCCTGAGCCTTGTCGTTGAAGAACACGAAGGACATGCCAGGCGGGACCATCAGGCCCTTCTGGCAGCCCGTCACGGTTACATCGACGCCCCAGGCATCCATTTCGAACCGGTCACAGCCAAGCGAGGCAATGCAATCTGCCATCAGCAGCGCGGGATGCCCGACTTCGTCCAGCACCGCGCGCAATGCAGTAATGTCATTCTTGACCGAACTGGACGTATCCACATGCACCGCAAGGATCGCCTTTATCTCATGCCCCTTATCCGACCTCAGGGCTTCAGCCACGCGGTCGGCATCCCACGGTTTGGATTTGCCAAAATCGATGATCTCGGTATCGATCCCCAGCCCCTGAGCGATATCCGCCCAGCCATGTCCGAACCGTCCTGTGGCCGGGATCAGCACCTTTTCACCAGGCGCAACCGTGTTGGCCAGTGCTGCTTCCCACGCCGCATGCCCGTTGCCGATGTAGATTGCGGTACTGCCGGATGTGCGCGCCACCGCAGCCAGATCTGGGACCAGGCTGTGGGTCAGCTCCACCAGCTCACCGGCATAGATATTCGGTGCTGGGCGATGCATGGCCTGCAGCACCTGATCGGGGATAACAGATGGGCCGGGGATCGCCATATAGGCGCGACCCTGTGAAAGGCTGATGTTGGCGGTCATGGTTGGTTCCTGTAAGAGCAAGGCGTAAGTTAGCTGCCTGCCACGGCGCGTCAATCTGATCCGACACCTTGAACGGCCGGGCGCGACACTTTATTTCGGCGCGGCTGCGGCTGGCAGCGCACGGTCAGAACAAAGGATTGGCATGGGCCTCGCCAAAGAAATTGTCCGCCTGGAAGGACGCATTCGCGCACATTACAACGTGGACCCGACCGTGCCTGGGAATGAACGCAAGGCATGGGTGTATAACAACTTTTTCGACCACGCCTTCTTGCGGACCGTCTGGACCAATTTTCACCAGGTCGCTCCAGGCGTGTATCGGTCGAACCAGCCTCCACATGGGCGGCTCGCACGCATCAAGGCCCGCGGGATCAATACGGTCCTGACCCTGCGCGGGGCCAGCGATACGGCGCATTACTTAACGGAGCTGCAAAGTTGCGAGGAACTGGGGCTGACCTTGCACGCTACGTCGATGCAGGCCCGCGCCGCTGCCACGCAGGAAGAGCTGTTGAACCTGATTGCCGTGTTCCGGCGTATCGAACGCCCGTTTGTCATGCATTGCAAATCTGGCGCCGACCGCGCCGGGCTGGCCTCGACGATCTGGCTCATGGTAATGGAAGGCGAACCAGTGGAACGAGCCCGCCGCATGCTGTCGCCCCGCTATCTGCATATCCGCAACAGTCATGTGGGCATTCTGGACCACATGCTGGACGTGTATGCCGAATGCAATGCGCGGTCGCCTCTCTTGTTCGAAGACTGGGTGCGCAACGAATATGATCGGCCCGCAATACAGGCCGGGTTCAAGGGCTGGAGCCTGCTGGGATGACACAGGGGCCCGAAGCCACAAGCAAGGAATTGCTGCTATGGTTGTGGAAGGACTACCTGCACAAGCACATCGGCTGGCTCCTGTTGGCGCTGCTCTTTATGACGCTCGAAGGATCCACGCTGGGCGCGCTGAGTTACATGATGCGCCCGATGTTCGACGATGTATTTGTGGGCGGCGACACCGGGGCCATCGCGCAGGTGGGCATGGCGGTTATGGGTATTTTCTTGCTGCGAGCAGTCTCCGGCGTGGTGCAACAGGCCATCATGGCGCGCATTTCGCTGCGCACTGCCGCCGCGCTGCGGCTCGATCTTCTGGCGCGCGCGATGAAACAGGACGGTGCGTTCCACCACGTGCATCCACCGGGCTTTCTGATCCAGCGGGTTCAGATGGACGTGAATGCCATCAATGATGTCTGGCGCGCGGTCATCACCGGGGCCGGGCGCGACGCGATTGCGCTGATCGCTCTGATGGGCGTGGCCATCAGCATCGATTGGCGCTGGACGCTGGTCACGCTGATCGGGCTGCCGATTCTGTTCCTTCCCATTGCCGTCGTCCAAAAGTTTGTGAGAAGACAGGCTCGGTCCGCCCGCGACCTGGGCGCAGCGCTAGCCACCCGGCTGGATGAGGTATTTCACGGTATCGTCCCGATCAAACTGAACGGGCTGGAGTCGCACCAGCAGAAGCAATACGCCGAAAAAACCGAAGATTTCATCCAGCGCGAAGTGCGGGCAACCGTCGGCTCCGCCTCCATCCCTGGGCTAATGGATGTCATGGCTGGTCTCGGATTTCTGGCGGTTCTGGTTTATGGCGGCGGCGAAATTGTCTCTGGTGAAAAAACTGTTGGTCAGTTCATGAGCTTTTTCACCGCGATGGGTCTGGCCTTTGAACCGTTGCGCCGACTTGGTAACATCAGCGGTCTCTGGCAAGTGGCCGCCGCCGCAATGGAGCGGATCAAGGATCTGCTGGACGCGCCGATCCGTCTGACCTCCCCCACCAATCCCGTCGCTGCCCCAACCGGTCTGCCGGATGTGCGGCTGGAAAACGTCACGCTTCGCTATGGCGATACCAAAGTACTGCACGGCCTGTCGATCACGGCCGAGGCTGGTAAGACAACCGCACTGGTTGGGGCTTCAGGTGCAGGCAAATCCACCATCTTCAACGTCTTGACCCGTCTGGTCGATCCACAGGAAGGCACCATCTCCATTGGCGGCGTCGAAGCCCGCGCGATGTCGCTGGAAGACCTGCGCGGCCTGTTTTCCGTGGTCAGCCAGGAAGCGTTGCTGTTCGACGAAACCCTGCGCGAAAACGTGCTGCTGGGACGGACTGATGTGGCCAAGGACCAGTTGGATGAGGTGCTGGACGCAGCTCATGTTTCCGATTTCCTGACCAAGCTGGAAGCCGGGCTGGAAACGGAGGTGGGCCCTCGTGGTTCGGCCCTTTCCGGTGGCCAACGCCAGCGCGTTGTGATCGCCCGTGCCCTGCTACGTGACACGCCCGTACTGCTGCTGGACGAAGCCACCAGCGCGCTCGATGCACAGTCAGAAAAGGTGGTGCAATCGGCGCTGGATAAGCTGTCGGGCGGGCGCACAACCCTGGTCATCGCCCACCGGCTCAGTACCATCCGCAACGCGGACAGGATCGTGGTGATGGACCGCGGCCGGGTTGTGGATGAAGGCACGCATGACGAATTGCTCGAACGCGGTGGGATCTATGCCGATCTCTATCGCCTGCAATTCCAGGACGGCAAAACGCTGGTCGATACCGCCAGCGCCTTGGCCATTGCGCGGAACGCACCCGAAGCAGCCGCGGTGCAACCGAACTGGCTGGGCCGCCTAACGCGCCGTCTTTTCGGCTAGATCACACCTTAAGAAACCCGGCACGATCTGAAATCAACACGCCTAGCGCCGATAAGCGGCCTCCAGAGCCGCAGGATCAGCCCCGGCGAAATACCGTATCAAGGTCCACTGGTTGCGTATCCCGCGCCGCACCCACCCGGCCCGGCGATATCGGTCCGCCCTGGTCACGGCACGGCCGCTGAGCGCCATCAGCGGCCGTCCCAATGCGCGGGCAATCGCCACATCCTCCATCAAGGGCTGGTCCGGAAAGCCGCCAACGCGGTCATAATCGGCTCGGGACACCAGCAACCCCTGATCACCATAAGGCAGGCCAAACGCTTGCGACCGCAGATTGGCCCAGCCGGCAAATGTCCACGGAAACAGGCCCGACTGATCAAACGCCAGCGGAAAATAGGCCGGGCAGTTCTGGTTCCGCAGGTGTTCCCCCACGGCCAGTGACCATTCCACGTCCAGCACTGTATCTGCATGCAGGAAAAGCAACCAATCCCCCCGCGCGGCATCCGCCCCGCGCCGCAACTGCGCCCCGCGCGACGCGGCTCCTCGCACGATCAGTGCCCCGGCGTTGTCCGCGATCTGCAGAGTCTGGTCCTCCGATCCGCCATCTGAAACGATCAATTCGCGCACCAGACCGCCCAGAACACCTTCGACCAGAACGCTCAGACAGCTGGGCAGATGAAGTTCTGCGTTCAGCGTCGGAACCACGATGGAAAGTGAAGCGGTCACGTTGGTGCCCCTGTTCAATTCGGGAATATTCAATATATCACCCAGAAGATCGTGCAAGGAGCAGCAATATGTCGAACCGTCGGATTATGCGGCTTGAAGGGCCAGATACCCGGAAATTTCTGCAGGATCTGGTCACAAATGACGTGGCAGGGCTAGATGACGGGTTGGTTTACGCCGCTTTGCTGACGCCGCAGGGCAAGTTCCTGACCGACTTTTTCCTGGCTCCGGATGGCGACAGTGTTCTGCTGGATCTGCCCGAAGCTGCAGCCGATGCCACCATCAAGCGGCTGACCATGTACAAGCTGCGCGCCGACGTTACGATTTCCGAAAGCGGGCGGCACCTGCAGCGCGGCACCGGCACACCACCCGAGGGTGCATATGCCGATCCCCGGCACCCCGACATGGGCTGGCGCATGTATTCCGATGCCCCCGAGTCTGACGATGGTACCGATTGGGACGCGATCCGCGTGGCCCATTGCATTCCCGAATGCGGCATCGAGCTGAGCGAAGACAGTTATATTCTGGAAGCCGGGTTCGAAGCGCTGAATGGTGTGGATTTTCGTAAGGGCTGCTATGTCGGGCAGGAAGTCACCGCGCGGATGAAACACAAAACTGAACTACGCAAAGGTCTGCGGCAGGTTTCTCTGGACGCGCCGGTACCGGTTGGCACATTGATCCTGTCTGGCGAAAAACCTGTAGGCACCGTGTTTACCCAAAGCGGCGGACGCGGCATTGCCTATCTGCGGTTCGATCGGATCTCCGACGACATGACAGCCGATGGTGTTGCGATGCTGGCTGAATAACGACACCAGCTTGCACTTGTGTTCTCGGCGGGCCACCCTCGGTCCAGACGACGGCGGAGGGGCCCATGTTCCGGATGCATTCAGCGATCTGGCGGATCAGCTGGCAACGACAGATCATTTTGATCGTCCTGTCGGTCATCATTGCCGGGTTGGCAGCGGTTCCGCTGGAATACCAAAAAGACATCGTCAACCATTTGTCTGACCGCAGTGCAGATCAGTATGAACTGCTGCGCCTATGCATAGAGATGTTCGCGTTGATCCTGCTGAGCCTCGGTTTCAAATGGGTGCTGGGCTTCCAATCCGGCACACTGGGCGAAGACACGATCCGGTTTTTAAGAGCCCGTATCTACGAAAGCGCGGTGGAGAAGTTCAAAGGAGATCGGCAGGACCTTAAGGAAGGTACTCTTGCCACGATGATTTCGGCTGAGGCCGAGGAGCTGGGCAAATTCACCGGCGGTGCGTTTTCCGACCCTGTTGTGCAGATCGGCACGCTGCTATCTGTTGTCATCTTTATCGCTGCGTCACAGCCCGGCCTGGGCCTGCTCGCATTATGCATCATCACGCCACAAGCATTCCTGGTGCTTCTGACACAAAAGCAGGTCAACCGGCTGGTGGCGGAACGCGTACACGTGCTGCGCCAGTCGACCGATGCGGTGCTGGGCTCTGAACTTCAGACCGTCAGCCAATCGGTGATTGAGGACTTTGACCGGATCTATGAAACCCGGCGCAGAATGTTTGTCTGGAAGCTGAGCACCAAATTCGTGATCAGTGCGCTCAGCGGCGGCGGCACGGTGGCCGTGCTGCTAATGGGCGGTTGGCTGGTGATCGACGAGCGCACGGACGTAGGCACCGTGGTGGCCGCGACAGCTGGGCTGGCCCGGCTACAGGGGCCAACCACATTCCTCATCGCGTTCTATCGGCAGGTCAGCGCGACACGCGTGAAATTCGAACTGCTGAGCGAAATGGCTGCGCGGAACCCAAACCTCCGCTAGGTTAGGCGCGTTCGGCGTATTCCATGGTTTCGGTGTTCACGACGATCATTTCGTCCTGTCCCACGAAAGGCGGGACCGAAACCTTTACACCATTGTCCAGGATCGCGGGCTTGAACGAATTGGCTGCAGTCTGGCCTTTTACGACCGGCTCGGTCTCTACAACCTGACAGGTGACCTTCTGTGGCAGGGTCGCGTTTAGCGCCTCGCTTTCGTAGAATTCGACGACAATTGTCATTCCATCTTGCAGAAAAGGTCGGCGGTCGCCCAGAATATTCACCGGCAGTTCAACCTGATCGTAAGTTTCAGTGTCCATGAAAACCAGCATGCCGTCGTTTTCATAGAGGAACTGCATGTCTTTTTGTTCCAGTCGCACGCGTTCAACTTTGTCCGCGCTGCGGAACCGTTCGTTCAGCTTGGACCCGTTGCGCAGATTGCGTAGCTCCACCTGTGCAAATGCGCCGCCCTTGCCCGGCTTCACATGGTCGACCTTCACAGCCGCCCACAGCCCATCATTGTGTTCCAGAACATTGCCGGGGCGGATTTCATTGCCGTTGATTTTGGGCATGACAGTAAACCTTCATGGACGGTTGATACGCGTTCGTTCCGCCCTATATAACTCAAGATCGGGTGGGGCAAGACAACGTTATTTCGTGTTATGTAAGCATTGTGATATGCGTCTGGTGCATATTAGCTATGCAATATCGGGGTATCCGAATCGCTTCAAGTTCGCCATAAAGAGCGTCACGCCGAAAATACAAGAGCAAGAAAAACAAGGGAAACGAGATGCGAGATTTCGTTGACGGCACGGCCTTTAACACAGAACAAGGCAACCGTGCCCGTAAACTTTTTGCAGCTGTTGTGCTGGCTGCGCTGGACGATGCAATCGCCGACGACAAGAAGTATGGCAATGGTCCTGAACAGATCGCCCGCTGGGCCCGTTCTCGTGACGGGCGCGAGGTACTTTCTTGCGCTGGCATCGACCCGAACGAACGCGTTGTCACTGGTCTTATGGAATTTGTCGGCCGTGGAGTTCGGACCTCCGTGGCACTGTCGCGTGAAGAAAGCGAACGCCGCAATGCGGCTGCCCAGGCGGAAGCTGCCTGAGCCTACACACGCCGAACTGCTTGTTCAAAAACGAAAACGCGCCCTTAATGGGCACGTTTTACTATTTTCGATCTGTCAGTAAGACACTATTCCAAGTCCTGCACGCTTAGCGCACGGTTGATTTCACGCCGTACCAATTTGCGCACATTCCGCGTGATCCGTTCCCCCAGAGCGCCTTGCAGTTCCTCTCGGACAATGTCTGTGACCAGTTCCCGCAAAGTCGCTTCGTCCAGAACGGCTTCGTCATCGGCAAACAATTCGACGTCGTCCGCGTCTTCGTCGAAATTATCATCAATGTATGTGACGGTCGGGGCGCTCAGATCGTCGGCTTCGCCGTCGTCGTCCTGCCATTCCAGCGGCTCTGTTTCCGGAACGTTGATATCTGGGGGTTCATCGCCATGCGGTTCCCATTGGTCGTTTTCAGTTTCTGCCATGGCAGCGCCAACCACTTCCACTGCACCTGCCAGCCCGACGTCTTTCGGCTCCTGGTATTCGGAAGCGTCTTCGGCATCCTGTGCGTCTTTGTGCCAGACCTCAGAAACGGCTTCGGGCTCTTCCAACGCGTCATCAGAACAAGCTTCGTTGTCGGATGACTGCAACTCCGGCTCCGCTTCATGTGCGTTCGTCTCGCCGGCATCTTCCACGTCCGGTTCCACCTCTGCATTCGCGGCAGCTTCATAGAGGGTTGCACTAGGGTCGGACCAAGGTTTCTCTGACACCTCTTCTTCGTCGACGTGAGCAGAGTCTTCGTCCAAGTCCGACTCCGCGGCGGGCTCAGCAAGATCCGGCGAAACATCAAAAATTTGTTCTGCTTGATCCTCCGAAGGAAGCTGTTCAGGCTCGTCGCTGGTGACCCGCAAGGATGGGGTTAGAACCAACCGGCCCTGTGCGGCTGCACTGGGTTCTTCTTCCACCCGGCTGTGGATCGTGGTTCGTGTGTCTTCGGACACGAGTCTGCGGATGGACGACAGAACATCCTCAATCTCGGCATTCGAAACGGGCTCTGACATTTTATGATTTCCACTCTGACCACAGTTCAGAGTTTATCCACTTGCCGGGTTTTCCACAACTGATACTAAAAATTGTCAGTCCTTGCCTATCGAGCGCAAGACGCGATCTAAACTGGCTCCCTGCTTGGAGTAGCGGGATGGCGCATTTTTCACCTGGTTGTAATAGGCTGCCGGGTCATAGATCGGCACATTCAAACGCAGGCGTTCCGCCGTCAGCAGGCCCTGCGCAGACAACAGCTGGTAAGACGCGATATACCGTGATGCCTGCGCTGTGACCCGGTCTGCCTGTGCATCGAGCAGTTCCTGTTCAGAATCGAGCACGTCCAGAGTTGTCCGCGCGCCCAGCTTGGCCTCTTCCCGAACCCCTTCGAACGCAATGCGCGCCGCCCGAATGTTCGCCTCGGATGCGGAAAGGCTGGCCTCAGCCACGCGCAGCCCAACATAGGCGATCGCTACATCCTGACTGACATTTTCCTTCACAGTCAGCAGGTTGGCCCGCAGGCTGTCACGCGATGCCATGACCTGCCGCACGCCAGCGGACAAAGCACCGCCCTGATACAGCCGCTGATTTAGCCTCAGCGCCAGAGATGCGGATTCGCGATAATCAGTCGAATTATACGTATTGGTGAAACCAACATCGCCGACCACCGATGCCGTCGGCCCCAGCAGCGTTTCTGCCCGTTGCACATTGTATTCCCCAGCAGCCACCTGATGCTGTGCACCCAAAACCGAAGGGTGATTACGCAGCGCCAGCGCCTGCGCACTCTCCAGGCTCGCTGGCGGTTTCGGTAGATGCGGTGTGGTCGACAGGTTACCAGGGCGGTTGCCCACCGCGGCCAGGTACTCTTCGCGCGCATTCACCAGATCACCGCGGGCAACAGCCAAGCCAGTCCGCGAAGCAGCCTGGCGCGATTCCGCCAGCGCAACGTCCGTGCGGGTCACTTCCCCTACCTCGAACCGGTCCTGTGCAGCGCGCAGTTCTTCGCCCAGCACCCGCACGTTGTTTTCCCGGAGACGTACGATTTCAGCGGTGCGCAGCACCTCCATATAAGCGACAACGGCCCGGAAGAGGATGGATTGTTCAACATTCAAAAGAGTTTGACGCGTGGCCAGCACCGTTTCCTGAGCCGCCTTGACCCGCAGCCGGGAGTTACCCCCGTCATACAGAAGTTGTTGGACCGTCAGACCCCAAAACACATCCGTACCACCGCTATCCGTCACGATGCCAGAGGTCCGCGCATATTGCGTCGACATCGTATACCGCCCGGTCCAGTCAATGATCGGGCGCAAGGACGAAACCGCAATCGCGACATCTTCGTCCGCCGCGCGCAACAATGCGCGGTTCTGGATCAGCAAACCGCTGGTCTTGTAAGCGCCGATCAAAGCATCGGCGAGGTTTTCCGCAAAGGATACGGACGGTACAATCGTCGCAACCGACAATGCGGTTGCCCCCATGACGCGCGTAATTCGAGTGACAGCTGCTCTGAACATCGTGGCCTCCTGGCGGCGCGGCCGGTCCGGTTTCTACACCCCCGGCTTCCCCCCGACTCGGCGCCATGTTAGCGGTTTGGCGCTACAAGGCAAACGCCCGTTCAGCAACAAAACCGGGCAAAATCGGTGCGCCTGCGTTGAATTCAAACCGCCAGTTCATCCGGCCCGCATGTTTGATGCCAATCCGCACTGCGCCCAGCTCGCCTTCTATGAACAGGCAGGCAATCCGACCGCCATCTTTCAGCTGGTCGATCAGCACATCAGGCACAGTGTCTACACCACCCTGAATGATTATCACATCAAACGGTCCCAATTCGGCCGCCCCAGCCGTCAGTGGCCCCTGTTGCAGGGCCACGTTGTCCGCGCCCACATCTGTCAGCAGGCCCTGTGCTTCGCCAACCAGCGTTTCGTCTTCTTCCACGGCAACAACAGCCTCGGCCATGTGCGATAAAACAGCAGCGGAATAGCCGTAGCCACAGCCGATATCCAGAACCAGCTCATCGTCGCGCACATCCAGTGCATCCAGCATCTTGGCCAGCGTGCGCGGCTCCAGCAGAACCCGATCCCTGCCAATGGCCACGTTTTCACCGGCATACGCCGCCTCAGCTTGCCCGTCCGGCACGAACCGTTCGCGCGGAACATCCAGCATGGCATCGATGATCGGATACTTGGTTACGTCCGAAGGCCGGATCTGAGTGTTAACCATCATCAAACGGCGGGCGGCGAAATCGGTCATAGGCGGGCTCAACTCTGCGGTTTTTGCTAATCGGGTCTTTGCCATATCCCGACCCGACCGGCAACGGCCCGCAACGCGAAATGACGCGCAGCGGCTCTTGCAGCGTTGCGACATATCCGCTAGACCGCCCATCGCACCCTACCGGCGGCGAGTTGGCGGAGTGGTGACGCAGCGGATTGCAAATCCGTGTACACCGGTTCGATTCCGGTACTCGCCTCCATTTCCCTCATAAATCATAGGGTTAGCGGCTGAATGGTCGAGTATGACACAAAATGGGACACATCAACCATGAAGCTGTCAGCTTATCTAACCTGCTCCAGACATGGAATTTTTACTTCCCCTGGTCTATCCCTTCTTCACTAGACAGAGGGAGGACATCTGTCCGGATTTCTTTACGCACTCGATGCGCAACGCAGGCTGGAACTTTGTCACGGTATTTAGCATGTTCCAGCCATTCGCCGCGAGTGCAAGTCAGACATTTCAGGAGGAGTTAGGCTGACTTTGAGTGAACCTAATCCGCAGCGAATAGATGGCGATTTAGAGGCTACGCAGGCGGTCTGGCGCTTCGGATTCCCAGGTGCGACCTGCCTCTGCAGTCACGCGACGCATTGAGATCTCGAAGCGATACAGTTCGGGACGATACAGAACGCGGATCATTTCGACCGGGCGGTTGGCTGCATCCCGCACCAAACGATTCACTTCAATAAGTGGTGAACCAGCTGGTACCGAAAGCGCCCTCGAGACTTCTGCATCTGCCACCGTTGCGCTGATTGATTGCGTGGCTGCAGCCACCGGGATACCGGCCTCTTCGAGCAACAAAAGTAGCGGTGTTTCTGACAAGTCTTTGCCTTCGATTCGACGACCTATGTCTTCGGGGATGATCGTGACGAGGTATGACATCGGTGCGCCACCCAAGGCCCTTACACGGACGGCCCGTTGGACGAATGCGCCTTCCTGCAGTTCGAGAGTTTCGGCCACATCTGTCGTGGCCGGTAGGTATTGGGTGTCCAATACTTCGACCGTCGTGGTCCGCCCCATATGGCCGACATTCTCGAGTAAACCGTCGATAGATGCCGTCATCGCGGCAGGGGCACTGTCAAACGGCAATACCCGCGTACCTTTGCCCCGTTCGCGTACAACGCGACCCATTGCGGCCAATTCATTCAAGGCTCGTCGGGCCGTGATGCGAGAAACACCAAATTCAGCACAAACCGTCGCTTCTCCTGGGACCATTTCTCCGGGCCGCAGCGTACCTGCGTTCATCCGGCTGGTCAGGATTACGACGATCTGCCGGTAGAGAGGCACACCGCTGGCAGTGTCGAGCGGCATGGGGGTCGGATCAGGCGTCGACATCGAAAAGGTGATCCATCTGAGAGAACACTGTTGATATAATGGTATACTATAATAACATCTTTGCACACCGTAAGGGATTTGCAGGGTGGACTTCACACAGGAGCCGATACTAATCGTGGGCGCAGGACCCGTTGGTCTGACGCTCGCATGGCGGCTTTCTCAGGCAGGGCTTGCGGTTCAAGTATTTGAATCAGAGAGCTCAATTGCTGATCAATTGCGCGCCTCCACCTTTCATCCTCCAACCCTCGACTATTTCGACGAAAGCGGAATCACAGCCGAACTCATTGCGGCGGGTCGCATCACGCCAACTTGGCAGATTCGGATGCATACAACCGGTGAAAGGGCCGAATTCAACCTGGCCGTGCTAAACGATGACACAGCGCATCCCTATCGATTGCAATGCCCCCAGGCTTTGCTCAGCAAAGCGCTTGCCGCACGCTTGTCGGAAGGAACCGTGCACTTTGGTTCCCCTGTTAGCAGTGTGTCACAGGATGAAACCGGTGTGACGATAACGGTGAGAGGTGAGGTCGTTCGCGGTAGTGTCCTTGTTGGCTGTGACGGGGCGCGCAGCTTGGTGCGACAAGCCATCGGGGGCGACTTCGAAGGAGCAACCTATCCTGAAAACACCATCCTTGTGACTACGCATTTCCCGTTTGAGGACCATCTGAGCGGGTTGTCTGGAGTAAATTACATTTGGAAACCGGGCGGAACCTATTCTCTACTGCGATTACCAGACATCTGGCGCATTTCTTTGCACCCTGTCCAAGGACAGTCACCCAAAGAAGCCCTTGAGGACAAATCCATCCGCGCGCAGACCCGCGAAGTGCTGCCTCAGGCGGGTGACATCGATATCGTCGAAAAACGCATCTACAGGATACATCGACGTTTGGCCGCGCGGTACCGAAAGGATCGGATGTTCATCGTAGGGGATGCTGCGCATCTGAATAGCCCGAAGGGTGGGATGGGTCTAAACGGCGGCATTCACGACGCATGGTGCCTGGCGGACTTGCTCATTGAAGTTGCAAATGGCGGCAACCCAATGCGACTGGACACCTACGAGGCCCGTCGAAGGCCTATTGCGCGCGATGATATCGTTGCGCAAGCTGACAAGAACCGGGTTCGGATGAACACCACCGACGAAGCTGAGCGCCGCGCATATCTCAGAAGTTTGCAAGAAACTGCTGCAGATACGGTGAAGGCACGAGAATTCCTTTTGCGTTCGTCCATGATCGAAGGGCTCCGGCGGGCGGAGGCGTTGGCATGAGCGGATCCCTGGCCATCCTCGACGGATGTGGCGGCATCGGGCGGGTTTTGGTAGCCGAAGCCGGTCTTGGCGACTACGATGTCCACGTCATCGATTTGCCGCGGTCCACTACGGCACATCCTCCTGATGTGCCAGCCATTCCGGCAGACGCGACCTCGGAAACCGATCTTGCAGATGCGACCAAAGCACTGCCATCTGATCTTGTCGGATTGGTAAACTTGTCGGTCTTTATGGCAGATAATCGCTCCGTCGCTGATACCGGAGCGGAGACCTGGAATGAGGTGCTGACCGGCAATTTGATTATGAGCTACGCCGTCGCGCGAGCACTTAAATCCAAACTGTGCAAGGAAGCGTCTTTCGCGATGACAGGTTCTGGCTTGGGTCATTTTGCACGTCTGGGTTATGGACCATACGCTGTCGCCAAGGCTGGTGTCGCTGCAATGACGCGGCAATTGGCGTTGGAGTTGGCCCCAGATGTAAGGGTGAATTGTGTTGCTCCATCTGCCGTAGATACGGCTTTTCCGCGCGACGGCACAGGTCGGTCGAAGGAAGACCCAGAGATGGGGCTAGACCTCGAAGTTTATGCCCGCGCAATTCCCAAGGGGCAGGTCGCAGAGCCGGCCGACATCACCGGTCCGATCCTATTCCTATTGTCCGGCGCGTCTCGCTACATGACGGGACAAGTGCTTCACGTGAACGGAGGCACGTTTATGTCATGAATGATTATCCCCGCTTTGACCTTCCGATTTCACCTCCAACCCGCGTGACAGGTTGGGCCGGAAACAGTGCGACACTGGGTGCAGGTCTTGAACTGCCGGTTTTCTATCCTGCAACAGGTGAGCAAATCTCGGTTTTGGCCGAGGATGACGCGGCATCGGTTGATCAGGCCGTCAAGGCGGCGCGGCACGCATTTGACAAGGGACCGTGGCCGGGGTTGCCCACCGCGGACAGGATCGCCGTGCTCGAACGGTGTGGGCAGATCATTCGCGAGAATGCAGACGAACTGGCCCGTTTGGAATGCGTGGCGACAGGGCTACTCTTGCGCGAGTTAAGAGAGCGTCACATGGCACGCGCAGCGTACAACTTTCGCTTCTTCGCCGATTTCATCAGTCAGCGCGCCGGCGAACGGTATGACCAAACTCCTGGATACCTCACAACTGTTGCGCGCGAACCAGTAGGCGTGGCCGCGTTGATTGCCCCGTGGAACGCGCCTGTCGCATTGGCAACGATGAAAATCTCCGCTGCGTTGGCCTTTGGAAACACCTGCGTTCTGAAACCGTCTGAGCAAACGCCATTGGCTTTGGCGCGACTGGTTGCCCTGCTGCAAGAGGTCCTGCCAGAAGGCGTGCTCAACCTCGTGAACGGACGGGGCCCGGTGACGGGTGCGGCACTTGTCGCCCATCCAGATGTTGACTTGATCAGTTTCACCGGTGGAACAGAAACCGGTCGATCGATCATGTCGGCAGCAGGGCAACGACTGGTTCCTTGCACAATGGAATTAGGCGGCAAATCAGCAAACATCATCTTCGCCAGTGCCGATTACGAACGCGCGCTCGACGGGGCACTTCTAGGCATCTTTTCGAATAACGGACAACAGTGTCTTGCCGGGTCGCGTATCTTGGTAGAGCGGCCCATCTTTGACGATTTCGTGGGTCGTTTCATTGAACGAGCGCAGCGCATTCGCGTCGGCGACCCTACGCTTTCAGAGACCGAACTTGGGCCACTTGCGTCACACTCGCATATGATGCGCGTATTGAATTTTGTCGAGACTGCCCGCGCCGATGGTGGGTCACTGCTTACGGGTGGCGCAAGGCGTGACGATCTTGGCGAAGGCTACTTTGTGACACCAACAGCCGTGAGCGTGCCGAGCAATACCGCGCGCACCGCGCAGGATGAGATCTTCGGTCCGTTCGCCACCTTTTTGCCGTTCGACACGACAGATGAGGCCGCGGCAATCGCCAATGATACGCAGTTCGGACTCGTCTCGTATGTCTGGTCCGATCACTTGCCAACTGTGATGACGATGACCGAGCAACTGCGCTCAGGTATTGTCTGGGTCAATACGCCCATGATGCGCGAACTGCGCGCACCCTTTGGCGGATACAAAAACTCGGGAGTAGGCCGCGAAGGCGGCGCGGCCTGCGAAGCGTTTTATACCGAGGAAAAAACCGTCACCCTGCCCAAGACTCCTCCGCCATTGCGGCGGCTCGGCGAAACGGGCGGATAACCCGACAAGGAGTATGTGATGAAACACTTCAAGACACTATTGGCTGCTGCGGCTGTGACTTTCGCGGGGTTGCCCGCCACCGCACAAGAGCTTGTGAAGATCGGGACATTTGTGCCCGAAAAATCAGTGGGTGTGTCCCGCGTAATCAAACCTTGGATGGAAGCGGTCAGCGCGGAAACCGACAGCGTTCAATTGCAGGGGTTCTGGGGCGGGACATTGGGTAAATCACCCTTCAAACAGTTCGAATTGGTCCAAAACGGCGTTATGGACGTGAGCTGGGTGCTGCCTTCTTACACAGCCGGGCAATTCCCCGAAATGGGTGTTTTTGAGCTTCCTTTCCTGTTCACCACCGCTGAAGAAGCAAGTGTCGTCGGCTGGAAATTGCATGAGCAGGGTCTGCTCACAGGGTTCGACGGCGTTCACGTCATCGGCTTCTTTGCAGCTGAACCCAACGCACTTTTCTTGAAGACAAAGGCCGACGATCTTTCTGGCCTCGAGAACATGAAGATCCGAGCCGTGGGTGGCATCCATGCTTCCTGGCTGGAAAGTTTAGGTGCGGCCTCTGAAACACTCAGCTCGGCTGAAATGAACGAAGCGCTGAACCGCGGCACATTGGACGGCGCTGTGCAGGGCTGGACCGGTATGCGCACGTTCAAGTCACTGCCATTGGTTGATCAAGCGCATGCGGTTCCTGCCGGTGCGATCCCGTTCCTGTTATTGATGAACCAATCCAAGTGGGACGCGCTGTCTGCAGAGGCCCAGGAAAAGATCATGACACATGGTGGTTTGGCCATGGCAGAAATGGGTGGCGGCGCCTACACGGCTGTAGGTAAAGAAATCCGTGCCGGAATCGTGGAGGAAGGCCGTATCGAGATTGTCGAATACTCCGACGAGCAGTTGGCGGGGTATGCCAAGGCAGCTCAAGGCGTACATCAGGCCTGGATCGACGCAACACCAAACGGGCAGGCTGTCTATGACGCCGCCGTCGCAGCACTGGCTGAGATGCGCGGTTCAATGTGATGGCCCCCACGGCCACCGCCCAAAAAATTGATAGCATTTCGCAAGCGGTGGCCCTCATTGGGTTCGCCGGGTTGGTAGTCGTGGCCTTTCTGATCTTTTTCGACGGCGGGGCGCGTTATCTCAATGCGCCTCGTATCCACGGCCTCAAAGATTATGGCGAAGTGGTTTATCCTTTGGTGATCGCCAGTTGCTTCCCTGCGGGACTGCTGCGTCAAACCAACGTCACCGTCCGGGTTTTTGGTAAGCTCGGGGGTGGCAGAGTAAACACCTGGCTAGAGACGTTCGCCGCTTTTGTTGTGTTGGTCTTTTTTGTCATCCTGGCGTGGCAATTCGTTAAACTGACTGGAAAATATGCCGATGCGGGTCGCACAACGCGCACCATTGGCATTCCGCTTGCCCCGTGGTGGTGGGTGACAACGATGATCATGGCGACCTGTGTCCCGGTGCAAGTCTTTGTCTTTGTAAGTTGGCTCCGCGCTGCGCTGTTTGGCGGACAGGCCAGTCACGAAGGTCTTGCCCAAGCCGAAATTGAGACGTCGAGCGGGAGTAACTGATGGTCGCCGACCCTTTGACGACTGGACTTCTAGGTCTGGCAGCCATGTTCCTGCTGATTGTTCTGCAAGTGCCTGTGGGCATCGCAATGGGTGTGATCGGTGTCGCCGGTACAGGGCTGATTATCGGCTTCGGACCGGCGCTCACTCTTTTGGCAACCGAACCGTCTTCGGCGATGTCCGCAGAAGGCCTGGCTGTGATCGCACTGTTCCTATTGATGGGAAACTTTGCGCATGCGGGCGGATTGTCTGACGAACTCTATCGGTTGGCATACGCTTTTCTCGGCCACCGCAGAGGTGGATTGATCTTTGCAACCATTGGCGCATGTGCCGGATTTGGTGCGATTTGCGGATCCTCGGTGGCAACCGCGGCGACTATGGCGCGGATCGCCTTGCCCCAAATGCTTGAACGAGGATACGCGCGGTCGCTGGCAGCCGGGTCCATCGCTTCCGGTGGAACCTTGGGCATGATCGTGCCACCGTCTGTGGTGATGATCCTCTACGCGATCCTGACCGAGAATTCGATCATCACTCTGTTCCTCGCCGCCGTTGTGCCAGGGCTCCTGGCGGTCGTCTTTTACTTCGTTGCGATTGGGATCGTTGTTCGACTCTTCCCTGAAACGGCACCCCGTGGTGAGCAGTTAAACTGGGCACAACGTCGCCGCGAAACACGCAACAGTTGGGCTGTTGTGTTGCTGGCGGTATCGGTTTCGGGTGGGATTTATTCGGGTATTTTCACAGTCACAGAAGCCGCTGCAGTCGGCGCATCGATGACCTTGATAATCTCACTTGCGCGGCGGCGGCTGACCGGAAAGTCCTTTCTTGCAAGTCTCGGGGATACCGCTTCGAACACCGGTCTGATCTTTGTGATAATCATTGGCGCGTCAGTGTTTTCCTACTTCGCAACACTGTCTGGCTTGCCAGCGGCAATCGTCGCGTGGATTGAAGCCTTGGGCCTGCCGCCGCTTGCGGTTATCGCCCTTTTGATGGTCTTCTTCCTAATCCTTGGATCGATCTTCGATACGATTGCTGCAATGGTCCTGACGTTGCCGTTTGTCTACCCGCTAGTGATCGGGCTTGGGTATGATCCGATCTGGTGGGGTGTCGTCAATATTGTTGTGATCGAGCTGGGCATGATCACACCTCCCATCGGGATCAACGTCTTCGTGCTGCATGGCATGGCGCGAGACCTACCGCTTCGGACCATCTTTCGTGGTGTGACACCGTTTTTGCTGGCAGATGTAGTGCGCTTGATCGTGCTGATCCTCTTCCCCGCGCTGAGCCTTTGGCTGCCTGGCGTTCTGGGGTGGCTATGATGGGGGTCGAGTACGGGCAGAATGGGCTATGGGGCGTGCTCACCCCGCAGGCCAACACAACCGTTGAACCAGAGCTTTGGGCTTTGCTTCCGCCCGCACATTCTTTGATTAATGCGCGCCTAGTTTCGGAAAAAGACACGATTGAAGAGCGACTTGTCGACTATACAACCCAGTTTTCTGATACGGCGCGTCGCTTTGCCAACGCGCCCGTGACGTGTATCGCGACGGCTTGCACCGGGGCGTCGTATTTGATTGGGGCGGCGCGCGAAGCGGAGATCGTTGATGAAATGCAGGCGCGCTTTGGTGTTCCTTTCTTAACGGCTGCCCTTGCCACAGTTGCGGCGCTACGGGCGATGGGCGCACGGCGGATCGCTCTCTTGACGCCATATCCTGAGACGCTGAACAGACCGTGCGTGCTTTATTGGGAAGGCTTTGGTCTGGAGGTCGCCGCCAAGGCTGGCCCAGCGTTGCAAGACACCGCATTCCACCCAATCTACGCGATGACGGGCTCCGGTGTGCTGACGTCATATAGGGAGCTGTGCGATAGTGACGCGGATGCGGTGCTCATGTTGGGCACAGGCATGGCCACGCTCGGACCGATCCTTACCGGGTTGGGCGAAGGATTGAAGCCGGCGGTGTCATGCAACCTCGCCCTAGCCTGGGCGGCGGCACAAGCCCAGCCTTGGGACGATCTCGACGGCAAGACCTTCGACAGCTGGCGCAATGCTTCTCATTGGCGAGGGCGCTTCAATGGGTCGCTCGACAGCTCGGAGCACGCAAAGCAGTAAGCCGTAAGTTTCTGCCGATGTCGTTGTGCATTAGTCGCCCCGCAACAAAGCCTGCAAGACTCGATTCAAGCAATCACTGTGCTGTCCGGTGACCCAGCCGCAACTTGAACCCAGTATGCTGCACCTTCCACGAAAGGTAGCAATGCGGGCGCACCGGCAGCATCTGTACATGCTGCTCAAGGTCGCCTTTGCGACGGCAAATGGGCTTCGCCGCCGTCGCGTTTGAGCGTCGCCAGCACCTGCTTGACAACCAACCGGCCTTGACCGCATAGCGCTTAACGAGATGGAAAAACTGATCGCCGGACAGGGGAGAGCCAGCTCTGCCGTTTTTTACAGTTTGAAAAAGAAAGGCATCTGCTTCCGCACCATGTGGCACGGTCGGGAAAACCCGGCTGGACAAAATGCCTGGTGCCGGCAATGGTCGACAGGGGGCCCGACAGCCTGCCGAAAGGTTCCGGCCCGTCCCTGATCTGGCGTCGGGTGGAGGAAGCGGCCTTATAGTATCCTAACACAACCGAAGCCAGACGAGGAAACCAAAGAATATGCCAATCGAAGAAAGCCAACTTGAGGCGGCCCGGAGAGCCTGGGGTGATGGACTTGTTTCGATCTCGCGAGCCTATGAGGCCGAAGGTATTGACGGAGCCAGGCAAACGGCCAGCCAGATCCTGGATGTGGCCTATGGGTATGACCTTGGCCCAGTTCTGTTCAAACCGACACTGAGTGGTGGCCAGACAACGTTTCGCACCACGAAGAAGGGTGCACTTTCCTATTTCGTGGGCCACGACGCCGATTATCCAAATGACTCCGGCTTCGGTATCAAAGGATGGCGCGATGTACTTTCGGAAACGGCAGCAAGCTTCATGCATGGGGATGTGGCCATGTGGATGGGGTGGATGATTATGATCGACAAGGAAGGTCAGATCACCAAGGTCGATAAGAGCTTTGGCTATAAATTCGGTCCCGACAACACGCTCCGCATCGTCCTGCACCATTCGTCTTTGCCATACGAAACCTGACTGTTTTGCCGGTTTGACCGAATGGTGAGAGCTGCTCTACACCTTGAAGGAAGTCCAAGTCCCAATTGAAAGATGGCGCGTCCACTACAACAGGATCAGGCCGTACTGCTCATTGGGCTACGGTCCGCCTGCGCCTGAAAGCATCGTTCCGGCGACAACCGAACTAAGTATCTAATAAAAATCAAGCTGGGCCCAAAAGATTTGGTTGCTGACCGCAGTCAAGCCAGATCACAGCGGTTTCGCGCTCTGACCCAGCCTGATTCTGCAGCCCACTGGACCGTAGACGCCGCTTGAGACGGAAAATGCTTTTCCGACGGTCAAGTTTGGGCGATCCTTAACTCCAGCGAGACGCCATTTTTGTAATGTCGGGACAAATTCGCAACGGCATCATGACGAGGGGTCGAGAATGTGGTTGCAATATAAGCTCAAGAAGGACCGCCCCTTTGAGGAGGTCGCAAAAGAATTTAGCAACAAAGACGTTGCCTTTGTTCTCAAGCATCCCAAGAACGGTGTTGCCGCAAAATGCGTGCAAGTCAAGAAACCGGTTCCTGTGGGAACGGTTGTCTGGCTGCTCGATCCGCGTGTGACGGTCTATATCATGACCACCCCCAAGGGAAAGGTCGCCCTGACCGAAAAGGAATGGAAAGACAATCTCAAGAAAGTCAACACGGCGATGGACAAGGTTCTGCGCCGGTTCGAGATGCGCTTCGACAATTTGGTGCTTCGGCATGAAACGCAGCGCAAGGTTAACGAAGACTTCCCGGTTATTTCGTTCTTTTGTTCGAACTGGGTAGGCAGCAAGGGTAATGAACCCACCAAGACCCGCAAGGATGCCCAAGCGGCGGTGCGCAAACTGAAATCCATTGCCGGTGGGCGGGATTACAAGAATTTCGAGGCGGCGGTACGCAAGGCTGAAACTGCCGTTAACGCCTATAGCAAAGAGTTGTATGAATGGATCGAGCAACTGATCGGTTCGAGCGATCTTATCCGGCGGCAAAGGCAGCGTTTGGATGGAGGCGTTCTTCAAGAAAAACGCGCAGAAGATCGCGATCATGTCCGAAAAAGAGGCGGCAGAGTTCTTTGCCGCGGAGTTGATGAAAGACCCACTGGCGCTGGATGCGTTCGAGGCGATCATCAAAGACAACGTCAAGGTCTATGAAGCCGAGTTCTCGGCGGTTGTGCGAAAAGAGCTTGAACGGCAGGTAAAAGCCGCAAAATAACTCACGCTTTGCGATCCCGCTTCCTAGCATGCCATAGGGCAAGGTTGCCCGCCCCGTCACATGCAACATACAGCATGTCATTTGACGGTGTCTGACGTCGGTGCTGTCAGACAAATGCGAACCAGTCTCTGCTAGGACAGTAAGGTTGTCCCTTATCCCGCACAAAGGCCGCGCCACTCAGCGAGTGCGGCGGCGCGTACCTCCTTGAAGTGATCTCTGTGGGTAAGTGAGCGTTCCGGGTTGAAGTGGTTGTAGACGGAGGAATGAACGGCGGCGCACTTCTGCAAACTTCGCATTCGCCTGAATCTTTGCATCGCCCGTTCTCGTCGTCGAAGCGGTGAGTGTGAGTTCTCGACCCGGTTGTTGAGCCACCTGCCCGTCTTTTGCTTTTTGGTGGTACCAAGTTCTCTGAGCGCAGCCCGATAGGAAGCAAAACGATCCGTTACGATCTCTTCAGCCTCGCCATGGCGCTTCATCAGTGTCCTGAGGAATTTCAACGCAGCGCGCTTGTTTCTTCGCTTTGTGACAACGGCCTCAGGCACTTCGCCTTCATGATCCACAGCGCGCCGGAGGGAGTGCCTCTTGCCATTGATCTTCACGAAGACCTCGTCGAGATGCCACTTCCACCTGGAGTAGGCGCGAAGCTGCTGAACCCGTTTTCTTCTGATCTCCGAGGCAAACATCGGACCGAACCTATTCCACCAGTCCCGCACTGTCTCGTGGCTTACATTGATCCCGCGTTCATGAAGGAGATCTTCAACGTTTCTGAGCGACAGCGGGAACCAGACGTACATCATAACGGCCCGGCGGATGATCCCTGGGCTCGTTTTGAAGTAGCGAAAAGGAGAGGGCTTGGTCATGCCCAGACGCTAGGCAAGCCCCTGCCGGTTCAAGTACTGATGCTTCTGACATTGCCTTCGTAACTAAGCTCGAATGGAAAATCGTAACCAAACACAATTCCAAAGGGTCGATCTGCCTTCGGCTAACTCGACATACATATCGCTTTAACTTTCAGGAAACGCTTTTCTTTGTCTAAGCTATCTTAATGTTGCAACAACTTTTCATTGGCTCAATCTCCCAGCTTTACGGCCAGTTTATACCTTTTTCGAAAACAGCTGAGTTTTTTAAAAGATGATTCCACTCAAGTGCAGCTCTTGATAATAATTTATAATTTCCAAAGGGGTCGGTGAGGACACCTTTGCACCCCTCTAGTAAGAATGCACCAAGTGTTTCCCGTTCTAAATTCGTCCTAGAAAATCAACTTTTTTACTAGCTAGAGCCTTTTCAAGATCAACAACTACCACCCTGAAATTATCATTGTTAATTACAATCTGCGCTTCCTCGAATTCATCTGCCCAGGAGCAACGAGTTCCTGTTAGGACGCTCGACAAAAACACAAAGTACAGTATCTAAAACGTGCTTAAGTACGGCTTCGCTATTAATAGTATTTTTGTCTTGTACTTCATCTGATAGATCCCTAGGGACTAAAATTCCACACTGCTCTGAAGTATCCCAAAAATAGGAGGTGTTTTTTTAAACATAGATAGCTTTTGAGTTAGAACGGTATGACCATTAAAAAAATGTTGATTGCTACCAGTGAAGCATACAAAAATAAAAGGATTTTCTTATGCTCTTGTGGTTTCCAGGCCTTAACTATTGATGCGAGTATCGCAGATGTAACGGACACTGATCCTAAACCAGCGAACATAGCTAGGGGGCCAAATGGGACCCCTGCACACAGTATAAGCAAGATCCAGATCGCAATAAATCGCTTGATCCACTCTTTTTTGAGAGAACGGCTTATTGTATCAGTCGCCATAAAAAAAACTTATCCCGCCCCCACAATAATTCCGATGAAGATCCCTGAAATGACTGCTAGTACTAAGTATGCAATTATAAGTTGCCGTAGGTTATCTAAGGGGTTCCACAAATTAAACAAAGACGCGAGAATGACTGCGCCGACTGTGTAGGAGCCAACTCCAAACATCATACCCATGACGCTGAGCGGGATACCTGCCGCTAAAAAGCCCAAAATCCAAAGAGCAAGGAATCGGATTAGCCAAGATTTTA
>JAEPNQ010000007.1 GCA_017643305.1 Marinibacterium sp. | reverse complement strand
TTTTTGCATGCCGCTGTCCAGCAAGGCCTGCGAAGGTTCGTCCGGGGCGTCGGCCCAGAGCTTCCACATCTGGTTGCTGATAAGCTTTGCCTCGCGGTCATTCGTGGCGCCGCGCACCTCGGTGATCAAGGCGTTTAAAGTGTCAGAGTGGTCTGGCGGATTAGGGCAATCCGACGCAAAACTGAAGGACGGGTTCAGGAGGGTCAGGAAGACAAAAATCAGTCTCATAAACTAAAAGAATGGATCGCACACGCCACGGGTCAAGTCACATCTTTGCCAGCCCCGCTGTACCATCATCTTTGACCGCTTGCATCGCCACATAACTGGACGTGCTGGCCAAATGTGGCAGGCTTGAAATTTTGTCTGCCAGGACAATGCGATAGTCAGCCATGGATCCAGTGCGAACTTTCAGGAGATAGTCGAACTTACCCGCGATCATGTGCGTTTCTTCAATTTCGCCAATCGCCGCGACGGCGTCGTTGAACGCGGACAACGCCGTTTTGCGGGTGTCGGTCAACCGGACCTCAACAAAAGTAAACAACTCCAGCCCCAATCGCACCGGATCCACAAGCGCGCGGTAGCCTGTGATGATCCCGGCCTGCTCCAACCGTTTGAGCCGCGCCTGAGTTGGGGACTTTGACAGACCGATCCGTCGCGACAGGTCAGCAATGCTCAGCCGCCCCTGATCGCCGAGCACTCGCAGAATCGCTCGGTCGAACCGATCTAATTCGTTCCGGTCCGTTTGGATTGTTATTTGGATAATTTCCAGTCGATTAGATTGAAAATTTCAGGAACTAGGGAGAAAAATCCCTAATTTGACTGTCACCATAGGGCATTCGAATGGAAAATGCCATGACTCTCACTTTCGACAGCAGAACCTACGAAATCGACGCGCTGACCTACACCGGTCAGGCGGCCATACTGGGCCGTTTGGCCTCCGATGCGATATTGACCTCTTCCGACCGGACCGCCATCTGTAAATCGGCTACAGAGCTTGTTCGCAAAGTGCGGGGCAGCACGGCACCGGGGTTGATGGAGGTTTTCCTGGCTGAATACGGCCTGTCGACGGAAGAAGGCGTTGCGTTGATGTGTCTGGCCGAAGCGCTGCTGCGCGTACCGGATGCGGACACGATTTATGCGCTGATCGAAGACAAAATCGCCCCAAGTAACTGGAGCCGGCATCTGGGCAAATCTACCTCTCCGCTGGTCAATGCCTCCACCTGGGCGCTGATGCTGACGGGTAAGGTACTGGACGATGATGCGCCGGGTCCTGCGCATGTGTTGCGCAGCGCAATCAAGCGGGTGGGGGAGCCTGTGATCCGCAACGCGGTGTCGCGCGCGATGAAGGAAATGGGGCGGCAGTTTGTATTGGGGGAAACCATCACCGCCGCGATGGACCGTGCAGTGGGGATGGAGAAGCGCGGCGATACTTACAGCTATGACATGCTTGGCGAGGCCGCGCGTACCGAAGCTGACGCGGCGCGGTTTCATTTGAGCTATTCCCGCGCCATTGCGGCAATTGCGGGAGCCTGCACCTCCAATGATATTCGCGAAAACCCGGTATCTCTGTCAAACTGTCGGCGCTTTACCCTCGATACGAAGTGGCCCAGCGGGAGGCTGCATTGCGGGAACTGGTGCCGCGCCTACGGTCGCTGGCTGTGCTTGCCAAATCCGCCAACATGGGGCTGAACGTGGACGCGGAGGAAGCCGACCGGCTATCTTTGTCGCTGGAGGTGATTTCACGTGTTCTGGCGGAACCTGCTTTGGCGGGCTGGGATGGGTTCGGCGTGGTAGTGCAGGCCTATGGATCGCGCGCTGGTGCCGTGATTGATGCGATCTACGACATGGCGGAGGCTCATGACCGTCGGGTGATGGTGCGGCTGGTTAAGGGCGCTTATTGGGATAGCGAGATCAAGCGTGCGCAGGTCGAGGGTCTTGATGGCTTTCCGGTGTTCACGTCCAAGGCGGCTTCGGATGTGTCCTACCTTGCCAATGCGCGCAAGTTGCTGGGCCGGACAGACCGGATCTATCCGCAATTCGCCACGCATAACGCGCATACGATTGCGGCGATCCTGCATATGGCGGATGATCGCACGTTTGAATTCCAGCGCCTGCATGGCATGGGTGAAACGCTACATGGGCTAGTTAAGGATGCGCATGGCAGTCGCTGCCGCATTTATGCGCCGGTTGGCGCGCATCGCGATCCGCTGGCCTATCTGGTTCGACGTTTGCTGGAAAACGGAGCGAACAGTTCCTTCGTGAGCCTGATCGTGGATGATCAGATCCTTGCGGAAGAGGTGGCGCGCGACCCGTTCGAAGCGCTTGGAGGAGACAGTGGCATCCGGCGCGGTCCTGACCTGTTTGCGCCGGAGCGGGCCAATGCCAAGGGCTTTGACCTGACCCATACGCCGACGCTGCGGCAAATAGAACAGGCGCGAGAGCCGTTTGCGGCACATGCCTGGCAGGCCGAGCCCTTGTTGGCCGGTGCTGTGACAGGTGGCGATCCGGTGTTGGTACGCAATCCGGCGCGGCATGTCGATGTGGTTGGGATGGTTCGGTATGCCGATCAGGCGGACGTGCAAACAGCGCTAGATGCGGCGCGTGTCTGGGGGGCTTCGGCACAGGAACGTACGGCGATTCTGAACCGCGCGGCAGATTTGTACGAAGAAGCATATGGTGAAATCTTTGCCTTGCTCTGCCGGGAGGCAGGCAAATCTATGCCCGATGCGACGGCCGAACTGCGTGAAGCAGTGGATTTCTTGCGCTACTACGCGACGCGGTCTGCCGGGCTGGCGGAGCCTGTGGGTGTGTTTGCCTGTATCTCACCATGGAACTTCCCGCTTGCGATCTTGTCGGGTCAGATTGCGGCGGCCCTGATGGCGGGGAATGGCGTGTTGGCCAAACCTGCCGAATAGACCCCGCTGATTGCCGAAACTGTTGGGTTGAACGCGATGATCGTGGACAGCACCGCACTACCGGAACAGGCGGTGCAAGCCATCATTGAAAGCGCGTTTCAGTCAGCAGGTCAGCGGTGTTCAGCTCTGCGCTGCCTGTACCTGCAGGAGGACGTCGCTGACGACGTACTGACCATGCTGACCGGTGCGATGGACCTGTTGCGGGTTTCGGACCCGTGGGATCTGTCCACTGATTGTGGACCGGTGATCGATGCAGAGGCGCAGGCGGGTATTACGGCCTACGTCGACCAGGCCCGCATCGATGGGCGTGTTCTGAAGGAATTGGTAGCTCCAGCGCATGGGACATTTGTTGCTCCCACCCTGATCCGGGTCGAAGGCATTGCCAATCTGGAACGGGAGGTGTTTGGCCCTGTTCTGCACGTCGTAAGGTTCCAGGCGGATCAGCTGGATGCGGTGATCGACGACATCAATGCAACCGGATACGGGCTGACCTTTGGGCTGCAAACCCGGATCGATGACCGCGTGCAGCGCGTGTCCGAACGGGTGCGTGCTGGCAATATCTATGTCAACCGCAACCAGATCGGGGCCATTGTGGGCAGTCAGCCGTTTGACGCTGAAGGGTTGAGCGGGACAGGCCCCAAGGCTGGGGGACCGCACTACCTCTCGCGGTTCTGCCTAACGCCTACGAGGCAGGTGCCGGGGCAATGGAATCGCGAAATGCAGGACTTGCCGCCGGCGACCAAAGCGCAGTTAGGGCAGACCCTGTCCTTGCCTGGCCCGACCGGCGAATTGAACCGGTTGACTCTGCATCCCCGTCCGCCAGTGCTGTGCCTTGGTCCGGGGACGGAGGCCGTGGTGGCGCAAGCCACAGCCGTGACCGTGCTGGGCGGTGCCGTGATCGTGGCAGATGGACATTTGGACCCGGCGCGATTGACGACACTCGGTGGGTTTTCCGGCGTGATCTGGTGGGGCGATGAAAAAACCGCGCGTGTGCTGAACCTCGCCCTGTCGGAGCGGGATGGCCCGATTTTGCCGCTGATCACAGGCCAGCCTGATCAGGGGCATGCGATGTTCGAACGCCATGTCTGCGTGGACACCACCGCGTCGGGCGGCAATGCGGAGCTGTTGGCCGGGGCCGAATAACATGACTTGACCCCGGCACGCATTCCATGGACCGTGCCGCCTGTGTTTCCGATCCGCGATCATAACCCTTCGGGCCGCGCGCCCTATGTCGTTTACGTTCTGATGGCGGCCAACATTCTGGTCTTCCTGCTCGGCCTTCCGATGATGGGGGACGACCGGGTGCTGTGGGCGTTCTACGATGATTGGGCGATTGTTCCCGCCGAGGTTTCACGCGGCATTGATCTGCATACAATCGTCACCTCCATGTTCCTGCATGGCGGGTTCATGCACTTGGCAGGCAATATGCTGTTTTTGTGGATCTTTGGTGATAATCTGGAAGATGAAATGGGCCATATCTGGTTCCTGCTGTTCTATCTGGCCAGCGGGATTGGTGCCGGGGTGATCCATGTCATGGCGGCCCCTTGGTCGGAAGTGCCTACCATTGGCGCGTCAGGGGCGATTGCCGGTGTCATGGGGGGCTACCTGTTGCTGTACCCCAAGGCCAAGGTCGATATTTTGTTGATCTTCATCGTGTTCTTTAAAATCTTCCCGGTCCCGGCCTGGATCATGCTGGGCCTGTGGCTGGGGCTGCAGTTCCTTGGCGGTGTGGCGTCGAACCCGGACGAAGGTGGCGTGGCCTATTGGGCGCATGCCGGGGGGTTCTTCGTGGGGCTTGTGCTGACTATTCCGCTGTGGCTGCGCCGGGGCGGGCAACGGTATTGGTCGCAAACTTTCGGGCACCCGCCGCACCCGGATGCGGAATACAAATTCGCCCGTTCCAGCGTGCCGAAAGTGCCCCGCCGCTGACCCTAGCCGCGGATGACCTTGGCGAATTGATCGAAGATTGCGTTATTGGCGCAAAGGATGCTGCCGTCTTCTAGCAGATTGCCATCCTCGGTGATCGGTGTCACCAGCCCGCCTGCTTCGCGGACGATGACAATGCCAGCGGCGATGTCCCAGATTTTCAGCCGCCTTTCCCAGAAACCATCATACCGGCCCGCCGCCACATAGGCGAGGTCCAGAGCGGCCGAACCCCATCGGCGCACACCGGCGGTGACTGGCAGCAGGCGCGCGAGGTCCTGCAATGCGGCGGGCAGTTCGGGGCGCCCGCCAAAGGGCAGGCCGGTGGCAAAGACGCTTTCGATCATGCGATTGCGGCCTGACACACGCAGGCGGCTTTCATTCATCCACGCGCCGGCGCCTTTCTCGGCAAAGAACATTTCATCCTTGGCCGGATCAAAGATCACACCCGCCACGATCTGGCCCTTGTGTTCTAATGCGATGGAGACGGACCAATGCGGCATCCCGTGCAGAAAATTCGTGGTGCCATCCAGCGGGTCCACGATCCAGCGGCGCGTTGGGTCGTCGCCTGCGATTTCGTCGCTTTCTTCCCCGACCCAGCCATAGGTGGGACGTGCGCCCATTAGCTCTTCTTTCAGGATGGCTTCGCACGCGAAATCGGCCCGCGATACAAAATCTCCTGCGCCCTTCATCGAAACCTGCAGGTTTTCGACTTCGCGGAAGTCCTTGACCAGCGAACGCCCTGCTTTGCGAGCGGCTTTTATCATGATGTTAAGGTTTGCACTTCCGACCATGCCCGGGTCTCCTGTGAGTCAGGCCGCGCGTATACTTGGGGTCGGCGCGATTGCCAAGGGGATGCGACCGCAGCGTCACCATTGTATCCCGTGTCGCGTCGGGCAAACGTAACAGGCAACGAGCGGGAGAAGGTGGAGGACCAAATGACCGACCAAATGTATCGCATCGCACTTGCCAGCCGCCCAACGGGTGCGCCTACAGCGGAAAATTTCAGTTATGAAAGCGCGCCGATCCCGGTTCCTGGCGAAGGTGAGGTTCTCGTGCGCGTCCATTACATGTCGCTGGACCCTTACATGCGCGGGCGGATGGACGACGCGGCATCCTATGCCAACCCCGTGGCCATTGGTGGCACAATGGAAGCAGGCGCGGTGGGGGAGGTGATTGCATCCAACAGCCCCGTGTTCAAACCGGGCGATTATGCTTTCGGCACGTTTGGCTGGGCCACCCATGGGTGCCTGAAGGCGGAAATGCTGCGTAAAGTGGACCCGAAGGTTGCACCGCTGACCACGTCGCTGGGAGTTCTGGGCATGCCGGGCTTCACCGGCTGGTTCGGGTTGACCGAGTATGGCAAGCCCAAGGCGGGCGAAACGCTGGTGGTTGCTGCTGCAACTGGGCCAGTTGGCTCTATGGTCGGGCAAGTTGCGCGTCTGGCTGGGCTGCGCACCGTTGGCATCGCCGGTGGGGCGGACAAGTGCAAGATGGCCGTAGACACGTTTGGCTTTGACGCCTGCCTGGACCATCGCGCCTATGAGACCGCATCCGATCTGCGCAAGGATCTGGCGGCAGAATGCCCGGATGGGATCGACATCTATTTCGAAAATGTTGGCGGCAAAGTGCTGGAGGCCGTGGTCCCGCTGATGAACAATTTCGGGCGGATCCCAGTCTGTGGCATGATCAGCTGGTACAACGCTGGCAATCTGGGCGCAGGCGCCAAGGATGCTCTGCCCGGCCCGTTCCTGTGGCGTAATATTTTGGTCAAGTTCCTGTCGGTGAACGGTTTCATCATCTCGAACCATTTTGACAACTACCCGAACTTTTTGCGCGAGGTTGGACCGAAGCTGGCCAGCGGTGAGCTCGCTTATGTCGAAGACATTGCAGAAGGGCTGGAAAACGCGCCTGCCGCCTTCATGGGTCTGTTGCAAGGCAAGAATGTCGGCAAACAGGTTGTCAAAGTTATCTGACGAGTGTGCAAGCAGTCCGGGGTTATTGGTGGCCCCGGGCGGTCAGGTAGATTGCAGTTTCCGCGCCTCGACCCGCGCCAGGCGGATCAGCTCCTGTACATATTCCTTGTCCAGATCGGTTTCCCGCACTGCCGCGAAAAGACGGCGGGTGATGCCCGTTTCAGTCAGCGGCCGCGTGACATAGTCGGAGCTGTATTTGACCTCGCGCACGACCCAGTCGGGCAGCACCGCGACCCCGCGGTTCGAAGCCACAAGCAGCAGGATCACCGCGGTCAGCTCCACCTGCCGGATGGCGGCCGGTTCGACCTTGGCTGGGGTCAGAAGCTGGCTGAACACATCCAGACGTGACCGTTCAACCGGGTAGGAGATGAGCGTTTGATCCCGGAAATCGGCGGCTGTAACATAGTCCTCGCTGGCCAACGGATGCTGGGCCGAGGCGACAAAGACGGGGTTGTAGTCAAACAACTCTACAAACTCGACACCCGGCAGGTCTTCAGGGTCGGACGATACGACTAGGTCCACATCTTCCCGGTCCAGAGCTGGCAGGGCGTCAAAGGCCAGACCCGGGCGAATGTCCACATCCACGTCGGGCCATGTTTTGCGGAAGCCTTCCAGAACGGGAAACAGCCATTCGAAACAGGCGTGGCATTCGATGGCGATATGCATGCGGCCAGATTTGCCGTCGCGCAGCGCTGCGAATTCTGCCGCTGTCGCCTCGACCTGGGGCAGCACCTGCTCGGCCAGCCGCAACAGCCGCAGGCCGGCGGGCGACAGACGCATTGGTTTGGAGCGGCGGATGAACAGCTCCACGCCTGTCTGATCCTCCAGCCCCTTGATCTGGTGGCTCAGCGCGCTTTGGGTGATGTGCAGTTGATCCGCCGCACGCGCCAGACTGCCACATTCATGGATCGCCTTGATGCTGCGCAGGTGCCGGAATTCCAGGTGCATAATCTAGTGTAGCTCATGTTGATGTTGAGAATTATGAGTTTGTCTCACATTCGTCTTCATGGGACAAGGACCGAGCTGTAAACGGTGGACCCGATATGACCTTGCCCGAGATTTCCTTCGAATTTTTCCCACCGCGCACTATCGAAGCGAGCTTCCGGCTGCGTGATACAGTCCAGGCGCTTGCGCCACTGGATCCGCGGTTTGTCTCGGTTACCTACGGCGCAGGTGGGACAACGCGGGAACTGACGCGCGAAGCGGTGGTGGCCTTGCAGGCGACATCGGGGTTGAACGTAGCCGCACATCTGACCTGTGTGGATGCCAGCTGCGAAGACACGCTGGTCATAGCAGACCGGTACGCTGCAGCCGGGGTCAAGGATATCGTCGCGCTGCGGGGTGACCCGCCTGCCGGGCACGAAGGGTTTATTGCGCATTCAAATGGGTTTGCAGACAGTTGCGACCTAGTTTCGGCGTTGGCCGATCGGGGCTGGAACTCCATCCGTGTCGGCGCTTATCCCGACATACATCCAGAAGCGCGGAACCGGCAGGCTGATATTGACTGGTTGAAACGCAAAATCGATGCTGGCGCGACCGAGGCTTTGACGCAGTTCTTCTTTGAGTCCGAAATCTTTCTGCGGTTTCGGGACGATTGCGCCAAGGCCGGGATCACCGCGCCGATCACGCCGGGTATCCTGCCAATTGAAAGCTGGACTGGCACCCGTAAATTCGCAGACCGCTGCGGGACCCATGTGCCGGATTGGCTGGCCGATGCCTTTGCTAAAGCTGAACGTGACGATCGCCATGATCTGCTGGCGGTATCCGTCTGTACCGAGCTGTGTAGCGAATTGATCGACGAAGGTGTTGATCAGTTGCATTTCTACACCCTGAACAAACCAAACCTGACACGCGAGGTATGCTTGGCGCTTGGGATCGAACCGCAGGGTGGTCTGCGCAACGTAGCGTAAGGCTTGCGCTCATTTGGGTCGCGCCTAGCCTGCCACAGGCTTAAATTTACGGGTTCGGTCCATGTATGTCGACAAGATAGAAGATCTCCTTTCCCCGCAGACCGTGCTGTCGATGTCCGGTCTGGAATTCATGCAAGGCATCCTGCGGGGAGAAATCCCCGCGGCTCCGATCGCGCGCACGTTGGGCTACGACCTGCATGATGTGTCCGAAGGGTGGGTGGTGTTTCGCGGGACGCCGGAATTCAAGGCGATGAACCCCATCGGGTCGGTGCATGGTGGTTGGTACGGCACTTTGCTGGACAGCGCTATGGCCTGTTCGATCCAAACAACTTTAGCGCGGGGTCAGGCTTATACAACTCTGGAATACAAGGTAAATTTGGTCCGGGGCATTCCGATCGGGACAGAAATTGAGTGTGTGGGCGAAACGGTGCACAGCGGTCGTTCCACAGCTGTTGCAACAGGGGAAATCCGGGGTGTGGAAGACGGGAAGCTCTATGCCAGCGGGTCGACCACATGTTTGGTCATGACGCCACAAGGCTAACTGCTGTTCAAATTTGCCACGTGCAGGGTACCGGAAAGACCTGCGTGGTCTTCCTGCGCGGAGGGATGGAGACGTTCAGACATGTAGCGGCCAACCAACCGGTGATGCCGGATGACAAAGATCTTTGCCCAGCCGCGCCACGTTCCGGTTGATGGAGCTTGAATGTTGGTGAAAAACCGGGCGCGCCAGTTGTCGGGCAAGGGCATGTTATGGTAAGCGGCTTTCTCCAGCATCCAGACCAGCGAAAAGTTTGCCAACGGCTTTGCCGCCGCGAACCCGCTGAGTTGCCCGCCCACATCGCCATGGGTGCCACGAAACCAGACTTGTTCGACATGGCCGGGGAAATCATCCCGGTCCTCCCACATCACCGGGGAATATACTGCGCGCGTTTCATGCAGGGCCAGCGCGTGATACCCGTGCCGAATGGTTCGGCCCAGTCGGTGATTGTGGAATGCATGGCGCGCCTCGGCGATGGTCCACAGCAAGGGCAGACGCAGCCCCAGCGCCTTGACCGTATCCCAAACGCCAACCATCTCAATCGGTGTGTCCGGGTGACAATAGGTGTCGCGAAACACCCGCGCTGCAGGCGTATGTGGTGACAGCTGATAGTGGCGATAGGCGGTGCGAATGTTGCGGGTACTTGCGTGGTCTGCCCGCAGCAGCCCCACCAGGTCGATCACCCCGGCCAGCGACCGCACCGCATAGGCACCACGGGAATAGCCGATCAGGAATATGCGGTCCCCCGGCCGGTAACGCGAGGCGAGATAGCCATAGGCCCGGCGGATCTGCCGGTTGATGCCCCGGCCCATCAGCACATCAGGTGTCGCCCGCCAGTTTTTCCACTGAACGCCTGCTTCGTAGAAAACAGACACCTGCGGGCGCATTTCGGTGCAGAGCCTGTAAAGCACCCCTGCATGGGTTTCATGCCCACGTTCTAAGGACGACATGGTGCCGTCCAGGATGATGACATGGGTCTGCGGCCCGCGTGGTTTGGCTTCTGCGGAATGCTCGGAGCTAAACGGCGCTCCGAGCCATCCAAAAAGCCGTTTACTCAGCCGCGACAGGGGCATCCTTCAGAAATTCCCAGATCCGGAGCGGCGTGTAAGGCATATCAGCCTGACGCACGCCGCGATCCCATAATGCATCGGTGACGGCGTTTGCCATGGCCGCCATTGCGCCGACTGTACCAGCCTCCCCGCAGCCTTTCATCCCCATCGGGTTGGCGGTGGACGGCACCGGTTCAGGCGTGAAACTGATATTGGGGATGTCAGCGGCGCGCGGCAAGGCGTAATCCATGAAAGATGCCGTGAGCAGTTGGCCTTCATCGTCGTAGCCAACATGTTCGGTCAGGGCCTGACCGACCCCTTGCGCAACGCCGCCATGGACCTGGCCTTCGGCCAGCATCGGGTTGATGAGGTTTCCGAAGTCATCCACCACGGTATAGCGGTCCAGCACCGCCTGGCCGGTTTCCGGGTCCACCACCACTTCGGCAACATGCGCGCCATTGGGATAGCTGCGGCCCGGCAGCGTCGCGCGGGCTTCATGCACCAGCAAGTCGGTCCGGCCATCTGCCCGCGCCATGGCGGCAGCCTGCAGGAAGGATGGCGTCAGATTCGAGCCCGGAGCGCGGAAGGTTTCGTCATCGAAGGTCAGATCGCTTTCGTCGACCCCCATCTTTTCGGCCAGATAGGGTTTGAAAGCCGCGACCATCTTGTCCACAGTGGCCAGCGTTGCGTTGGCCTGGTTGGTCACCGACCGAGACCCGCCCGTGCCGCCACCTTGTTCGATCCGGTCGCTATCGCCCTGAATAACGCTGATCATTTCAACCGGGATACCGGTCTGATCCGATAGGAACTGTACATAGACCGTTTCGTGGCCCTGGCCGTTGGATTGCGTGCCAACGTAGATCGATGCGGTTCCGTCTTCGTTGAACTCCACCTTGGCGCCTTCGGACGGGTCGCCCAGGATGGATTCGATGTAGTAACACAGCCCCTGACCTCGCAGCAGGCCCTTGGCTGCGTCCGACGCCTTCCGCGCGGCATAGCCCGCGATGTCTGCCTCTTCCCCTGCTCGGGTCAGCACGCGGTCGAACTCTCCGACATCATAGGTTTCTCCGGTGGCAGAGGTGTAAGGAAAGTTCTCCGGTGCAATGAAGTTGCGGCGGCGCAGATCCCAGCCGTCCACGCCCAGTTCCCGCGCGGCGCGGTCGATGGCGCATTCTAGCACAAAGATCGCCTCGGGCCGTCCTGCCCCGCGATAGGCGTCCACCTGCGTCGTGTTGGTATAGAAACCTTCGGTCCGCATGTAGACGTTCTGCACATCATAGACGCCCATCACGACCCGTGAAAACAGCATAGTCTGGATCGCCTGGCCGAAATGGCTGTTGTAGGCACCCATGTTCATGCGGTTGTGGACGCGGTATGCGGTGATCTTGTTGGTCTCGTCAAAGGCCATTTCAGCCAGCGTGACCAGATCACGCCCGTGGTGATCGCTCATCATCGCTTCGGTACGGTCGGACGTCCAGCGCACGGGTTTTCCCAACGCGCGCGCCGCATGGCAGACAACGAAGTATTCCGGGTAGGGAAATGCCTTCATTCCGAAACCGCCGCCGACATCGGGTGTTGTCACCCGTATGTTTTCAGCTGCCAGCCCGAACTTGTCGACCAATTGCGCCTTTAGGCCCCAGACGCCCTGCCCGGAATAGGACAGGTGCAGACGGGTACCATCCCATTCTGCAAAACAGCCGCGCGGCTCCATGGAGTTCACAATCACGCGGTTGTCCACGATGTTGACGCTCACGGTGCGGTTTGCAGCAGCAAAAGCCGCGTCAGAGGCAGCTTCGTCGCCCAGGGCCCAGTCAAAGGCCTGATTGTCGGGCGCTTCTTCGTGCAGCGTTTCGCCACCGGTGGTCAGATCCAGCTTGGCGGGCAGGTCCTCGGTTTCCAGCACGATGAGTTCGGCGGCATCCTTGGCCTGTTCCAGCGTCTCTGCAACGACCACTGCCACGGGTTCTCCCACAAATCGGACTTTGCCACGCGCCAGAATCGGACGTTCCGGCGCGGCGCCTTTGGACCCGTCGCGATTGTCGACAACCGTACCATCCATGATACAGGTCATGCCGCTGGCTTGCAGATCCGCGCAGGTCACCACCAGATGCACCCCCTCGGCGGCACGCGCGTCTTCTACATCCAATTCCACGATCTTGCCGTGGGCAACCTGGCCACGGAATACGTAAGCGTAGAGCGCACCTTCCGGCGTGCTGTCGTCAATATAATTGCCGTGGCCTGTCAGCAGACGAATGTCTTCAAACCGCGTAACCGGTTGGCTTTTCCCGAACTTGTCCATGATCGCCTCTTCAAAGAACCCTTTGGGCGGAAATTAGCTTCTGACGCGTCAATGTCCAGAGAGCCGCAGGACCGTTTCAATGTCGTGAATGCCGTAACCGTTAAAGCCGGTACTGAGGCTCAGCGAATAAGCACCCATGCCATCAAAAAGAACATAATCACCTTCGGCCAGATCATCGGGCAGGGCGAGCCCATCCGGCAAACGGTCCAGGCTGTCGCAGGTCGGACCAAAGACGGGCCGTGCCTGCGGTAATCCAGTGCGGGGAGTGCCGTCTGCGGATATAAACCGGACCCGCAGGTTCAACCCAGTGTCGCGCAGGTCGGACAGGCCGCCATAGATGCCGTCGTTCAGGAACACAGTACCACCCGACCGCACCGCCTTGACCCGCGTGGCGAGCGTGAATGCATCGCTGACCATCGCGCGGCCGGGTTCGCAGACCAGTTCCGGCATGTTGCGTGCAAAGGCGCGGCGGCTTGCCGCGCCTATGGTATCGAACATCTCCTGCAGATCCACGGGTGCCAGCCCACGATCCGCTGGAAACCCACCTCCAACGTTCAACCGTGCGATTCGAACACCGGCGGTGTCCGCAATCCGGGCGGCTTCTTCGATATAGATGGCCCAGGCGCGGGCGTCTTCACATTGGGTGCCAGGGTGGAAAGTCAGCGCCGGGGTGTGACCGCGTGCGGCGACTTCCCGCAGCAATCCTGCGGCGATTTCCGGGGTGGCCCCAAACTTTTCGCCAAAGTCATAGGCTGCGCCGGGTACTGGCAGTTTGAACCGCACGGCGATTTCGCTGTTTCGTACGATGTGGCGCAGTTTGTCCAATTCGTCTGCCCCTTCGACGGACCAACTGGTGACGTCGAAGGCCTGACCTGCGGCAATCTCCGCCTCTGACCGAACGGGGTTGTTGTAGTGCAGTGCGGCGGTTGGGCAGGCGGCGCGCACAGCTTGCATTTCAGGGGGTGAGGCGACATCGAAAGCGGTCAGCCCGGCGGCAACCAGATTTTCCAGAACGGTGGGGTGCGGGTTTGCCTTGACCGCATAGGTCACCAGACCGGGGAAGCCGGATTGGAAAGCCCGCGCCGTGGCCTGCAATGTGCCGGGCGACAGGAACAGCACCGGCTGGTCGGGCTGCGATTTGACAAGATGGGAAGCGGGCGAAGCCCAGACACCGGATTGAGACTGCATGGCACACCTGTATTTGCTTGCGGTCAAGATCGCCTGTGTGGGTGGCATATTCACGTGTGATTTCTTTTGATTTGCCGGAATTTTTCGGCAAAATGCCGAAATGAAACTCCAGATTGACGAAGTGGACCGCCAGATGCTGGCCCTGCTGCGCGAAAATGCGCGGTATTCTGTGGCCAATCTGGCGCGGCGGCTGAACCTCGCGCGGACCACTGTTCAGGCGCGGATGGAGCGGCTGGAGCGGGGCGGAGTGATTGCAGGCTACACGCTCAAACCCGGCGCGGCACTGCGTCCGCCGTTGCGTGCCACGGCCTTGCTGACGTTCGAACCGCGCAATGGGCCGCAGGTTCTTGACCGCCTGCGGGCTTTGTCGGCGGTGGAGGTGGTACACACCACGTCGGGGCGGTTCGACCTGCTGGTGCAACTGTCTGCCAAAACTACCGAAGAATTGGACCGCACGCTGGACCGAATCGGGGAGATCAAAGGCGTGCGATCCTCCGAAAGCCTGATCCACCTGAGCACTAAGATCGACCGGTTGGGTCAGCCGAGGTAATCCAACAGCCAACTGCGAAATGTTCTGGCCGCCGGGCGGAGGCTGGATAGCGATGGGTAGACGAGGTGGTATTGTAACTGACCGGGTATAGAAAACCCGTCGATGCAGGGGCGCAGCCCCGCGCTGCGCATGGCCAGATCGGTTGCGGGTGCACGCGCAAGAGCAATACCCGCGCCCGCCGATGCCATGGCACAGGCCATGACCGAATTGTCCGTGAACCGAAACTGCGCGCCTGCAGGCGATAGGCGCAGTTCCCGCAGCGTGTAAGCCCACCCGGCACGGTGAGACGTGACCTCAATCAACGGCCAGTTCAGCAGGTCGGCGGGGCGGATGATCTGACCGACGATGTCCGGAGTGGCGACCGGGTACACGGTTTCCGCCAACAGCGGGTCGTTTTCGTCGCCGCCGGTGGGCGGGTCGCCAAAGATGATCTGCATGTCCCAGAAATGGTAGCCTAGCTCTGACGCGTTGCTGGCGGTGGTCAGCACCGGGTTGATGCCGGGGTGCATATCGTGAAACGCGGGCAGGGCCGGGGCCAGGATGCCATGGGCAAACACCAGCGCCGCATGGACGAACAATTGTTGTTCCCGGCTTTCCCCGAACAGGCTGGTGGTGGCCGTGTCCAGTGACAGCAGCGCCTGCTGCACAACCGGAAAATAGGCCCGCCCCGCATCAGTTAACCCTACGCTGTGGGCGTGCCTGCGAAAAAGCTGGGCGCCCAATTGCGTCTCCAGCGCCTTGATCTGTTGGCTGACGGCAGCGGCAGACATGTTCAGTTGCGCCGCCGCCCGGGCGAAGCTTTCGGTGCGCGCGGCGGCTTCGAAAACACGGAGCCAGTTGAGCGATGGGGTGCGAGCAGACATAGTGCAGGCTAAGCAAAACTTAGCCTTAGCCACAAGGGATGCTGTGCTGGCTTTGGCCCGGTTTGGAGTATCGTCGCCACAGCCAATGGAGGAGGAGCCATGCTGGACGCGCAAAACCTGACTGAAGGTCACTTGTCGGCCGCGCAAATCGGGCAGTATTGGGAAGACGGGTTCATCTTCCCTATCGACGTAATGACACAGGAAGAGGCCGCCGATGCACGGGCAGAACTGGAGCAGGCAGAAAAGGACTGGCTGGATGCCGGCCTGCCGCTGCCCCTGAACACCTACAAACGCATCAACGCGCACACGGTCATGCCGCTGGTCTACCGGATGGCCACCAATCCGCGCGTGCTGGATGTGGTCGAAGGCCTGCTGGGGCCGGACATCCTGATTTATTCGGGGGAGTTTTTCACCAAGGAGGCAGGGACTAAACAAATTGTGTCCATGCATCAGGACCTGACCTATTGGGGGTTGGGCGCGACCGAAGGGCTGGTGACCGCGTGGATCGCCCTGTCGCCCGCAACGCGGGCCAGCGGTTGCATGGACTTCGTCGCAGGCACACACAAGAACAAAATCCTCCCGCATGTGGACACCTATGCCGAAGACAACCTGCTGAGCCGTGGGCAGGAGGTACAGGTGGGCGTGGCCGAAGACGACAAGGTCGCCATCGAATTACAGCCGGGGCAGATGTCTCTGCATCACGGGCTGACGGTGCATGGCTCTGGCCCGAACGTCAGCGACGACCGGCGCATCGGCTGCGTGATCCGGTTCTGCCGTCCAGATGTCCTGCAGCAGGTGGGGGACCGTGACTATGCGATGATCGCACGCGGCGCAGACCGGTTGGGCAATTTCATCCAGATCGCCGCACCGCAGGGATATTTTGAGCCATCTTCTCTGGCCGTTTACGATGAAATCCGGCAGTCTCAGGCCCAGATCATGATGAAAGGGGCCAAGGGCGGCTCTGCAGCGGGAATATACGAGGTGAAATGATGGACCGCGTGGCATTCACCCAGATGAAGGATGGGACGAAGGAAGAGTATGAATTCCTGACGGCCCATGAGATTGAATACAGCACGGGCACCGCGGACCGTTTGCTGACCGCGCTGGTGGAACTGGATGAAAGCCTGTCGGGTTACCAGGTGACGCGGCTGGGCCATTCGGTGCAGTCGGCCACGCGCGCCTGGCGGGACGGGGCGGATATTGATTGGGTCGTGTCGGTCCTGCTGCACGATATCGGCGACATATACGCGCCATACAATCACGACGAATATGCGGCCACGATTCTCAAACCCTTTGTGCGCGAACAATGCACCTGGGTCGTGCAGACGCATGGCGATTTCCAGATGATCTATTACGGCCAACATCTGGAAGGCTTTGATCAGAACAAGCGAGACCGGCATCAGGGGCATCCCTATTTCGACGACAACGTGGTGTTCTGCGAACGCTGGGATCAGGCGTCTTTCGATCCGGATTACAATGATCTGCCGCTGGAGTTTTTCGCGCCTATGGTGCGGGAGGTGTTCGCCCGCCCGGCCTATGACCCCGTCGTGATCCGTCCGGGGGAACGGGAACCGTTGACCAACGCCGCCGTTGCGGCAGGGCGCCATGGCTGATCACGCGGGGAACTAAACGTTTTAGTTCACGAAGCAGATTTCCACCAGTCTGCCAATGACCGGATGGAGGCGTGTTTCAAAGAACGGTTCGAACTGTTATCTGCGTGACCGACTGCCGGTTCAGTCAAATCGGTTGCCCACATCGCCTGCCCACCAATCCCGGCCCCGGCCGCGATAGATAGTTATGGGGGTTCCAGCATCCTCCACACCGCTAAACTTGGTGCGTTTGCGTGGCACGCTTCTGGCCTCTTCATCTTCTGGCGTGCGCCAGACCAGCTGGTAGAGCGTTTCCCGGTTCAAGCTGACTTTGCTTTTTGCCAGTCCAAGGCTTTGGGCTTCGTACCGGGCGCCATGTCGCCGGGCCAGTTCCCCGGCGACCGCCTTGCGCCCAATCCACCACAGCAGATACAGCCATACGGTCCCTACAAAGATGAAAGCCAATTGCAAGGCTTCCGACGTTTGCATGTGTTCGTCCGGTGTAACCTGCAATTTCTTGGGGTCGTCTGACAGGTACTCCAACGCAAAACTCGCACCGGGTTCAGTCTTGAAATAAATCTGCCGAGCTACCTTCCGGTCCGTGGTCAGTGCCTGCCCGCCCGGCACGGAATAGCGAAACGACACCCAATAGGTGGTTTTGTTCTTGTCTCCACTTTGGTCGGTCTTAGTGTATTTACGCATGATGGTCGCGGTCACCGCAACGCCGTTGGCCTCAAACCGCTTTGCCAAATTCAATTTTGACTGCGCTCCAAAATACAGCACCAGAAGCACGATGGCCGTGATGATCAGCCCCCATCCGCCCATGCGAAGGAACAGCCTAAAAACGCCCGTGGGTTGAATTCTTGAATCCATCGCCATCCGCCCTTTTCCGTTGGTTCCGCACCTATGGCAAGAGGTGGTACATGCGGGGTCGCCTTGGCCTTTCCCTTGCCTGCCTGGTTCTGTAAAGGGTGCCGCATCCAGATTGGGGAACATCGAAATGGCGATGGAAAAGACGTTCAACGCAGCCGAGGCCGAAGGCCGTATTTACAAAGCCTGGGAAAACGCTGGCGCATTCAAGGCGGGTAAGCAGGTGGAAAATGCCGAGGATGGCAGCTTCTGCATAATGATCCCGCCGCCCAACGTGACAGGCGCGTTGCATGTAGGCCATGCATTCAACAACACACTGCAAGACATCCTGGTACGTTGGCACCGGATGCGCGGGTTCCACACGTTGTGGCAACCGGGGCAGGACCATGCCGGCATCGCCACCCAGATGCAGGTGGAAAAGATGCTGGCTGCCGACAATCAGCCCGGTCGGCGTGAGCTGGGCCGCGAGAAGTTTCTGGAAAAAGTCTGGGAGTGGAAGGGCGAATACGGTGGCACTATTGTCGATCAGCTGAAGCGTCTGGGCAGCAGCTGCGACTGGGATCGCAACGCTTTTACCATGGCCGGCGCGCCGGGCGACCCACGTACGGGCCACGAAAACTCGCCCAACTTTCACGACGCTGTCATCAAGGTCTTCGTTGAGATGTACAACAAAGGCCTGATCTATCGCGGGAAGCGTCTGGTCAACTGGGACCCGCATTTCGAAACCGCCATCTCGGATCTTGAGGTCGAAAACATCGAGACCCCAGGGCACATGTGGCACTTCAAATACCCGCTGGCAGATGGCGCAACCTACACCTATGTGGAAAAGGACGAGGACGGCAATATCACCCTCGAGGAAAAGCGCGATTATATCTCAATCGCCACAACCCGGCCCGAGACCATGCTGGGTGACGGTGCCGTGGCAGTCCACCCCTCGGACGAACGCTATGCGCCCATTGTCGGTCAGCTTTGTGAGATCCCCGTGGGTCCGAAAGATCACCGCCGCCAGATCCCGATCATCACAGATGACTACCCCGATCCTGATTTCGGTTCGGGTGCGGTGAAGATCACCGGCGCGCATGACTTCAACGACAACATGGTGGCCAAGCGTGGCGGCATCCCGATGTACCGCCTGATGGACACCAAAGGCGCGATGCGCGCGGATGGCGCGCCCTATGCCGAAGAAGCGGACAAGGCACAGGAATACGCACGCGGCAAGGATTTCACCGAGAATGAGATCGACGCGATCAACCTGATCCCCGATCACCTGCGCGGCCTCGACCGGTTCGAAGCGCGGGCGAAGGTTGTCGAAGAGATCACTGCAGACGGGCTGGCCGTGATGACCCGCGCAGATGATCCGCGTCTGGGCACTAAACTGGGTGAAGATGACGATCCCGCCGCCATGGTCCCGCTGGTCGAAGCCAAGCCGATCATGCAGCCCTTTGGCGACCGCTCCAAAGTCGTGATCGAACCGATGTTCACCGACCAGTGGTTCGTGGACGCCGAAAAAGTCGTCGGCCCGGCTTTGGATGCGGTCAAGGACGGCACTGTCAAGATCATCCCCGAAAGCGGTGAGAAGACCTATTACCACTGGCTCGAGAATATCGAACCCTGGTGCATCTCGCGCCAGCTGTGGTGGGGACACCAGATTCCGGTTTGGTATGGGCCTAAGGACCTGCCAACCGATGATCCAGACAACACAATTCAAGGCAACTTCGAATTCTTTTGTGCTGCAAGCGAAGCTGAAGCCATTGAGAAAGCAAAGGCGCATTATGGTGATGATTGGAATATTGTAGCAGAGGCCGCAGACAGCATTAAAACGCGCGTTTCGTTTACCCATCCGTCCGGGCTAAAAACAATCACTCTTGCCCGCGACCCGGACGTCCTGGATACCTGGTTCTCCTCCGGCCTCTGGCCCATCGGCACGCTGGGCTGGCCCGAGCAGACCGAGGAGTTGGAGCGCTACTTCCCCACTGATGTCCTGATCACCGGTTTTGACATCCTGTTCTTCTGGGTCGCACGCATGATGATGCAGCAGCTGGCCGTGGTCGGAGAAATCCCGTTCCACACCGTCTACCTGCATCAGCTCGTCCGCGACGAGAAGGGCAAGAAGATGTCCAAGACCACCGGCAACGTCATCGACCCGCTAGAGATCGTTGATGAATTCGGCGCCGACGCGCTGCGCTTTACCAACGCGTCCATGGCGGCGATTGGCGGCGTTCTGAAACTGTCGAAAGACCGGATCACAGGCTACCGAAACTTCACCACCAAGCTGTGGAACGCGATGCGCTTTGCCGAAATGAACGGGGTGTTCGAGGTTACACCGCAAGGCATCCCGCAGCCGCAGCAGACGCTGAACAAATGGATCATTGGCGAAACCGCCCGGGTCCGTGAAACCGTCGACGCAGCGCTGACCGATTACCGCTTCAACGATGCAGCCAACGGGCTTTACGCCTTTGTCTGGGGCAAGGTCTGTGACTGGTATGTGGAGTTTTCCAAGCCGCTGTTGCAGGGCGAAGATGCCGCCGTGGCGCAGGAAACCCGCGAAACCATGAAATGGGTGCTGGACCAATGCCTTATCCTGCTGCACCCGATCATGCCGTTTATCACCGAAGAGCTGTGGGGCCTGTCCGGCGAGCGGGACAGCATGCTGGTCCATGGCATGTGGCCGGAATATGGCGCGGATCTGATCGATCCGGCTGCAGACCACGAAATGAACTGGGTCATCACCCTGATCGAAAGCGTAAGGTCCGCCCGGGCCCAGATGCATGTGCCAGCCGGGGCCTATGTGCCGATGGTCACCACTGGGATCGACGCGGCCGGGCAGGGCGCCTGGGACCGCAACGAAACCCTGATCAAACGACTTGCGCGGATCGAGGGGCTCAGCTCGGTGAACGAGATGCCCAAAGGTACCATCAACATCGCCGCAGAAGGGGCGAGCTTTGGTTTGCCGCTGGCTGACATCATCGACATCTCTGAAGAAAAGGCGCGGCTGGAAAAGACTCTGCAAAAACTGGCCAAGGAACTGGGTGGTCTGCGCGGGCGTCTGAAGAACCCGAAATTTGTCGAGAGCGCGCCTGAAGAGGTGGTGGAAGAAACCCGCTCCAACCTCGCCGCCCGTGAAGAGGAAGAGGCTCGTATCAAAGAGGCCGTCGCGCGTCTGGCCGAGCTCGCCTGATCATCTTCCTGGGTCATATACTCAAAGGCACTTCCGGACCGCGCTCGCCGCGGTTCGGGGGTTTTGCTGTTCTGGCCCCTTGTTGCGCACATTCCGAAACCTGAGCGACCCGGACCAGAAATGCGCAGCGATGGTACGGGGTCGCTTATCTGGAAATACGCTAGAACATCGCCCGTGACGCGCGGTGACAATTCTTTCGCTAAGGCTCCAGTCCAGGTGCAACGAGACCCAATTGAAATGATCCTCTTGCCAATGGGCATCCCGGCAACGGAACTTGCCAAAGTTTTCAGCCTGATTTTTTTGTGAAATCGGTTCCGCCGCAGCCGCCTCGACCCGGCTACGCCGCACGCGGTGCTAGAAAAAAGAGCGCCCCGGCCCCCGCGATGGTACGCCCAGATGATCGGCGATGCTGGCCGCTACATCGGCAAACGAAACCAAACCCATGTCCTGCGGAGCCTTTCCGGCAATCAAGACTGGCACCCGTTCCCGCGTATGATCCGTCCCTACCCATGTCGGGTCATTGCCATGGTCTGCGGTAAGGATCAGGCAATCCCCATCCCGCAACTGTGGCAGGATGTTTTGTCCCAGCGCGTTGTCAAACCATTCGAGATGGGCGGCATAACCTGCCGGATCGCGGCGGTGGCCATATAGGCTGTCAAACTCCACGAAATTGGCAAAGGTCAGGCTATGATTTTCGGCCTCACGGACCAGTCTGGCCAGATGGGTCATAAGCGTGCGATCGTCGCCTTTGCAGACGTCATCAATCCCTTCCATCGAAAAGATATCGCCAATCTTGCCCACCGCATGCACCGGGTGGCCTGCATCCTGCACCCAGTTGGTCAGCACTGGCTCCGGTGGCCGAATGGCATAGTCACGACGGTTCGTGGTGCGTTGGAACCCGTCCTTGGCGGAGCCCACAAAAGGCCGGGCGATGACGCGGCCAACCTTGATGGCGTGCAGGTGCGGGGCGATGTCCTGACACAGTTGCAGCAATTTATTCAGGCCGAAATACTGCTCATGCGCGGCGATCTGGAATACGCTGTCGGCAGAGGTGTAGCAGATGGGCCATCCGGTGCGGATATGCTCCTCCCCCAGTTCTGCAACAATCGAGGTGCCCGAAGCGTGACAATTGCCAAGAATGCCAGCGGTGCCCGCGGCTTCCATCACGGTCCGGGTCAGATCGGGAGGGAAGGCTGGGGTGATGTTGGGGAAATAGTTCCAGTCCCACGGAACGGGCAGTCCCGCCAGTTCCCAGTGCCCGCTGGGGGTATCCTTGCCTGGGGAGATTTCGCTGGCCGCAGCCCACATGGTGCCCGATTGCGCAGGCAGGCCTGGTGCATCCTCACCGCAAGCGGCTTGCACCGCCGCGCCCAGTCCCAGCCGGTTCAGGTTAGGCAGGCTCAGTGGCCCCGAAGCGCGGTGGTCGGCGCACCAGCGCGCGATGTGCAAGATCGTGTTTGACCCGGTATCCGGTAGGTTGCAATTGAAAAACAGGTTGGCATCTGGCGCACCGCCAATGCCCACAGAGTCCATGACTACGAGAAACGCGCGGGGCATTACCCGATCCGTTCATGCAACAGCGTGGGGACGTCCGCGGGATCTGGTGCGATTGTAATCGCAGCCTGCACTGCCTTTGCTGCCGCGCGTGCTGCATCCTCGCGCACGGCATGCACCACCGCAAGTGGCTGCCCTTCGGTAACCTGTTCGCCCAGCCGGACCATGCCGGACAACCCAACTGATGGATCAACAATATCTGACTCCACCTGCCGTCCGCCGCCCAGCCTTACGATCGTCAGCCCCAACGCCTCGCCGTCCATTCCGGTGATGTAACCGTCCTGCGGCGCGCGCACTTCGCGTATGACATTTGCTTCGGGCAGAAACCGCGGCCAATCATCGACAAATCCCAACGGGCCACCCTGCGCGGCGATCATCTTGCCAAAACGCTCGGCGGCGTGGCCGTCGCGGATGGCGGCAAAGACCCGGTTGGCACCGTCCTGAACGTCGCTTGCTGCACCGGCATCAGCCAAAACCACGCCGCCCAAGGCCGCCGCAAGCTCCATTAGTGGGCCGCTGGTGGTCCCGGTCAGCACGCGCATGGTTTCGGCCACTTCCAGCGCGTTGCCCAACGATGGGGCCAGTGGCTGGTTCATATCTGTGATGATAGCTGTGGTCTTGCACCCCGCGGCATTGGCCGTTTCGGTCAGTGCCGCGGCCAGCGCGCGGGCGTCGTCTGGGGTTTTCATGAACGCACCGGATCCGACCTTAACGTCCAGCACCAGTGCCTGTGGTGCAGCGGCCAGTTTCTTAGATAAGATCGATGCCGTGATCAGGTCGAGGCTTTCCACCGTGGCCGTTACATCGCGAATGGCATAGAGTCGGCGGTCTGCTGGCGCGATATCGGCGCTGGCACCCACAATGGCGCAGCCGGCGGTCTGGGTGATGTGGTGCAACCGACCCTCAGCGGCAGAGGTAGAGACGCCAGGTATCGCCTCCAGCTTGTCCAACGTGCCGCCAGTATGACCCAGACCCCGCCCGGAAATCATGGGCACGAAGACGCCACAAGCAGCCAGCGCAGGGCCCAAAACCAAAGACAGGCAATCGCCCACGCCGCCGGTGGAGTGTTTGTCCACCACTGGCCCGTCCAGGTCCCATTCCAGAACCGATCCTGTGTCCCGCATCGCCAGTGTCAGCGCGGCGCGGCCTTCGGGGCCCAGACCGCGCAGGCACACGGCCATTGCAAACGCCCCAGCCTGCGCATCGCTGACGCGCATGTCGGCCAGTCCTTCGGCAAACCAGCACAGCTGGTCGGGTGACAGGTTCTTGCCCTGGCGCAGGTCGGCTATAATGGACCGGGCCTCCACAGGTCAGTTTCCTTCCATATGTCCGGCATCGAATGCGCCGGGCAGCAGGGCGGCGATGGTCGTGGCTTGCTCTGCGCCACTCATGGTGGCCATTGTAACCGGTACGTCGCCCGCCCCGAATTCGGCCAGCTTCTGGCGGCACCCGCCACAGGGCGGCACGGGGGACGGTGATCCGGCGATGACATAGATCTCTGTCAGCTTGGTTTCCCCGGCGGCGACCATGGCTGCAATGGCGCCGGCTTCTGCACAGGTCCCTTCAGGATAAGCGACATTTTCGACGTTGCAGCCAACGTAAACTGCGCCTGATGCCCCACGGATCGCCGCGCCAACCTTGAAGTTCGAATAGGGCGCATAGGCTCTCTCCCACACGTCTATTGCCGCCTGTCGAAGGGTCATTCTGGTTCCACCGTGGTTTCAAAGGCACCGGGAAGTGCCACTTCAAGGATCTCGATATCGTCGGTTGGTTTGCTCAATCGGGTTCGCATTCCCGGCGGGATGACATAGGCATCGCCGGGTTCCAACGCGAATGGATCGCGGCCTTCGCCTTCCAGGGTGACATGGCCGCCCATGACAAAGCCGAACAGGATATCGCAATCATGTGTGCTCCAAACCGGCGTGCCTTCACCGCGCCGGACGACCTGAACACCAGCCACGTTCTGAGTGTTTTCGGAAATGGTCGTATCGCGGCAGATATAACCGGGTAGCCGGAAGGATTGCCAGTCGGCCTTGGCGGCGATGTTGTGCACAAACCGCTGGCCCTGCCACACGCGATCGGGCCGCAAATACTGGGTGGGCAGGGTCATATCATGGTCAATCTCGGTGACATGGTCGGCCGGAACGCCAATTTCGATCACTTGCAAATCATCGCTGGCCTCCATCACGCAGTGGCGGATTTCCGGAGGTTGGATGAAACAGTCACCCGGTGTAAGCCGCAGGCGGTCGCCTTGGTCTTCGTACAGCACATCCACCCAGCCATGGATACAGAAGATCAACTGAAACCCTACTCTATGATAGTGCACCATGTCGGGTACCGGCCCGCCGTCCGGGATGCGGATATGGCTGGCAATCATCGCGCCGCCCAGCCGGTCAGGTACAAGATCGCGATAATTCATGCCCGCGCGTCCGATGATCCACGGCGCCTGATCGGCCAATCGGCGCACCACAAAGGAATGGCGCGTTTCGGGAAGAACCAGCGGCGGATTGCGGTCTTCGATCTCGATCTGTGTGCCGTTGGGCGCCGTCAGGGACCGTTGTCCATCGGCGAATTTGTCCGGGCTGTCGGTAAGAATCCGGATCGTACCCGGCGGCTCTGGCGCGCCCTTCTCCAAGCGGACGCGCAGACCATGTCCAGAAAACACTGCGATTGACGGGTTGTCCGCCGGATAGATCATGTCCAGACGCATACCCAGCGTATTGGTGAAGAAGGGCAGATCGTCGCGAAGTTCATCGGTCGGTAAACGCATTTCTGCGATAGTGTCGGACATATTTCACCTCATTTACGGATCGGAGATTGAACCTGCCCCGATGGATTTGCAAGCCGGGCCTGCGGCACTGTTGTGCAAAACCGGAATGTACGTCTGACCAAAAGTAGTTTAATGCTAAATTAAATTTTCGGAGGTGGAGAGCGATGCCCGAGAATCAATCTTTGCGCCAGGCGGCGTTGAGCTATCACGCCTATCCAAAGCCGGGGAAACTGGAGATCCGGGCAACCAAACCCATGGCGAACGGACGTGACCTGTCCCGCGCCTATTCTCCGGGCGTGGCCGAAGCGTGTATCGAGATCAAGGATGACCCGGCCAATGCCGCGCTGTACACCGCGCGCAGCAATCTGGTGGCGGTGGTCTCCAACGGGACTGCTGTTTTGGGTCTTGGAAATATTGGCGCGCTGGCCTCCAAACCGGTTATGGAAGGCAAGGCGGTTCTGTTCAAGAAGTTCGCCAATATCGACTGTTTCGATATCGAAGTGGATGAAAGCGACCCCGAGAAGCTGGCTGATATCGTCTGCGCCTTGGGCCCAACCTTTGGTGCGATCAATCTCGAAGACATCAAGGCCCCAGATTGTTTTACCGTTGAACGGTTGTGCCGCGAGCGCATGAACATCCCGGTGTTTCACGATGATCAGCACGGTACAGCCATCGTTGTGGGCGCTGCGGCCAAGAACGCGCTGCATGTGGCGGGCAAGAATTTCGAAGATATCAAGATCGTATCAACCGGTGGTGGTGCCGCCGGCATCGCATGCCTGAACATGCTGCTGAAGCTGGGCGTGAAACGCGAAAACGTATGGCTTTGTGACCTGCATGGCCTGGTCCACGAAGGGCGCGAGGTCGACATGAACCCGACCAAGGCCGCTTATGCGCAGGCATCCGATCTGCGCGCGCTGGAAGATGTCATCGAAGGCGCTGACCTGTTTCTGGGTCTATCTGGGCCCGAAGTGCTGAAGCCTGAGCACGTTGCCAAAATGGCAGGCAGACCAATCATCTTTGCGCTGGCTAATCCGACGCCTGAGATCATGCCGGACCTGGTGCGTAGCGTGGCGCCGGACGCGATTATCGCTACCGGGCGCAGCGACTTCCCGAATCAGGTCAATAACGTGCTGTGTTTCCCGTTTATCTTTCGCGGGGCACTGGATGTCGGCGCGACCGAGATCAATGACAAGATGCAGTTGGCCTGTATCGACGGCATCGCCGAACTGGCCCGTGCGACAACAAGTGCCGAAGCGGCGGCGGCGTATCGAGGCGAACAGCTGAATTTTGGGGCAGATTACCTTATCCCCAAGCCGTTTGATCCTCGGCTGGTCGGTGTGGTGTCAGCCGCCGTAGCACGCGCGGCGATGGAGAGCGGCGTGGCCACACGGCCGCTGGACGATTTGGCAGCGTATGAAGAAAAACTGAAGCAAAATGTATTCAAATCAGCCCTGCTGATGCGTCCGGTTTTTGAGGCTGCTCGCTCGGCGGCGCGTCGGATCGTTTTTGCCGAAGGTGAAGATGAGCGTGTCCTGCGGGCCGCGCAAGCCATTCTGGAAGAAACCACCGAAACGCCCATCCTGATCGGCCGTCCCGATGTGATCAACGCGCGCTGCGACCGTTATAGGTTGGAAATCCGGCCAGATCGCGACTTCCAGATCGTGAACCCAGAAAACGACCCGCGCTATTTCGATTACTGGAACAGCTATCATCAGATCATGCAGCGTCGAGGCGTCACGCCCGATCTGGCCAAGGCGATTATGCGCACGAATTCCACTGCCATTGGCGCGGTGATGGTCCACCGGGGCGAGGCTGATAGCCTGATCTGTGGCACCTTCGGGGAATTTCGCTGGCACCTGAATTATGTGCAGCAAGTTCTGGCCACGGACGATCTGCACCCGCAAGGTGCGTTGTCGATGATGATCCTGGAAGACGGTCCACTGTTCATTGCCGATACGCATGTGCACCAGCTGCCCCAGCCTGAAGATCTGGCGGAGATCGCGATAGGGGCCGCGCGCCACGTACGGCGCTTCGGGTTGGAGCCTGCGATTGCGATGTGTTCCCAGTCCCAGTTTGGAAACCAGCAGCAGGGATCGGGCCATCGTCTGCGCGAAGCAATCCGCATCCTCGACGCCGCGCCGCGCGATTTCGTCTATGAGGGTGAAATGAACGTCGATACCGCGCTGGACCCGGGTTTGCGCGAACGGACTTTCCCAAACTCGCGCATGCAGGGCCCGGCCAACGTGCTGATCTTTGCCCATGCGGATGCGGCCAGCGGTGTGCGCAATATTCTCAAGGCTAAGGCTGATGGTTTGGAAGTCGGGCCGATTCTGATGGGAATGGGCAACCGGGTGCATATTGTATCCCCGTCGATCACCGCGCGCGGGTTGCTGAACATGGCTGCATTGGCCGGGACACCGGTCACCCAGTACGGCTAGGGATTTGCACAAGATAATTTGTAGTTTTGCAAAAATGGCAAAATCGACTGATCGAATGACGATAACGCCAGTGTTTGCAAAAGTTTGCAGGATATGCAGGCCGACATCTGCAAATTTGTTGCGATAATCTGACGCTACGTTATTAGCGGCGCTTGCATTGTTCGGCTCCTGATCCGTAACACTCGGGCATTGCCGTCGGAGGAGAATATGATGTCGTACAGCAAGGTCTATGAAGGCTGGAAGGCCGATCCCGAAGCGTTTTGGATGGAAACGGCCGAAGCCATCGACTGGGTCGAAAAACCCAGCCGCGCGCTGAACGACGATAACGCCCCACTTTATGAATGGTTTACCGATGCCAAGGTGAATGGCTGCTACAACGCCGTAGACCGGCATGTCGAAGCAGGCAATGGTGACCGTCTGGCCATCATCTATGATAGCCCAATCACCGGCACGCAGGAAAAGATCACCTTCGCTGATCTGCAGACCCGCGTTGCGTCGCTGGCCGGGGCGCTCGCCGCCAAGGGTATCGAAAAAGGTGACCGGGTGATCATTTATATGCCGATGGTGCCGCAGGCGCTGGAGGCGATGCTGGCCTGTGCGCGTCTGGGCGCCGTGCATTCCGTGGTCTTTGGCGGGTTTGCCGCCCACGAACTGGCCGTCCGTATCGATGATTGCAAACCCAAGGCCATCATTGCCGCGTCCTGTGGGATCGAGCCGGGGCGCGTGGTGGACTACAAGCCGCTCTATGATGGGGCAATCGAACAATCGAAGCACAAGCCTGAGTTCTGCATCATCTTCCAACGGGAAGAGGCCGTGGCCGAGCTGGTCGAAGGCCGTGACGTGGAATGGTACGCCGCGCAGGACGGCGTGGCCCCGGCTGACTGTGTGCCGGTTGAAGGCAATCACCCGGCCTATGTGCTCTACACCTCTGGCACCACCGGTGCGCCAAAGGGTGTTGTGCGGCCAACTGCAGGTCATCTGGTGGCGCTGAACTGGACGATGAAGAATATCTACAACGTCGATCCGGGCGATGTATTCTGGGCCGCGTCCGATGTAGGTTGGGTCGTTGGCCACAGCTATATCTGCTATGGACCGCTGATCCATGGCAATACAACTGTTGTGTTCGAAGGCAAACCAATTGGCACGCCGGATGCAGGTACCTTCTGGCGTTTGATTTCCGAGCATAACGTGCGCAGCTTCTTCACCGCGCCGACCGCGTTCCGCGCGATCAAACGGGAAGATCCCAAGGGTGAGTTCCGCAAGAAATACGACCTGAGCTGCCTGCGGGCGCTGTACCTTGCGGGCGAACGGGCGGATCCGGACACCATTGTCTGGGCGCAGGACCTGCTTGGCGTGCCGGTCTATGACCATTGGTGGCAGACCGAAACCGGCTGGACCATCGCGGGCAACCCCGCCGGGATCGAAGCGCTGCCGGTCAAGATCGGATCGCCCACCGTGGCGATGCCGGGCTATGACGTGCAGATTCTCGACGAAGGCGGCAATCCCGTTGCTGTGGGCGAGCTGGGCGCGATTGCGATCAAACTGCCGCTGCCGCCGGCGACGCTGCCCAACCTTTGGAACGCGGAAGAGCGGTTCAAGAAAAGCTATCTGTCCACATTTCCCGGCTATTACGAAACCGGCGATGCAGGGATGATCGACGAAGACGGTTACCTCTACATCATGGCGCGCACCGATGACGTCATCAACGTGGCGGGCCACCGCCTGTCCACCGGCGCAATGGAGGAGGTTCTGGCTTCCCACCCTGATGTTGCGGAATGTGCCGTGATAGGCGTGGCGGATGATCTGAAAGGGCAATTGCCCTTGGGCTTTTTGTGTCTGACCAAGGGTGTGAACCGGCCGCATGCGGACATCGTAAAGGAATGTGTGGCGTTGATGCGCGACCAGATCGGCCCGGTTGCCGCGTTCAAGCTGGCGGTTGTGGTGGATCGTCTGCCCAAGACGCGGTCCGGCAAGATCCTGCGCGCCATCATGGTCAAGATCGCCGATGGGCAGGACTTCAAGATGCCCGCCACCATAGACGACCCTGCAATCCTGGATGAAATCCGCGAGGCGCTTGCAACTCTCGGCTATCCAGCGTCATAAATCTCGCAACCCTGAACGGAGGTTGCAATGACGAGTTCCCGACTGCCCGGTTTCCACAATCTGAGCCGGGCAGACAGGTTGGCCCGTATCGCGGAGGTCGGTGATCTGACAGCAGAGCAGGCGGCCCATCTGGCCGCGGCGGCGGCCCATGATGGTGATCTGGCGGACAATCTGTCTGAAAACGTGATCGGCGTGATGTCAGTACCCTTGGGCGTAGCCACCAACCTGACTGTAGACGGTCAGGATGTGTTGGCACCGCTGGCAACCGAAGAAAGCTCTGTCGTGGCTGCTGTGTGTAATGGCGCCCGAGCCTGTCGGGATTCGGGCGGAATTACCACCGAAGCCGATGATCCCTGCATGATTGCGCAGGTCCAGGTGGTCGGCTTGCAGGATTTGCCGACAGCGCAGGCGCTGGTCGCCTCTCGTGCCGAAGAAATTGCAGAGCTGTGCAATGTCTGCGACCCGATGCTGGTCAGCCTGGGCGGCGGATTCCGTGACCTCGAAGTGCGCATCGCAGGCCCATTTCTGGTGGTGCATCTGATCGTCGATGTTCGCGATGCGATGGGGGCCAACGCGGTCAACACCATGGCTGAAAAGATCGCTCCCTGGCTGGAAGAACTGACAGGCGGTACCGTCGGCCTTAAAATCTTGTCCAACCTCGCCGATCGTCGGCTGGTTCGGGCGCGGGCGATCTGGCCGGCTTCGATGATAGGGCCAGAAACCGTAGACGGCATCATTTCAGCCTGGGCTTTTGCCGATGCCGACCCGTATCGCGCCGCGACGCATAACAAAGGCATCATGAACGGCATCAGCGCTGTTGGGCTTGCCACGGGCAACGACACCCGCGCTCTCGAGGCGGGCGCACATGCCTTTGCTGCGCAGGATGGGTATGGCCCGTTGACCCGCTATTCCAAAACGCCCGAAGGCGATCTGCTGGGTGAAATTGAACTGCCCATGCCGGTGGGCATCGTTGGCGGTGCCACCCGCGCGCATCCTACCGCACAGGCTGCACTGGCCATCATGGGGGCAACCAACGCCGACCGGTTGGGGCGCGTCATGGCGGCTGTGGGGCTGGTGCAGAACTTCTCGGCCCTGCGCGCACTGGCCACCGAAGGTATTCAGCGTGGGCACATGAGCCTGCACGCCCGCAACGTGGCCATCGCTATTGGAGCCACAGGGGATGAGATTGACAGGATCGCCCGTGCGATGATCGAGGCGGGAACCGTCCGCGAAGACGTGGCGCGAGACCTGATGGGCAGGGGCTAAGCTCAGCCTTTGGATCGGCGCGCCTCTCGCCTCATCATGTACAGGCCAGACGCGATGATGATTGCGGACCCGACCCAGGTCCAAATGTCGGGGATGTGCCCAAACAGCAGAAAGCCCCAAATAGAACTGAAGATGATCATCGCGTATTGCATTGGCGCGACAACAACGGCCAATGCGATCTCCAATGCGCGGATCACCATGTATTCGCCGAACCCCGCCAAAAGCGCCATGGCGGCCATGGCTCCGACATGGCTCCAAGATTGTGGTTCCGCCCAAAAGAATGGCAAAGGCAGGGCGAGCAAGGCGATCGTGGTAAGGGCGGTGTAGGCCATTGTGGTTTCGGTCCGGTCCCGATTGCCCAGATAGCGCGACAGGATCTGCCGCAGGGCGAAAGCAAAGGCGGCCAGGATCACGAACAGAATGGCCGGGTGTGGCGTGTCGAACCCTGGTCGGATCACAACCAGAGTACCGAGGAAACCGATAGCGATGGCGGCCCAACGCCGGATACCGACCTGTTCGCGCAGCAGTAAAGCGCCGAGCATAGTAACCATGAAAGGCGCGACGAAGGAAACGGCCACTGCCATGGCCAGCGGTACATGCCGCAAGGCAACCACAAAGGACAATGCCGACACAATTGCGGACATGCCGCGGCCAATCTGTAGCCAAGGGGCCGCGCTGCGCAGGATCTGCGGGCCCTTCATACCAATCAAAACGACTACGCCCAGGGTGATGCCTAGCTGCCGGGTCCAGACAATTTGGGTGGGGTGGTAGTAGGCCGTAAGATATTTGGCGATTGAATCCGCCATCGAAAAAACAAAGAAACCCAATAGCATAAAGAAGATGCCACGCAGGTTATCCTGCTGGTGGCCGGAAAAAGTGGCGGTGACCATACCGGTGTCCGAAAGCTTGATGCGCCAGCTTACGACCGCAGGAATGTGAAAGACAAGCCAAACAGGGAATGCTCCGGCTTAAATCGAATCGCGCTCTTGGGTGGCGGGCAGTGAAAGCCCATGATTCGGGCGCGCGCCGGGTGTAAACAGCCTTCGCGGGCGCAGAAACAGCGCGCTTACCGCCGTTTTTTGGCAAGTTTTCACTGCCACAGGGCAGGTATCTGTTCGGACAATCTATTTCGGCTTATCCACAGCAAAACCCCCAGCGGTATCAACAAGTTATCCCCAAGAAATTTTCATGCTGCAGTGCTATTTTCTTGCCCAAAAGGCACGGAATTGTGAAGCTGAAATTACCGCAAGAGGTTGCAAGATCAGGAGCGGGACGCACAGGCCGAACAGGGCCGAAGCGTAGTGACACAAGCTTTCGAGCATGGGTCGCAACGTGGAGGTTCGGTGGTTTGACGGGTGGCAAAGCCTTCGGGATCGGTCGGATCGGCAAATGTGGTTGGTGCGGGGTCGTGGGGCATTATCGGATGCAACAGACCAGCTGCGGGCGCTTTAGGGTGTTCGTGGCAGTTCCGGCCTTCATTCGAAGGGCGGAATGGTGGTGGGTCCTCGGACCTGCTGCAAACCGGGTCGGAATGGCCGCGAGGTCGGACCGAGTCGGGAAGGCGTCAGGGATGTGTCTTCGGGCACGATGCAAGGACCGCGTCTGAGCACCTGACGCCTTTTCCCGTTCTCCACGGACTTATCACGTTGGATGTGGGTTGGAATGAAACGGGCCCGGTTGCCACGAACAACCGGGCCCTTCGTCAGTGATGCTTACCGCGTCTATGCACCTGTAGTCCGGACCTACCGCATCGACTGGGGCCGGTCAACTGCATGTTGTAGGCGTTCGGCTAAGTTGCCCTATATGGCTGTGCGCGTGCCGGCTGGCGCACCAGTCCGTGATGCTACTCTGATGACAATCTGGAGAGTGTCCGATGATGACGAACATGGTGATGTTCGACAGACTGCCGTGGTTTAGCGAAAGCGACCTGCTAAAAGATACCCGAGGCACCGTTGGACATTTGCAGGCCAATCCGGAGTTCTGGCGCAAACAGTTCCTGAAAGGGGAGAAGAGGTTCTGGGCCTATATATCTGGCCCAACCACCGGGATGATCTCTGGCCCAACCACCGGGATGCCAGCACAGCGCGTCTCAACACGGCCCTGAGCCGGGTGAGCTTAAGTCCACAATTTTTTGGTTTAGGAGTGACGCGGTTAATCCCGCTCTACCGGCTGAACTTCTTGTATTTCAACCGCTTCGGCTCCAGAGCATCTGGTCCCAGTCGACGCTTTTTGTCTTCTTCGTAATCCTCGAAGTTGCCTTCGAACCACTCCACATGCGCATCGCCTTCAAAAGCGAGGATATGCGTGCAGATGCGGTCCAGGAAAAACCGGTCGTGCGAGATCACCACGGCGCAACCCGCGAAATCAACCAGCGCGTCTTCCAGTGCCCGCAGCGTTTCCACGTCCAGATCGTTGGTCGGTTCGTCGAGCAAAATGACGTTGCCGCCTTCCTTTAGCAACCGTGCCATATGGACCCGGTTGCGTTCCCCACCGGAAAGTAAACCGACCTTTTTTTGCTGATCCCCGCCCTTGAAGTTGAAGGCCGAACAATAGGCGCGCGAGTTCATCTGTGCGTCGCCCAGTTCGATCACCTCTGCCCCGCCAGAAATAGCCTCCCACACGGTATCGCCAGCCGAAAGATCGTCGCGCGACTGGTCGACATAAGCCAGCTGCACTGTGTCACCCAACTCGATCGCACCGCTATCTGGCGCTTCCTGTCCGGTCAGCATCTTGAACAGCGTAGATTTGCCCGCGCCGTTGGGCCCGATGACACCAACAATGCCGCCGGGGGGCAGGGAGAAGGACAGATCCTCGATCAGTTGCTTGTCACCCATATGCTTGGCCAGGCCGTCCACCTCAATCACCTTGTAGCCCAGACGCGGGCCACGTGGAATGACGATCTGCGCACGGGTGATCTTTTCGCGTTCGGACTGGTTGGCCAGATCTTCGTAGGCCGCGATCCGGGCCTTGGATTTCGCCTGCCGCGCTTTGGCGCCTTGCCGCATCCATTCCAGTTCGCGTTCTAGCGTCTTTTGGCGCGACTTGTCTTCGCGGGCTTCCTGCTCCAGCCGCTTGGCCTTTTGCTCCAGCCAGCTGGAATAGTTGCCTTCGTATGGAATGCCCCGGCCGCGATCCAGTTCGAGGATCCAGCCAGTGATGTCGTCGAGGAAGTACCGGTCGTGGGTGACAATTAAGATCGTGCCCTTGTATTCAATCAGATGCTGCTGCAGCCAGGCTATGGTTTCCGCATCCAGGTGGTTGGTCGGTTCGTCCAAAAGCAGCATGTCGGGCGCTTCAAGCAGCAGCTTGCACAGCGCCACGCGGCGGCGTTCCCCGCCCGAGAGTGTGCTGACCTCCGCCTCATCAGGCGGGCAGCGCAGGGCCTCCATCGCCACGTCGATCTGGCTGTCGAGATCCCACAGGTTTTCTGCGTCGATCTGATCCTGCAGCTGCGCCATTTCGTCTGCGGTTTCGTCAGAATAGTTCATGGCCAGTTCGTTGAAACGGTCCAGCTTGGCCTTTTTCGCCGCCACGCCCAGCATGACGTTGTCGCGTACGTTCAGGCTTTCATCCAGCTGTGGTTCCTGCGGCAGGTAGCCCACTTTGGCACCTTCGGCCGACCAGGCCTCGCCCGAAAAATCGGCATCGAGCCCCGCCATGATCCGCATCAGTGTCGATTTACCGGCGCCGTTGACGCCAACGACACCGATCTTCACGCCCGGCAGGAAGCTGAGATGGATGTTTTCGAAGCATTTCTTACCACCGGGATAGGTCTTTGAGACCCCTTGCATGTGGTAGACGTACTGATAGGCGGCCATTGTGGATGTCCTCTGGCGTAACGTGTTTCGACGTTAGATAGCCAAGCCTGCAGGGCGGGGCAACACAGGCGTGAAACACGAGGCGCAGATTGATTTCCGTCTGCGTTTATGTGCAAGGGGGCGGGCATGGCGGATGGGTTACCATATCTGCGCCCAGGTCAGAGCGTCGGGTTGCTCGGCGGGTCGTTTGATCCGCCGCATGAAGGACATGTTCATATCACGCACGAGGCGTTGAAGCTCTTTGGGCTAGACCGCGTCTGGTGGCTGGTTAGCCCGGGCAACCCGTTGAAAATGCAAGGACCCGCACCGATGGTGCAGCGGCTTACAGTGGCCCGGGCATTGATGGACCACCCGCGTGTCACCGTAACGGATATCGAAGCGCGGCTGGGCACCCGGGCCACGGCGGATACAATTGCGGCGCTGACCATGCGGTATCCAGGTGTTCGATTCGTCTGGTTGATGGGGGCGGATAATTTGGCCTCATTTCATCACTGGCAGAACTGGCAAAGTATATTCAAGATGGTTCCCGTCGGTGTGCTGGCCCGGCCCGGAGACCGGATTGCCGCCCGGATGTCGCCTGCGGCGCGGCTCTATCGTCAGCACCGTATTGACGGGCAGGCCAGCCATTTTCTGGCCCATGCGAGCGCCCCGGCTTGGTGTTTTGTGAATGTGCCGATGGTGGCGCAGAGCTCCTCGGCCATCCGGAAGGCTGGGGGGTGGCGGAAACCGAGTCGGTCCTGACCCGGGAACAGTGCGCGTGAAACAGAATTACTGTTTGCACCGACCGCAGGCAAAAATGACGAAAAGCAGCCTTTTACAAGGGAAAATGGGAAGGATCTGCAACGGTTGCGGATACCCGCAGTATTGCACGCTTGTGTCGATTTGCGCGGATAGGATATTTGCCAGTCATGACGCATCAGATGACCCGACGTTTCCTGCTCGGCGGTTTGAGCGCGGCGACCATGTATGGGGCCGCCTATGCCGGCGCGCCTCTGACATCCCTGCGTCCACGCCAGCGCGGCGAAGATATGCGCCGACAGGCCTTTGGTGGGCCAGAAGCGGTTTTCAAGAAATCCGGTTTGTCAGGGAACGCTGCCTTTGCCGTAGCTGATGTAGAAACGGGGCTGGTTCTGGAAGCATATCAAGGCAGCACGGCTCTGCCACCGGCCAGTGTGACCAAGACCATTACCGCGCTTTACGCATTGAACACGTTGGGTCCAAACCACACCTACCGGACGCGTATTGTAGGCACCGGGGCATTGAACAACGGGATTCTGCAGGGCGACCTGATCCTCGCCGGGGGCGGGGATCCGTTGCTGGACACCACCACGCTGGCCAAACTGGCGGGTCAACTGAAGGCAGCGGGCGTGCGTGAAGTGCGTGGTGCATTCAAGGTCTATGACGGGGCTTTGCCCACCATCGCCAGCATCGATCCGGACCAGCCCGATCACGTGGGCTATAACCCGGCGATCAGTGGTATGGCGTTGAACTTTAACAGGGTGCATTTTGAATGGAAACGCGCTGGCAATGGTTATGCGGTTGCCATGGATGCGCGGACCAAAGGATATCGGCCGGACGTGTCTATGGCCAAAATGAAAGTCATTAAACGCCAGCTGCCGGTTTACACCTACGAAGACCGTAATGGCGTGGACAGCTGGACTGTGGCCAGCCAGGCGCTGGGCAATGGCGGGGCGCGCTGGTTACCAGTGCGGCGTCCGGCAGATTATGCAGGTGACGTGTTTCGGACGATGGCGCGGGTGAATGGCATCGTGTTGAAAAAGGCTGTTTCCCTCAGGACGCTGCCGGCGCAGGCGCGGGTGCTGGCCCAGCACGAAAGCTTGCCGCTGCATGTCATCCTGAAGGATATGATGAAGTATTCCAACAATCTGACCGCTGAAATGATTGGGCTTAGCGCCACGGTGGCCCGAGGCAAGATGCCTTCAAGTCTGAAAGCGTCCGCGCAGGAAATGAACCGCTGGGCACAGCAGGCATATGGGACCAAGGCCAGCCGATACGTGGACCATTCGGGGCTGGGGGATGCCTCCCGCACGACGCCGCAGGATTTGCTGGACGTGCTGGTCGCCGCGCGCAAGACCGGCGTGCTGCGGCCGCTAATGAAGAAGATCCCGATGCGCGACGCCAATGGGCGCGTGGTGTCCGGTCACCCGATAAAGGTGGACGCCAAGACCGGGACGTTGAATTTTGTCTCGGGCCTGGGCGGGTTCATGACCGCCACTGACGGAACGGAACTGGCCTTTGCCATTTTCAGTGCCGACACGACCATTCGCGCGCGGATCAAGAAATCCGACTGGGATGTGCCACAAGGTGCACGGGCCTGGAACCGAAAGGCCAAGAAGATGCAGCAGGCGTTGATCGAACGCTGGGGCGCGCTCTACGGGAGCTGATACTTTTCTCCGAGATCTTGGGCTTGTTGTTAACAGTACACCCGACCTTGATCAGGTAATGTGCCGCGCCCGGGCCCCGCGTTCAATAGCGGCGGCGTACAGCCGGTCGAGGTTCAGCTCGTATCGCATCTCTTCCAGCAGCCGCAGTTCCTGTTCCCTAAGCGTCCCATCGGCGGCAGCCACATCGCAGGCCAGTGCATAGGCTGTTTCATACAGCCTCTCGGGTAGGTTGTCGCGGATCAGGCCAAATAAGGCATCCAGTCCGTCTTCCTGATCGAACAAGTCGAACACGGTTTGGGACACGGTGTTCAGGCGGTCGATGTCATATTCGGCGAAGACCGGAAGCATGTTCACATTGGATTGGATTTTGACCAGCTCGGCCGTACGGATGTTTTCGTCCGATGCTGAGACGGCCACCATCAGGGCGACGAGGCAGTCCTGTTCGCTCAGGACGTGTGGATCGGTCAAGGAAGTGTCCTTTCGCTTCTCATGTTGCGGTGCAGAATATTGACGGGCTGCGGCCTGCACAATAGGGAGTGTCGGACTGCCGCGCATTGGGTGTGGCTGCATCCCGCAAAAGTAACGGACATACCATGAGCAACCTGCGTGATACCGCTATGACATCGAAGGCCTGGCCTTTTGAAGAGGCGCGGCGGCTGCTCAAACGGTATGAAAAGGCCCCACCAGAAAAGGGGTATGTTCTGTTTGAAACCGGCTATGGGCCCTCGGGCCTGCCGCATATCGGCACCTTTGGCGAGGTTCTGCGCACCACCATGATCCGCCGGGCGTTCGAAGTAATCTCCGATATACCGACCAAGCTGATCTGTTTTTCCGACGATCTGGATGGGATGCGCAAGGTGCCCGGCAATGTGCCGAACCAGGAAGAACTGGCCGAGCATCTGCAAAAACCGCTCACATCTGTGCCCGATCCCTTTGGTACGCACGACAGTTTTGGCGATCATAACAACGCGATGTTGCAGCGGTTTCTCGACACGTTCGGGTTCGAATATGATTTCTACTCGGCCAAGTCGTTCTACCAGTCCGGCCAGTTTGACGAAATCCTGCTGCGCTGTGCCGAACGGTATGATGATCTTATGGCAATCATGCTGAAAAGCCTGCGTGAAGAACGCCAGCAGACATATTCCATCTTCCTGCCGATCCACCCTGAAACGGGCCGGGTTCTGTATGTCCCAATGAAGCATGTCGACGGACGCGACGGTACGGTAACCTTCGATGATACCGAGGGCCGCGAATGGACGCTGCCTGTCACCGGCGGGAAGGTGAAACTGCAATGGAAGCCCGATTTCGGCGCGCGTTGGGCCGCGTTGGGCGTGGATTTTGAGATGTATGGCAAGGAACACGCCACCAACGAAAAAATCTACGATGCCATCTGCCGGACGCTGGGCGCCCGCCCGCCCAACCATTTCTCCTACGAATTGTTCCTCGATGATCAGGGGCAAAAAATTTCGAAATCGTCTGGCAACGGCATCTCGATCGATGAATGGCTGAGCTATGCATCGACCGAAAGCCTTAGTTATTTCATGTATCAGAAACCAAAGACGGCCAAGCGATTGTTCTTTGACGTGATCCCAAAGGCGATGGACGAATACCATCAGCAACTGCGCGCCTATGCGGGCCAGGATGACAAGGGGCGGTTGAACAACCCGGTCTTCCACATCCATGGCCATGATGTGCCCACGTCACATATGGTGGTGCCGTTTGCGATGTTGTTGAACCTGGCCTCGGTTTCGGGGGCTGAGGAAAAGGACAAGCTCTGGGGTTTCATCCAGCGCTACGCGCCTGATGCAACGCCGGAAAAAAACCCGGATATGGACCAAGCCGCCGCCTTTGCAGTCAGCTACTACAACGACTTCGTCAAACCGGCCCGAAAGTTCCGCGTGCCCTCGGATATGGAGCGTGAGGCACTGGAGGCACTGCGTGCGGATCTGGCTGGTTATGATGGTCCTGTTGATGACGAAGCGCTGCAATCCATAGTGTACGCGGTTGGCCGCGACCGGTTTGATCCGCTACGGCAATGGTTCACGGCTCTGTACGAGGTTCTGCTGGGCGCATCCCAGGGCCCGCGCTTTGGTGGCTTCATCGCGTTATATGGTGTCGAAGAAACCGTTGCGCTGATCGACAAGGCGCTGGCGGGAGGGCTCGTTTCCACCTGAATCCGCCCGGTTTCGGATGTTTGCGTTTGTGGAAAGCTGCGCGCGTCCACGGTTACGGAGAATGACATGTCGGCATCCGACGAAGACAAGGTCAAGGGGCGTCTGCACGGGGAACAGTTTGAACCAGAGACGCAGGACAGTCTGTGGTGGCGTCTGCTATTCACGGTGCTGATCGCGATCATGATCAATCTTGCCCAGACCATTCTGATCGTTGTTACGGTGATCCAGTTCATCATCATGCTGGTCAGCAACCGGCAACCCAATGAACGGCTGGCTGATTTCGGCACTGACCTTGGCATCTGGATCGCCAAAGCTGCGCGGTTCTAGACCTGTGCGAGCGGGGTGAAACCCTGGCCATGGACGGAACTGGACTAACGCAACTGATCCGGGTCAGCATCTGAGCCGTATACTCTTCAAGCAATGGGGGTTCAGATGCGACACTTATTCATTTCAGTGGTTCTGGCGCTGGGGCTCATCGGCAGCATGGCGCAAGCTCAAAGTGAAGAGATCGAGGCGACAATTTCAGCGCAAATAGAAGCTTTTCGCTCTGATGACTTCGACCGCGCCTTCACTTACGCCAGCCCCGGCATTCAAAGCATGTTCCGCACGTCGGAAAATTTCGGCCTGATGGTACGGCGTGGCTATCCCATGGTGTGGAGGCCTTCCAAAGTTCGGTATTTGAACCTGCGGGAAACCGATGGACGGTTTTGGCAGCGGGTAGAGATTACCGATGCCAAAGGCAACAGCCATTTTTTCGACTATGAAATGGTGCAGCTGGAAACCGGCTGGAAGATCAATGGCGTGCAGCGGGTCGAAGCAGATTTGTCTGCCTGATTGCATGCAACGTTACGGTGTCGGAAACACCGGTTAACTCCCAACAGATAACTCCCTTTCCTGCGCCCGGCCATTGCCGGGCGTTGCGATTTTGCTCCTCCGCGGGAAAGGGAACGGAATGAATAAGGCAATCACTGATGGCGTGCTGCTCACGCCGCCGCCGTTTGCGAATGGTCTGGATGTCTGGTCTAGCGGCAACGGAACGCCCGGGTCGGATACTTATGATGGGGCGGTGAACGCGGCCTTTGTGCCCGCGGACCAGGATTTCGGCGGATGCCTGGAACTGCAGAAAACTGACAGCACGCAAAAGCTCCGATACATGGGGGAAACCTCGTTGTTGCCCGGCTGCTATCTGCAAATCCGGGCGCGGGTCAAAGCGGTCAGCGGCAACCTGCCGTCGGTGCGCATTGCCGCTTGGGCCGGTGGGACGGGCGGCGACCATATAGGCGGGGTCGTGGAAACCGGGCCGTCAGTTACACTGACCGGCTATGGTGAGGTGGTCGAGGTCACCGCGATTGTCGGCTCCGGGCAGCGCACCGGTGTGGACATGGTCTGGGGGACCGAGGCGCTCTATGGCCATTTCGGGCTGGATCTGACCGGGTCGAATGGCGGGGTGCTCCGCATCGATGATATTGAGATCGTGGATATCACCAGCGCCTTTCTTCGCACGATGATGAACATCGTCGATGTGCGCGATTATGGCGCCATCGGCGATGGCGTGACCGATGACAGCGCCGCCTTTTCCGCCGCCGATGATGCTGCCGATGGCCGGACCGTTCTGGTGTCCGAAGGCACATATTTTCTGGACGACAACGTCACCATCAAGAATCGGGTGGAGTTTCAGGGCACCGTCACCATGCCCACTGAAAAGATGCTGCTGCTTCAGAAAAGCTATGACCTTCCCAGCTATATCGACGCTTTCGGTAATGAAGAGCTGGCGTTCAAAAAGGCATTTCAGGCGCTGCTAAATAATGTCGATCATGAATCGCTGGATCTGGGCGGGCGCAAGGTTCAGGTGACAGAACCTATCGACATGCAGGCTACGGTCCCTGACAAGACCAGCTATGCCACCCGCCGGGTGATCCGCAATGGTCAGCTTGAGGCCAAGAATGGCCCGGCATGGGACACTGTCACGGTGACCTCACAGGCTACATATGATCCCAGCGACAACCGTAAGCTCATCAACGTCTCCAATATCGCCAACATCCCCGTCGGCGCCCTGGTCGAAGGCAACGGGGTCGGGCGCGAGATCTACGTGCGTGAGAAAAACGATGCGACGCAGGAAATCACCCTGAACGCCTCGCTCTACGACGCGGCGGGCACGCAGAATTTCACCTTCAAACGGTTCCAATATCTGCTGGACTTCACCGGGTTCTCCAAGCTCTCGAAATTCGCGTTCAACGACATCGAATTTCAGTGCAACGGCGAATGCAGTGGCATTCTGCTGGCCCCAAGTGGCATTACTTTCACCCTGGCCGACTGTTTCATCTCCCGCCCCAAGGATCGCGGTCTCACCTCCATCGGCGGCGGCTGTCAGGGCATGCTGATCGACCGTTGCCAGTTCCTGTCCAGCGAAGATTCCGTCGATGTGCCCGACCGGGTCAGCATTGCGATAAACGCCAATGCCAATGACGTGAAGCTGCGCAATTGCCGGGCGACCAAGTTCAAACATTTCGCGCTGCTGGCCGGGTCGAACAGCGTCGTGATTGGCAACCAGTTCTTCCAGGGGGATGGCATCACCGATGGCGTGCGCACCGCGGGGATTGTCTTTGCCGCGACCTATACCAGCACTAACTTCACCGGCAATTACGTCGACAACTGCTTTATCGAATGGACCAACGAACAAGACAGCGAACCGACGTTTTCCAGCGGCTTTTTCTTCAGCGCGTTTTCCATCACCGATAACGTGTTTCTGTCCGGCGATGTGGCGCCGTGGTTCAGCTATATCGTGATAAAACCCCATGGTGCGGGGCATTTTCTGAATGGAGTCATGGTGACGGGCAACAAGTTCCGGTCAATCAATGGCAATATCGACCGGGCCGAACGGGTCGACACCAGCTTTGCTGATTTGGATTACAGCCGCTCCAAACATGTGAACTTCACGGGCAATTCCTACCATTCGGTTGTCTCACAGCCGATGAATCCACTGCGCGTGGAACATTCGGAAAACTCGCCCACCCAGACCTGGCAGATCGGCACTGACGGTGAACTGCCATTTGAAGCCTGGGCGCGGAACGTGGACGCGGTTGTGGCCAACGGAAAAATCAAGAATTCGGCAGGTCAGACTGTCTATGGGATGCCTTATGTCCAGACCCAACAAGGGTCCAACAAGGATGAGATCCAGCTGATCTGGCCCGAACCGGTCGAAGGCGAGGTGATCGTGACCATGCGCATCGACGCCTGATCCCGGTTTACTACGACAGAAGGGGCGCGCGCCATCGGGGCGCGCGTTTTCTCTCTGGTGACCTGGCTCTTTCCGCGTGCAAAGTAGGTGATCCCGCGCTACCCCGGTGAAAGGCGACAGAACGGGGAACAGACATGACAAAAACCATTCTGGTTATCGGTACCTATGACACCAAGGATGATGAACTCAGTTATCTGACCGGCAAGATCGCAGCTCTGGGTGGGCAAACGGTCAGCATGGATGTTAGCGTTCTGGGTGATCCCGCCGATCCTACTGACATTTCCAAACACGCCGTGGCGGAAGCGGCGGGCAGCTCCATCCAGGCGGCTATCGAGTCGGGTGATGAAAACACAGCAATGCAGATCATGGCCACAGGTGCCGCTACCCTGACGGCAGAGTTGCATGCAAACGGTAAGATCGACGGGATGATCGCGCTGGGCGGCACAATGGGCACCGACCTGGCGCTGGATTGTGCGCAGGCCTTGCCGATCGGGGTGCCGAAATTCGTGGTCTCTACCGTGTCCTTTTCCCCGCTGATCCCCGCAGACCGCCTGTCGCCTGACATCCAGATGATCCTCTGGGCAGGTGGGCTATACGGGCTAAACTCGGTCTGTAAATCCTCGCTCAGCCAGGCGGCGGGGGCTGTGCTGGGGGCGGCGCAGGCGGCGGAGCCGCCCAAACGCGAGCGCCCGGTGATCGGGATGACCAGCCTTGGATCGTCCTGCCTGCGTTACATGAAACTGCTGAAAGAGCCTCTGGAGGCGCGCGGATTCGAAGTGGCCGTGTTTCATGCCACGGGCATGGGCGGCATGGCGTTTGAAAAACTGGCCACGCAGGGCTGTTTCGCCGCTGTAATGGATTTCGCGTTGCCCGAGGTCGGCAATCTGATGATTGGATCGGTGGTTAATTCCGGACCCGACCGGCTGACAGCGGCGGGGCTTGCCGGGGTTCCCCAAATGGTGGCGCCGGGCTGCATCGACTTGGTCGATCTGGCCGGGTGGCAGGAGATCCCCGAACGTTACCGTGACCGGCCTTTCCATGCGCATAACCGGCTGATCAAATCGTCTGCCTTGACCGGCCCGGAACGGCGCGACCTGGTTCAAGATATCCTGGCCCGATTGGAACCAGCTACGGCGCCGGTGCATGTGGTGCTCAGCACTCAGGGGATCGAGGAATGGGATCGTCCAGGCGGCCCCGCGCATGACCCTGACGCACTGGACGAGATGCTGGACGAATTCCGCAAAACCGTCCGGCCGCCCTTGGAACTGACTGAAGTGGACTGCCACATCAACGACCAGGGTTTTGCCGACGCCGTGCTGGCCATCCTGGATGGCTGGGTGGCCGACGGAACGGTCAAAGTAGACTGAACTGGTCCGCCAACGCGCCTTGCACGGCGGCGTAAGCAGCCTCGGCACTGCTGCCCAAGCCATTTCGAAATGGCTTGGCTCTGCTGCTTACAGGCAACACGTTACACGTTCCGCGCACGAAACCTTATTGGGTCTAGTTTGTTGGTCCTTTCGGCGCAGGTTTGGGCATGTAGCCTTTCGTCATGAACTCTGCTGCGTCGTTTTCATCCCACGCTCCGATCAGCACACCCTTTAGGCTGGACCGGTCCCGCTCCACATCCACCTGTTCCGGGCTCATCGTCGTGCGCTGGCTCAGACGGCGGGCCCAGTCGTTGAGGTGCCCGAACAGCCCGGCCCGGATCTCGGCATGATCCGGATCGTTGCCTAGATCGTTCAATTCATCCGGGTCGGCCTCCAGATCGAACAGCATGGGCCGGAACCCTTCCGCATGGACAAATTTCCACCGGTCCGTGCAAACCATGAACTGGCGCGGATCCTCCACATCCTGTGCAAAGCCTTTGACGCCGGGATGCACGCCATATTCGCTTTCGCTAATCGCGTAGTCGCGCCAGCCCTCGACCTTGTCGCCCCGCAGCCAAGGCATCAGCGACCGACCTTCCAGGATATGCGGACACGGCGCGCCGCCTGCCACATCCAGAAATGTTGGGGCTAGGTCGATCGCCTCGACCAGCGCGTCACAGACCGTACCGCGTGTGCTGTCCGCCTCGGACGAAGGATCGCGGATGATCAAAGGCACCTTGACGGAACAGTCGTGAAACAGGTCTTTTTCGCCCAGCCAGTGATCGCCCAGATAATCACCATGGTCTGAGGTCAGCACGATCATAGTGTTGTCCCAATGCCCGTTTTCCTTGAGCCAGGCAAAGAGCCGCCCCATCTGATCGTCGCACTGCTTGATCAGCCCCATGTAGGAGGGGACCACCTCATCGCGCACGTGATCGCGGGCAAAGCTGCGCCCGACCGGATTTTCCGCATAGGCGCGATAGACTGGGTGCATGTCATCCCATTCCGCATCGGAGCGCACCACCGGGATCACATCATCCGCCCCATACATATCGTTGTAGGGCGGCGGTGCAATATAGGGCCAGTGCGGCTTGATATAGCTCAGGTGACAGCACCATGGCGTGTCCCCGGCCTGGGAAATGAACTCCATGACGCGGGTCGTCATATAGGGCGTTTCGCTGTCTTCTTCGGCGATATGGGCGGGTTGGCGGGCATTTTTCAGGAACCAGCCGGAGCCCACATTGCCGTCCGTGTCGCGGGTCGAATTGGCAAAGTCATGCCAGGGATTGTCGCCCTCGTACCCCTTGGCGCGCAGCCAATCATTGTACTTTTCTGCGCCATGTTCGTCATAGAGGCCGGCCGCGCCTTCGGGCCGCATGCCATCGTCGCGTTCCCAGATGTCGAAGCCGCATTGCTCGGTTCGCACCCCGATGATGCTGTTACGGGGCACGCCCAGCCGTTCCATGCCTTCTTCGTCGGCAACCATGTGTGTCTTACCGATTAGCCAGCAATCCATGCCGGCGGCGCGCAGATGGTCGCCCATTGTGTGTTCGCCAACTTTCAGGGGCACACGGTTCCAGGTCGACCCGTGAGAATGCACATAGCGCCCAGTGTAAAAGCTCATCCGGCTGGCTCCACAGACCGGAGCCTGCACATAGGTCCGGCTGAACCGCACACCATCTGTGGCCAGCGCGTCGATGTTCGGTGTGTGCAGATGTGGGTGGCCGGTGCAACTCAGATAATCCCACCGCAACTGGTCGAACATGATGAACAGGATGTTCTTTTGCTTTGACATAGTCTTTGTTTCCTCCTGCAGCGGGAATGCTGCCGAGGCATGGCGCAAGTTGCAACCGAATTGACTGGTTCCTGCTGCAAACGGGGGCCAGGCGCTGGTGTCGTGCCGGTTCGGGGTTTTCCTCCCCTTCGGTTCGGGGCTACACCGCTGCAAGCCATTTTGGAGGACCGACCATGTACGAGACACTGACGCTCGCAAAAGACGCCCTTGGCATTGCCACGCTGACCCTGAACCGTCCAGAAAAGCACAATGCCATGTCGGCCCAAATGCTGGCCGATCTGGAGCATGTCACCGGCGCTCTGAGCGCGGATGACAGCGTGCGCGCGGTGATCTTGACAGGGGCGGGCAAAAGTTTTTGCGCGGGGGGTGATCTGGCGTGGATGCAGGCGCAGCGGGAGGCTGAGCCCGAGGCCCGCGTGGCGGAATCGATGAAGCTGGCCACAATGCTGTACGCATTGAACCAGTTGCCGAAACCATTGATCGGTGCGGTGCAGGGCAATGCCTTTGGGGGCGGGCTGGGGCTGATGTCAGTCTGTGATGTGGCGGTCGGGATCGAGACCGCAAAATTTGGCTTCACCGAAACCCGGCTGGGTTTGATCCCGGCCAATATCGGACCTTACGTGGTGGCTCGCATGGGCGAAGCCCGGGCGCGGCGCGTGTTTATGTCGTCGCGCATATTCGACGCGCAGGAAGCCATCGCGCTGGGCCTGCTGGCGCGCGCGGTTCCGGCCGATGATCTGGCTGGTGCGGTTGAGGCTGAGGTAGTGCCGTACCTCAACTGTGCGCCGGGCGCTGTAGCGGCTTCCAAGAAGCTGGTTCAGTTCCTTGGTCCGCAGGTAGACGATGCTGTGATGGATTACACCGCCGCCGAACTGGGCAAGCGGTGGGACAGTGAAGAAGGCGGCGAAGGGATTGCCGCCTTCTTCGACAAGCGCAAGGCCAACTGGGTGCTCTGAGCGGTCCTCCGCTCAGAACGAAACCACGCTGCCACCAACCGAGGTGGCAGTTTCGCCTGCAATGGCCACATGATTCCTTGTATGGGCGCCCGCCCCGGCCCCGTTCACCTCCAGGGCATAGTTCGCGGCCGCCCCCGCCGCGTCGGCGCGGGTGTCCTGCAACCACATCTGGCCGTCGTTGGAACATTTGAACGCCACCGAGGTGCCATCGCTGTCGCGGGCCGTGGCCTGGGTCCCGGCAAACCAGCTGTGGGAGTTTTCCACGCAGTGTATATCGGTGCCGTTGGTGGACCATCCATAGTCGCCGGACAGGTCGATCAGTCGCGTTGCGTCATGGGCCGAGACCGCATTGCACGACATTGCCGCTGCATAGACACCGCCATTCCCGTAACCGCTGCAGTCCTGAAGGATCACATGCATGCCGGCATGTGCATCTTCGTGGAAAGACCAGCCATCTTCTGCACCGCCAGAGGCATCGCACCGAAAGAACGCCACCAGCCCGTTGGTGCGCCGCATCTGAACCGCATCCAACGGGCTGGCCGTATTGGAGGGGGCGGAGTAGCGGAAGGAACAATCTACCGCCACGACGTTGCGGTTCGCTGCAGGATCCAGATGCAGCGCGCCGGAAATGCCGCCTTCGCAATGGATGTTTTAGAGATAGAGGTCATGCACATGCGACATGAATCGTGCCCCGTGGAAGGACCGGATCAGGGCGATGTCTTCGTTGCCCGGTGCGGTGCCGATGTTCACATGGATTGTGCCGCTGTCATTGTACCAGCTGTTGGGGGTTGCCGCGCAGGTGGCCGGGTCTGTGACTTCGGCCAGATCGGTGTATAGTCCCTGATCCGTTAACACATCCGTTCGCAGCACGCGCTTGACGGAGCTTTGCGAGGTCGTCCACGTCCCGCCCGCATCGGCCCACGTCTGTTTGAACGGGCCAGTGCGGTAGTGCATCGCGCCACCCCAGCCCACAATTGCCAGAGGCTGGGATGGTTCCTCCTGCCCGTTCCGGGTGAAGCTGGAATTAGTGAAACGCCCCGGCTTGACCAGCACGCGATAGGGGGCGTTCGTTGCGTTGCCCGCTACAAATGCGGCCCAGATCGTCCGCTTTGCTGCGCTGAAATCGCCGTCTGTTGCGCCAAGTCCCGAATTGGCGTCGTCTCCAGTGTCTCCGTCCACGTGGTAGGCCGGGCCGCTCCAGATCAGTGGATCGACCAGAGATCGTGGGTCAACATCCCATCGGTATCCCGCACCGGATTTGGTGATCGCCAGCGGGAAGCGACCCGAGTCCCAGTTGAACCCGGCGGGCAATGGCATGGGCCGTTCTGTCGGGGCTGGTGGGATCATGCCCATCGAAAGCCCCAGCATCAGTACAGGCCCTTGATGTCCGTTGCCGTGGTTCCCGTGGCCAGAACACGCGCAACACGGACCGGATAGATCGCGCCGGGCGCAAGCGCAGGCAGAGTGATGCTGCTGCCATCCTTGCAGATCACGGCAACATCACCGGCCCCGCCGACCATCAGGGCGCGCGGCATGGTGGTCAGGTCTGTCCCGTCATTCGGGGTAATGTCGAACCCACCGGTGGCAGGGCCGTTCAGACCGGAGGTCAGGCTTTCGAAGAAATCGGTAATGGGCATGGGTTTTCCTTTCCATTCCAGTTGGCTGGCAAACTCGGTTCAGATAGTTGAGATCGGCTCACCCAACCGCGCGCGGGGTGTTGCGTTGCAGGGTGTATTGGCTGTCGATCAAAACGCCGCCTGACGCGTTAACCATTTCTTCACCCTTCCGCCCATTAACTCTTGGCAGGGTTCGCCAAGACCGAGCCGGCCTTCGATTTGCCAATTCGGGACAACGCTGTGATATGAGGAGGAAAAGCGCGCGCAGGCAGGGAAAGCTGTGGCTGGTGCCCACCGGGCGCGCGACTGGGTCAGCGCCCCGTATCGGCAAAGGAGAACCGTCCATGGCAACGGTATTGGTCACCGGCTCTGCCGGGTTCATCGGGTATCACGTGGCAGAACGGCTGCTAGCCGAAGGCATGCGCGTTGTTGCGCTGGATGCGATGACCGACTATTATGATGTCGCGCTGAAACAGGCCCGCATCGACCGCTAAAAACAGCATTCCGGCTTTGTCGAAGTGGTGGGTCACGTCGAAACACCTGGCCTGCTGCGGGAACTGTTCGAGACACATAAACCCACGGCTATCATCCATCTCGCTGCGCAGGCGGGTGTGCGTTATTCCATCGAAAATCCGCGGTCTTACCTCGAAGGTAATATCAACGGTACCTTCGAGATACTTGAAGCCGCGCGTGCAGTTCCGCCCCGACATCTGCTGCTGGCCTCGACCAGTTCTGCCTATGGTGCCAACAGGCATATGCCCTACCGCGAAACTGACCGCGCAGATCACCAGATGTCGTTTTACGCCGCCAGTAAAAAGGCGACGGAAGCAATGGCGCATTCCTACGCGCACCTGTTCGATCTGCCGGTCACCATGTTCCGGTTTTTCACTGTGTACGGTCCCTGGGGCCGTCCGGATATGGCTCCGATCAAATTTGCCCGTGCGATTTTCGCGGGTGAGCCGATCGATTTCTACAACCAAGGCAACATGCGCCGCGATTTCACCTATATCGATGACCTGGTCGAAGCCATTCGCCGCCTGATGGATGCCGTGCCGGAACGACCCAAGGGTGAGGTGGCCGAGGGCGACAGTCTTTCGCCGGTTGCCCCGTTCCGAGTGGTCAATATTGGCAATTCGCAACCAGTGGAGCTGTTGGATTTCATCGAGGCGATGGAAACGGCTACGGGGGTTCCGGTGCATCGCAACATGATGCCCATGCAGCCAGGCGATGTCCCGGCCACGTGGGCGGACGCGACCCTGCTGAAACAACTGACCGGGTTCCAGCCGGATACGGATGTTGCCACGGGTGTCGCACGGTTCATCGACTGGTACCGCGCCTATTACCTGAACGCCCAACCCGGCGACGCGGTGGCCTGACAGGCGGGGAAGGGGGCGCGGATAGACTTACACTCTCATTCACCGCGCGGTTCTTTTCCTCCTGCCAAGCTGGTTGGCGTGCAATATCTGCGTGCGCTGGCCGCCAGCATGGTGCTGATCGGCCATGTGCTGGCGGAGGCGGAGCATTACTTTGGTTTCGATATACCCCTGCGCGGCCTGCCATGGACGCGGGGGGTGGACATTTTCTTCGTCATCTCCGGGTTCATTATCGTATTGGTCAGCCGCGACCTGCATGGCACGCCCGGTGGTGTCCGCACCTTCCTGCGTCGCCGGTTCCGGCGGGTTGTGCCGCTATATTGGCTATTCATCACGCTGATGCTGTGCATCCTGCTGGTGGTGCCGGGTGCAGCCAAGGACATCTGGAGCCAGCAGAACCGGCGCCCCGCTTTCCAGTACGACCAGATCGGCGCGGGCCAGCAGCGGTGCCAGACGGGGCTGCCAGTACCGCTGGTGCAGGTGATGAACCGGTTCCAATAGCGCGTCCAATGTCGGCGATCGGGTCGAGACCGGGTGGATCGGCGCATAGCCGAAAACTGACGACAGCCGTGGCGAGTGCACAGTGAGGCCGACATCCAGCACGGGCTGAACACCCTCCATGCGCCGGTCGCCCAGCAACCGGCTGAGCCAACTGTAGCCGATCGTGACCATGGTCACGTGCCACCCCTGCGCCTGCAGGTGATGCCACAGCCAGGGCAGGCTGGCGCGGCGATGCTGCATCGGGAAATGCCCGGTGAGCAGAACTGCGGACTTTTTCAATGTTCAGAACCCATTAACTATATTGGGTCCATTCAAGCGGGAATTCCTTAGCAAAAGGTTAAACGCTAGGGGGTCGCGTAAACTATTTCTGTTTATGGGATGGTTTAAAGATCCTGTGACAGCCAGGTCAGGCTTCGCGCGGCGCAGACCACCGGGTCGATCACCGGGATGGTCAGTGCGGACCGAACTGCATTCACCACCTGTACCATACCGGCACAGCCTAGGATCACGGCAGATATGTCATCCTCCGCCAAGGCCAGCTTGGCCTCTGCCGTGACATGCGTCGCAGCACTTGCGGGATCATCCTCCAATGCCAGAACCGGCACCTCTGATGCCCGAACCCGCGCCAGGTATCCCCCCAGCCCGAGGCTTTTGATATTCCCCTCCAGCACCGGCACGGACACCGACAGGGTCGTGACGACACTGAAGCGCCATTGGCGCAGGGCAGCGTAGTGATACGTAGCTTGTCCCAGTCCGATCACGGGGCAGGGGGCAATGGTGGCAGCTTCGGCAAGCGCTGTATCGTCGAAACAGCCGACGATAATACCATCTGCGCCTTGGTCTGCCGCCTTGCGCACAAGGTCCAGAAAAGGTGGCGTTGCTGCCACCCCGTCCGCTGGCCCCTGGATCGATGGTGGGCCCTTGGAGGAGGTCCAGCCTTCGAATTGCATTCCGGGGGCCGCTTGGCGGGCAACAGCCAACATCGCATCGGTCATCGAACCGGTGGAGTTGGGGTTGATGATAACCGCTGTCATCAGACCATTCCTTGGCCTGCATCCGAACCCAGCTTGGCCCGACGGCGGTTGGTGACCCATACGATCAGCAGAAAAACCCCGATGATGACCAGCGAAAAGGCCGTGGTCAGCGTTCCGAGCGCGAACAGCACCGGGGTCGTGACGTTGGTTGTCATCCCAAAGATTTCCAGCGGCAGTGTGTTGTAGCTGCCGGATGTCAGCAATGTGCGGGCGAATTCATCATAGCTGAGGGTGAACCCAAACAGGGCAACACCGATCAATGAAGGCGCAATGATCGGCAGGACAACATGACGGATTACCTGCCATGGGCTGGCCCCCAGATCGCGGGCGGCTTCTTCGTAGGAAGGATCGAAACGGTTGAAGACCGCAAACATGATCAGCAGGCCGAAGGGCAGCGTCCATGTCAGTTGTGCGCCAAACCCGGACGTGGACCAGTGCACCGGCAGGCCTGATTGCGACCAGATGAGACCAACGCCCAGCGAAATGAGAATCGACGGGATCACCAGCGAGGTGATGATCAGATAAAACAGTGCCGTTGACCCGGCAAAGCGCCGGCGAAACGCCAGCCCGCCCATGACTGAAACCACCACTGTGGTGACCATAACCATCAGGCCCAGAATGAAGGATCGGGAAAACGACCCCCAGATATCACCCACGGCTTGTTGTTCGAACAGGTCCCGGAACCAATGCAGCGACACCCCCCGCATGGGGAAGGTCAGCCCGCCGCCCGGTCCCTGAAAGGACAGCACTGCAATGGTTAGCGTGGGCCCGTACAGGAAGATCAGGAACAGGATGAAAAAGACGCTGAGGACGTAGAATGATCTGGGGCGCGGTTCCATCACAACTCCTTCCGGATGTCGACGAACCGCAGCAGGGTTCCGATCAGCAAAAGCACGGTGACCAGCAGGATCACCGCCGTGGCCGAAGCCGAGGGGTATTGCAGCAGCGCGATGTCGTTCTGGATCATCCGGCCAACATTGGCCGACTGACTGCCTGACATGAACCGCACGGTGATGAAATCGCCCATCACCAGCGCCAGCACAAAGATCGTGCCGATCATAATGCCGGGTTTCGTCAGCGGCACGATCACCTGCCACAGGGTCTGCCAGCCCGAGGCCCCGGCATCAGCGGCGGCTTCGATCAGGGATTTGTCGATTCGCATCATCGTGTTGAAGATCGGGACGACCATGAACAGCGTGTAGAGGTGGACAAAGGCAAGGATTACGCTGAAATCGCTGAATAACAGCCACTCCACGGGTTCATCGATGACGCCCCAGGAGATCAGGGCGGAATTGGCCAGCCCATTGCGGCCCAGGAACGGGATCCAGGAAATCATGCGAATGATGTTGGAGGTCAGGAACGGGATAGTGCACAGAAGGAACAGGACAATCTGCCAGGTCAGCGTCCGGATATGGAAGGCCAGGTAATAGGCCACAGTAAAACCGATCACGAGGGTACAGGCCCAGGTGATCGCGGCATATTTGAACGTGTTTAGAAAGACCCGGGATGTGACGGACGAGGTCAGAAGGAATTCGTAATTTTCGAACTCGAACGCCGGGTAGATCGCCCATTCGGTCGCGCCCCAGAAACTGACCACCACGATCATCGCGATCGGGGCGGCCAAAAACACCAACAGGATAAGAGACAGCGGTGAGGCCAGCAGCCAGCCGGTGATCGACGTCTTGCGCACGGCGGGTCCTTTTATTCAATCGGGGATCCGGGGGGCGATGCCCCCCGGACCGTTTGTGATCAAGCGGCGATAAATTCGTTCCACTTGCGAACCATGTACTGGTTTTCGTCCATAACGGCGTTCCAGCAGGCGACGGCGCCCATCCGGTCGTAGAAGGAGCCGCCGTCGCGTACTGCACCGGCCTTTTCCATGACCTTGCCGAACGGGTTGGCGATGTCGCCCTGGGCCGGTTTGCCTTCGAACCAGAAGCCCCATTCGTCTTCGCTCATGAAGTTCTTGGAGGTTTCCGGCACAGCCGAATAGTAGCCCTGGCGCATCAAGAAGCCGCCAACCCAACCGGAGAGATACCAGTTGATGTATTCATAGGCCGCGTCCAGCTCCATTCCGGACAGCGAAGCCGACAGGCCGATGCCGCCACCCCAGGACCGATAGCCTTCTTCCAGCGGCTGGTAGACGCAAGGAATGCCCTGGCTGCGAACGGCGGTGATGGCAGGCGACCACATGGACTGGATCACAACCTCGCCCGAGGCCATCAGGTTCACGCTTTCGTCGAAGGACTTCCAGAAGGCGCGGAACTGACCGGCTTTCTTGGCCTCGGTGAAGATACCGAGCGTCAGGTCGATCTCTTCCTTGGTCATGTTGCCCTTGTCAGGGTATTTGTATTCGCCCATGGATTCCACGACCATTGCCATGTCCATGATGCCGATCGACGAAATGTCGAGGATCGAGGCCTTGCCCTTGAATTCGGGGTTGAGCAGTTCGGACCAATTGTTGATCGGACGGCCGATCAGGTCAGGGCGGATGCCCAGCGTGTCCGCGTTGTAGATCGTGGGGATCAGGGTCATCCAGCCGGACTCTTCCTGTACGAAATCCTTGCCGTTCTGACCGCTGGTGAAGCCTACTGTGTGCGGGGCGGTACCCTGCGCAATGACCGATTCAGGTGTCAGCTTGCCCGAGCGGAAGGTGCCAACGATCTTGTCGTAATTGGCAATCTTGGAGGTGTCCATCGCCTGCAGGTTGCCGGTTGGCCAGACTTTCTTGCAGATCCAGTATTCGATATCGGCAATGTCAAAGCTGTCCGGCTGGGTCGCCGCGCGCTGGGTCACGCTGTCGGAATCCAGTGCAGTCATTTCCAGGGTGAAGCCCAAATCCTCTTTGACTTTCATCGCAACCTCGTTGAGGTTGGACACCCCGGTGCCAAACTGGCGCAAGGTGATGTTTTTCGTCTCTTGTCCCCATACCATTGGAGCCGGAAGCGCGGCGGCCGCCACCGCCGCGCCACCTGCTTTCAGCATGGACCGACGCGAATAGCGTATTTTTGAAATTGTCGTCATGGCAGTTTCCTCGTTTTGAACTTTGCTTAGCTTGCCAGGGCGTGGGCCGCCTCGGCTTTCCAGTCGAGGCCGATAGCCTCTCCCACATCCTTCGGGTTCCCGAAGAAATCCTTGTCGGGCAGCAGCGCGGTCACGTCCTGGTTTCCCGGGATCGCAGCCGTCAACGCCACATGTGTGCCCTGGTATTCGATATTGGTGATCGTTCCAGGCAGCTTGGCCGCCTCTGGTTTTGTCAGTCGGATGGCATCGGTCCGAATCGCGACTTTGCCTTCGGGCATCGACACCACATTGTGCGAGCCCAGAAAGAGCGCCACAAAGGCGGTCTTGGGGGCTTCGAACACGTCACGTGTGCGCCCGGCCTGTTCGATGATTGCGTTGTTCATGACCACGATTTCGTCTGCAAGTGCTAGCGCTTCTTCCTGCCCATGGGTGACGTGTATGAACGTGATGCCCAGTTCGCGTTGCAGCTTTTTCAATTCCGCCCTCATGCGGATGCGCAGGAACGGGTCCAATGCCGACAGTGGTTCGTCCAGCAAAAGGACATCCGGTTCGGTGATCAGGGCGCGCGCCAGCGCAGCGCGCTGTTGCTGGCCGCCGGACAATTGCGCTGGCAGGCGGTCGGACAAAGCAGCCATGTCAACCAGGTCCAGCATCGACATGGCACGCTTGCGCCGTTCCTCGGCCGCGACGCCGCGCATCTTCAGGCTGAAGGCGACATTGTCGATCACGGTCAGGTGTGGGAACAGCGCGTAGTTCTGGAACATCATGGCTGTGCCGCGTTTGGCCGGGGGCAGGTTGGAGATGTCTCGCCCGCCCAGTGTGACCGCGCCAGACGACACCGATTCGTGCCCTGCGATCATCCGCAGGGTGGAAGACTTGCCGCAGCCCGACGGCCCGAGCAGGCAGGCATAGGTTCCCACGCCAAAATGATAACTGATTTCGTCTACGGCCAAGGTCTGGCCATAGCGCTTTGTCAGGCTGACGAGTTCGAGGTCTAGCTTATTTTTCATGTCTTTTCTCCGGCGACACCAGCCTGAGACAGACGGGATCATGTGCCAAGATTTTTCGCATCATTGCTCTGCGTCAAGGGGTTGGGGCGTGAAAAATATGCAATGGTAGCAAATTTTGTTTAAAAAATAAGCAAATATTGTATACGATATGAAATTGCTTCGCATCCAACCTTGAGCCATATGCCGCGCAACGGCACGGTCGGAATCAGGAGATTAGTGATGCCAAATATTGTGTCCACGCCCGTAAATACTGTTGAAGATATTGTTAACCAGTTGACCGAAGCGGTCCACGAACACCGTATCCAGCCTGGAACGCGGCTGCGCGAAGATGAGGTCGGCGACATCTTTGGTGTTAGCCGGACGCTTGTCCGGCAGGCGTTGCGCAGCATGGCGCATGACGGATTGGTTACAATCGAACGCAACCGTGGAGCTTTTGTGGCGCGGCCCACGCTACGCGAAGCTCGCGAGGTGTTTCAGACCCGGGTACTGCTGGAACCGCAAACAGCACGCGCGGCGGCCGAAGCGGCAACGGCGCGAGACATGAAGGTGCTGGAACGGCACATTGCGCTGGAACACGAAGCACTGGACCGGGGCGAGGCGGGGCTTGCTTTGAAGCTGTCTGGGGAATTCCACTTGGAAATCGCCCGCATCGCCGATCAGAAGATCATTGAAGATTTCCTGCACCAGCTGATTTCCCGTTCATCGCTGGTAATCGCACTGTATTGGCGTCGTCGCACCGCACTGTGTGAAAGCAACGCGCATCACGAACTGATCGAGGCGCTGCGAGCGCAGGATGCCGACCGCGCGGAGGACCTGATGAAAGATCATTTGCTGGACCTGCTGACGCAACTGGACCTGTCCGACCGTCCGACGGCTCCGACGTCTCTGCACGACGTGTTCCCAAGCTGAGAGCGATGCCTCGTACCAATTCAGACGAGCAAAGATGATGTGCTTGTGCGACAGGCTTATATTCTAGCGGGGCCAGCTATGCCACGCACGGATACCATCCGGCAGATTGGTTCGATCAAGCAGACATTTTAATGCTCGAGGATCCTGACATAGCAACGCCATTGGTTTGAGCCCGAGGCGGAACGCACCGCCCACCGGCGCCGGAAACCAGCGTTCAGAAAGACCCTAGGCTGATCACGCACTAACATTCAAACTGCACCACTAAGGTAAGGCTGATCAAAGGTTTCAGGAAGATTGGTTCAGTGGTCGCCCTGGCAACGGCTGCAATGGTGGTGCTCCATATCCCGCCCAAGCCGTTCGCGTCTCATATATGGGCATGGATTGGACGATACATTCGTGGCTGACCGCGGCCGGGTTAAAGAAACTTTGTGATCAGCATTCTCATTTGGGTATCAATTTACCGGACCGGCTATTCGTGTAACTTGCTGAACAGTCCAAAACAAACCAGAAGGTATGCGTACAAAACCGCCGTCCAGACTATGCGCCTAGAGTTCACTTTTCGCGCTTTACGGTCGGACCAGAGGGCGGTTTTCATCTTTCATTCGCGCGCAATGCTTTTACTGTTTCCAGTAGCAACTCGGCCGCAAAGTGATCTCGTGTCCAACATCCCCTCTTCAAATCAGCCGCAAAAGTTCATGCTCCGAGGAGAGTTGCAAAGCCCGAACTTCCTGCCCTGGGTTGAACGCCATAGTCGCAAGCTTGGACTGAGATGCGAAACACTTCACGCAGACGCAAGCAAGGCTGTTTTCAAGGTTGATGGGCAAGCCGATCTGATCGACGCGTTTGAGGTTGGCTGCCTCCTTGGGCCGTACGATGTATGGGTTGAATCGATCACCCGCGGGCCTGCCACATCTGATGACTGATTGTTTTTTTGGCGCGATGATGAAAAACTCAGCATAGCTTGGCCTTGGTTTTGCGAATCCGTGGGGGAAATGGGCCGTTCAGGCCCTGCAGGACTGTACAGCCAAAATATAGGCGGGTCTGCTTTGCTCGGGCTCGGACCTAAGACGTAAGATGCAGGCGTGCTTAGTCCGTACGCGACGCCGGGCAATCTGGCAGGGGATGGGAAATACAAGGTTATGGCTGCCGATACCGATGCGCGATGGGTACCAATCGCTGTGTCAGCCGACATTTTAAACGGGACCGTCGTGCCAGCGCAGATGCCAAAAGGCCCGATCGCTGTTTGGCGGGCCGCTTCAGGTCATCTTTACGCGAACGGGGATCGCTGCCCGCATCGCGGAATGCGCCTGTCGCATGGGTTTGTGCGGGGTGAGACGCTATCTTGTATCTATCATGGCTGGCGTTTCGGAACCGATGGTGTCTGCCAAAAGATCCCTGCTCACCCGGCGGTCGAGCCACCCAAAACCATCAATTGCGGCCCAGTGTCAGTGACAGAAGTAAATGGTGTTGTCTGGGGTGCTGCGGCGTCACCGGTTGATCCGCCCGTCCAGTTCGCAGGATACAACGCTTTGCGTAGCCTTTTGATTAGCGCATCCGTCGAAGCGATTTCATCCGCCTGTCATGGCGAGACAGTTGAGGGCGTGATCACAGCACAGCTTGGCGGTCAGGGTACCATTTTGCTCACGAATGTTCATGGGCCGGATGAAGCGCTTGTAATTGCTTTGCTGCCAACCGCGACCAGTGCGCAGGATCGGGTGAAAGTCTCCACCGCTCTAGAAGCTTTGCGCCGCACCGCTGAGGGAATTGGGGACGCCGCATGACAACAGATGCAGTGCGCAACGCATGGTACCCTGTCGGACTTCTGTCCGGCCTTAGCGTCGATGGAGAGGACAGCCTGCTGCTGGGTGAAAAGATCACAGTCTTCGGATCAGATGATGGCACACCAAGGGTCGAAAGCTGTGGGCACATTCTGCCCGTAGTGCAGCGGTTTGGTCACCTTTGGACCAGCCTGGGCGCGCCCGACAAAGACCTTTTCACAATCCCCGAAGCCGATCATCCGGACAGGACCTTGGTCGATGTCGGTGTCGTCCGGGTCAAATGTTCCCCCCTGCGTGCGGTCGAGAACTTCCTCGATGTCGCCCATTTTCCTTTTGTGCATACGGACATTTTGGGTGCTGAAACTCATCCAGAGGTTCGCGACTACAAGGTTGAAATCCGCGATGAGGTTGATGAAGTCTGGGCCACCAAGGTTGAGTTCTTTCAGCCCCAAGCCGCTAAATCGGCGGGCGGTGGGATCACCACGGAATACATGTACCGCGTTCCCGCGCCCACATGCTCTGTCCTCTATAAAACCTGCCCCCCGCGTCCGGGTGAATGGGACGTCATTGCGCTTTTCGTGCAGCCCCTCGCCGAAGACCTGTGCGATGTTTGGCCATGGATGGCGCTGTTTGATGATGAAAGCTCAATGACCGACCTGATCCACTTCCAGCAGCTGATCTTTCTGCAGGATCGGTCCATTTTGGAAAATCAAATCCCGAAAAAACTTCCTTTGGATCCAGCGATGGAAACCCCAACGCGCGCCGACCTCACATCGGTCGCCTACCGTCGATGGTTGAAGCGGCACAGCTATACCTACGGCGCGCAATTGGTGGCTGAATGATCCTCTACGATTACATCCTTTCCCCCAGTTGCTACAAAGTACGGCTTTTGGCGTCTTTGTTGGGTGTTCAGCTTGAACTGCGTGCAGTCGATTTCCATCCGGGGCGTGAGCATAAAGCCGACGACCTTTTGAACCTCAACCCAGCTGGCAGCATCCCGATCCTTGTGGACGATGATTTCGTGCTAACGGAAAGTGCGGCGATGCTTGCTTATCTGGCAAGTAAATATGGCCCCGACTGGGCAGCCGACGGCGATCCGCAAGCCATCGCACTCCAACACCAATGGCTGGCGTTTTCAAACCGGCTGACAGCCACATTGGGCGGTGCCAGATTGGTTGAGATGCTGAATTTCGAAGGTGATCTGGAAGCGCTCCAGTCCAGCGGCGTTGTCGCTCTGCGGGAGTTGGAAGCGGCCTTGTTTGCGCGCCGGGTCTCGGGCGGGACTTTCCTTGTCGGCGACGCACCCTCAATCGCAGACATCGCGTGCTTTCCTTACGTTGCACTGGCCCCCGATGGTAGCGTTTCGCTCGACCCGTATCCTTCAATCCGGCTCTGGATGCGGGCCTTGCGGGCTTTGCCCGGCTTCATTGAAATGCCGGGTATTCACCGTTTGCATGAGCTGGCACAGGATCCTTTGGCGGAGCCTGATTCATGACGGGGGTGCTGCTGAAAAATTGCGCTGCAGTGATTGTGGATCATGGCAATGGGGCTGAGGTTCTGCGCGATGTTGACTTACTGACAGAAGGCCCCGCCATCCAAGCCATTCGCTCCAACCTAAGCGCACCGGGTGCCACGGCAAAAGACGCTTCCGGCTGGTTCATTTACCCGGGCCTTGTGAATACCCATCACCATTTCTTTCAGACCTTCGTGCGCAACCGTGCGGACTTGGACTGGACGAAACTGTCGCTGATCGAATGGCTTGATCTAATTTACCCAATCTTCTCGCGCCTGACAGAGGACTGCTTCTATCACTCATCGCTTACCGCCATGTCTGAGCTGATCAAACATGGCTGCACAACTGCGATGGATCATCAGTATTGCTTTCCCCGTCATGCTGGAAAACGATTGATCGATCGGCAGTTTGAGGCAGCAGAGCGGCTGGGTCTCCGGTTCCACGCCGGTCGGGGCGGGAACACCTTGCCGAAGTCCGAAGGATCCACGATTCCGGATGAAATGCTTGAGACAACAGATGAATTCATCGCCGATTGCGAACGGATCATCGACGCTTATCACGAGCCTGGTCGCTTCAGTATGCGCCAAGTCGTGGTCGCACCATGCCAGCCTGTGAACTGCTACAAGGACACGATGGTTCAGTCCGTGGCACTCGCCCGTGACAAGGGCGTGGTGCTTCACACCCATGTCGGTGAAGGCGAAAGCCTGGTGATGGAGGCGCGGACTGGCCAACGCACCGTTGCTTACCTCGAAAACATGGACTTTGCTGGCAACGATACGTTCTACGCCCATTGCTGGGAGCTTACCCAAGACGAACTGACCAGCCTTGCGGCCAGCGGCACGGGCGTATCCCACTGCCCCGAACCCGTTTATCTCGTGGGTGCAGAGATCACCGATATTCCCGCAATGGACGCGCTGGGTGTTCGTGTCAGCCTGGGCGCGGATGGGGCGGCGTCGAATGACAATTCGAACCTGATGCACTGCATCCATTCTGCTTATATGTTGCAATGCCTTGCAGCCAGCAAACGCAACGACCCGGTGCCTGCGCCCGCAACCTTTCTCGACTATGCCACCAAGGGCGGTGCCTCTGCTCTGGGTCGTGACGACATCGGCAGGCTGGCACCCGGCATGGCAGCGGATTTGTTCGCGATTGATACCCGCCGGATGGAATATGTGGGCACGCGCCACGACCCGCTGAGCCTGATCCCTAAAGTTGGTATTGGACGCCCAACCGATATGACGATGATCAACGGTCAAATCGTGTGGGAAAGCGGCGCATTCACAAATGTAGACGAAGACTCCCTGTTCCGAGGCGCGGAACAAGCCCTCTCAATACTTGAAACTTAAAACTTGGATGAAAGGAAACAAACACCATGACAAACACTCTTAACCGGAGAAACTTTATTGCTGGCGCCTCGCTCGCAACACTGATCACCGCAGTTGGTGCGCGGGCGCAGGCGGCAACTCCAGAAGACCCGCTGCTCGTAACGCTGGTAATTCCGTCGCCAGTGGCCGATGTGGGTTGGGGCCATGCACTGTTTGAAGCGCTGGAAACTGTTAAGGCCGACTATGGCGAAGCCATGCAGATCACAGTGGTAGAAAACATCTACGAGGGCCCTGACGCCGACCGCATCATGAACAAGGCCGTCGCCGAGGGGACGAAGTTCCTTGTTGCAGGCTCATTCGGCTATCAAAACGGTGCGATGCAGATCGCACGCCGCAACCCGGATGTGACGGTTCTCCACGCCTCCGGTTTCATGGTTGCGCCAAACTTCTCGCCCTTCGCGGCCCAGTACAGCCAAGGTACATATCTGATGGGTATGGCCGCCGCGGCATTGTCAAAAACTGGAAAACTGGGTTCGGTTTCGGCATTTGCCATCCCGGAACTAATCACCTCGCTGAACGCGTTCGTGTTGGGTGCTCAACGGATCAATCCCGATATTGAGCTTTCGGTTGTTTGGCTGAACTCTTGGTTCGACCCCGCAAAGGCGCAAGAGTCGACAGAGGCGCTGGCGGCGCAGGATTGCGATGTGATCTTCTCGAACGCACAGGACACGCCGTCCGTGGTCTCCAAAGCGGAAGAAATAGGCATCTACTCCTTCAACCTCAACTCATCCATGAAAGCATATGCGCCCAAAACTTATCTGGGCTGCGTGCTGACCGATTGGTCGCCCTTCTTCCGGGCCTCGATCGAGGCGCATCTGGCAGGCAACTTCAAGGGTGCCAATGCGTTCCTTGGCGTGGGTGACGATGTGGTAAAGGTTGTCGATTGGAGCCCGGATATCCCTGCGGACGTTGTCGCGCAGATTAAAGAGGTCGAGGCTGCGATTGCAGATGGATCCTTCTCACCCTTCACAGGCCCGATCATGAAGGCTGACGGGTCTGAGGGCGTTGCAGCGGGTGTGACCATGACCAACGAAGAGGTCATCGGCATGGACTGGCACGTCAAGGGCGTGACAACACCGCTGCCAGGCTGATCTATGGCTCAACCGCTTCTCTCTTTGCGTGGTGTCACCAAGCGCTACGGTCCGGTCCACGCCAATTCTGGCGTGGACCTCGACGTCATGCCAGGCGCAATTCATGCGATTCTCGGAGAGAACGGCGCTGGCAAATCGACCCTGATGAAGCTGATCTACGGGGTCGAAACGCCAGACGAAGGCACAATCGAGTGGCGGGGAGAGCCGACCCAGATCGGCTCCCCTGCAATTGCGCGGCGACTGGGCATCGGTATGGTGTTCCAACATTTTTCTCTTTTTGAGACTTTGACGGTCGCCGAGAATGTCTCGCTGTTGGTGCCGGGCAAAAAGAAAGAACTGACCGAACGCATCGTGCAGCTTGGTAAAGAGTTCGGGCTGGAGGTCGACCCGCTGGCCCATGTACACGCGCTTTCGGTCGGAGAACGGCAGCGGGTCGAGATCATTCGCTGCCTGATGGTTGACCCAAAACTATTGATCTTGGACGAACCGACATCGGTATTGCCGCCGCAGTCGGTTGACCTGCTTTTTGATACGCTGCGCAGGCTTTCAGCGCGGGGTGTCTCCATCCTGTTCATCTCTCATAAGCTGGAGGAGATCCGCTCGATCTGCACGCATGCGACGATCCTGCGCGGAGGTAAAGTGACAGGCAATGTGGTTCCACGAGACTTCGACGCGCATACGCTGGCGACGATGATGATTGGGCGGGACATGCCGCATCTCTCGGCCACTGAGCCGGTTAAGCGCGGCGAGAAACAACTCGAAATCTTGGGGCTGTCGCTTGCATCTGATGACCCGTTCGGCGTGTCGCTCAAGGACATCTCGCTGCATGTCCGGGAAGGCGAGATCCTTGGGATTGCCGGTGTCTCAGGAAATGGTCAAACAGAGCTTGCCGCCGTCATTTCCGGCGAAACGCCTTTACCCAAGGCGATGCGCGATGGCATCTCCATGCTAGGGCAAAAGGCTGGCGCGCTGAACCCTGCCAGGCGACGTGAACTGGGCTTTGCCTTTGTGCCGGAGGACCGTTTGGGCCAAGGGACGGTGCCGGAGCTGTCTTTGGTGAAGAACTCAATCCTGACCGCACATCGCCGTGGGATGGTGCAGAGTGGTATGATCCGGCGAGGCCGGGCAGAAACATTCGCGGAAGACTGCATCGCCGAAAACGACGTGCGCACGCCGGGGCCTACGGCCGAGGCGGGCTCACTATCAGGCGGAAATCTACAGAAATTCATCATTGGTCGGGAGCTAATGCTTGAACCAAAGCTGCTGTTCCTCAACCAACCGACATGGGGTGTCGACATTGGTGCAGCGACGGCAATCCGAAAGCGGTTGATTGAGTTGCGTAGTGCAGGCTGCGCCATCTTGGTGATCTCTGAAGAGCTGGAAGAGTTGTTCGAGCTGAGCGACTATATGCAGGTGCTCAGCGAGGGCCGTCTCAGCGCGCGTTTCAAGACCAGTGAGACAGCACCTGAAGACATTGGGCGCGCGATGATTGATGCGAGCGAGGGCGCAGCGTAGTGACATTTCCAAAGCTTGTTCGACGTGAACGCGCCTCACTTTCCGTAATGATTGCGGCTCCGTTCGTGGCTTTGGCCATCGCGGCGCTCAGCAATCTGGTCCTCTATGCAGCGATTGGCGTTAATCCCTTGGCGGTGTTCAAGGCGATGCTGATTGATCCGTTTACCAGCTACTTTTCCTTCTCGGAAATCCTGCTGAAAGCGGGCCCTCTTTTGCTGATTGCACAGGGCTTGGCGATCGGCTTCCGTGCCAAGGTCTTCAATATCGGTGCGGAGGGGCAATTCGTTTTGGGTGCGATCTGCGCCTCTGCGATCCCGGTTTATATGCCGCAAGCAACCGGTGCCTGGATTTGGCCAACGATGCTGGTGTTTGGAATGCTCGGCGGATTGGCATGGGCCTCCATCACTGCGTTCTGGCGTGTGCGGCTTAACGCCAACGAAATCCTCGTTTCGCTGATGCTGTCCTTCTTGGCACTTCAGTTGCTGAACTACTTGTTGTTGGGGCCTTGGAAAGACCCAATGGGATTTAACTTCCCCCAATCCGTTATGTTCCAGTACGACGCTCTGTTACCCATCCTGCTGCCAGGCACGCGGGTCAACATTTCGCTGATCCTGGCGCTGCTGGTGACGCTTGCGGCCTGGTTCTTCGTACAACGGAGCTTTGCGGGTTATCGGCTCGAAGTCGGTGGACTTGCGCCCAATGCTGCGCGCTATGCAGGGTTTTCACAGAGCGGTGCGATATGGTTATCGCTTTTGATCGGCGGGGCTGCGGCCGGGCTTGCAGGCGCGGCGGAGGTGGCGGGGCCTGTTGGACAACTTCAACGCTCGATCTCGACAGGTTACGGCTTTGCAGCAATTATTGTGGCTTATCTGGGCGGCTTACACCCCATCGGTATACTCTTTTCGTCGTTCTTGATGGCCGCTCTTTATATTGGCGGCGACAACGCAATGGTTTCGGCTAAGCTTCCGATTGCTGCAGTTAATGTGTTCCAAGGCAGCTTGCTACTGGCCTATCTGATCGCGGCCACCTTCGTGCGGCGAAAACTGGTTTGGCCGCAAGGAGCGCGCGCATGACCGCTATCGAATTCATTTTAGCGGGGATGCTTGCCGCGGCGACACCGTTCCTTCTCGCCGCTTTGGGGGAATTGGTCGCCGAACGTTCAGGTGTACTGAACTTGGGCGTCGAGGGCATGATGGCGCTGGGAGCTGCGGTGGGGTTTATCACCGTCTATTCGGGGGGCGGCCACGTGGCGGGTTTTGTGTTCGGGGGGCTCAGCGGTGTTGCTCTGGCACTCGTCTTTGCCTTTGTTGCGCTGGGCTTGCAAGCCAATCAGGTCGCCACAGGTCTGGCCATCGGTATACTGGGCCTTGGGCTCTCGGCTTATTTTGGCAAACCATTTGAAAGCTTTACCGTCACTGGGGTTGGCAAAATCGCGATACCCGGACTTACCGATCTGCCAGTGGTTGGTGGCTTGTTCCGGCAGGACATCGTCGTATGGCTGTCGCTGATATTTACGCCCACACTTTGGTACATTTTAAAAAACACAAGACTGGGGCTTTTGCTGCGGGCCGTTGGGGAGAACCCGCATGCGGCCAGCGCCGTTGGATACCCGGTGATCCTGATCCGCCTTTGCGCGGTGGCATTTGGTGGCCTGATGGCCGGGATAGCTGGGGCCTATGCCTCGACGATTTATACACCGCTTTGGGCCGATGGAATGATCGCAGGACGCGGATGGATTGCAGTGGCGCTCGTGGTGTTTGGAACGTGGATGGTGGGGCGTGTCTTTCTTGGGGCCTGTCTGTTTGGAGCAGTTTCGCTCGGCGGTATCGCCGGCCAAACTGTTGGCCTTGCAATTCCGTCACAGCTCTTGGCAAGCATGCCCTACATCGTGACGATTGTGGTCTTGGGCATTATTTCGTCGAACCGACGCCTGCTGAAACTGAATGGAATAGCATCTCTGGGTGAGCCATTCGAAAAGTAGCGTACTGGCTACGCTGGGCTTTGTTTCAAAAGACATGCGCGCAAACTGCCCATTCTGACTCATCAGCCCCGAACTGCTTCTTTCGCCTTCGAACGGACTGCGTTTTTGAGAACGCCAACGGCAGTGGCCGCTCAAACTACACAACAAGACGCCGTTGGGTTGAGTTCACGGGACACTCAACCTGCAGGTCTCCACAGCACGAATTTTTTAGCCGGACATAACTGCGAAGAGCACTTGCGGTGAACAGGCAAGATTTTTCCGACCTGGCCGCGAGAAGCCTTTCAAATTGGGAAGTGTTTCGGAAAAAAACGCGACAGGGACAGCAGGCAGACGTCTCTGAACTCTCTCCGATCAGCATCTTTGGGGTACAGTATGAGGCTGAGCCATGCGCCATCAGATATCGCCTCGATCGCCCGCGCTGTGCGCTCAACCTCCAGATCGTCGTAGCCGCCATCCGTGATCAACTCACGGCACAATTCAAGAATACGATCATATCTTTCATTGTCGTACTTATTGTGAATTTTAAGATAATTCGGCCGATACTTTGCTTGCCCCCAGAATGCGAACCAGACGGATAAACGCTTATGGGTGCAGATGCTTTTGTCGAAGTCTGCTCTGATTATAGCTGAAAGGCGATGTGCTGCAGTGGGTTCTGCAGCCTCGTAGTAATGCAGCCAATTTTCGTAGTGCTCACGTGCGAGAAACCCCAAGGTCGCATCGTACAGCGCTTCTTTGCTGTCGAAGTGATAGTTGACCACTCCGTGCGATAGGTTTGCTGTTTCGGTTACATGTTTCAACGTCGTGTCGGAGAAACCACGCTTCGAGATCGAGTCCAAGGCCGCCATGATCAACTGCAAACGACGAACTGCGGATGGTTCGTTGCGCCGCTTCTTTTGCAGTTCATTCGCTGGCAATTCAGCTCTCCCCCTCTTCTGCCATTTGCCGGTCCAGCATATCTGCACGCTGTTGTCGGATCATGACTATGGCAGCAATCGCGACACAGACGGCGATCACAAGGATCATAATGGTCGCCAGTGCATTGATATCGGGTCGGAGGCCCAGCCTTATGCGCGAGAAGATCAAAATTGGTAGGGTATTCGCGCCGGGACCCGTTACAAAACTGGCGATGACCAGATCATCAAGAGACAACGTAAAGGCCAGCAACCAGCCAGAAATCAAAGCCGGTGTCAGCTGTGGGATGGTGATGGCGGTCAAAACTTTGAACGGCTTTGCACCAAGATCCGCTGCTGCCTCCTCCAGCGTTTGTCCAACACCAGTCAATCGCGCCTGAATTGTCACTGCCACATAGGCCATTGAGAACGTGATATGTGCGATCGTGATCGTCGCGAACCCGCGCTCTGCGGGCCATCCGATCAGCTGGTTCAAGGAAATGAAGAAGACCAGCAGAGACAGGCCCGTTATCACCTCGGGCATCACCAGGGGCGCGACCAGCATGCCGCCAAACAGGGTCCGCCCTCGAAACCTACCAAATCGCACCATTGCAAGGCCCGCTAAAGCACCCAGCGCTGTTGCAAATGTTGCGTTGACGACGGCGATCTGGAGACTGAGCGATACTGCGCTCCAAACTTCTGCCGATTGGAAAAGCTCCTTGTACCAGCGCAAGGACCATCCCCCCCAAACGGGCACGAGCTTGGAGTAGTTGAAAGAGTAGATCACCAGCAAAATCATTGGGATGTAAAAGAATGCCAAGCCCAATGTCAGCATGATCGTCAAAAAGCGGGAGCGTTTGTTATAAATTTATCGTCCCTCCGATGCTTTGCCCTGGTAGTACTGGAAAACCATTATGGGCAGCACGAGGATGATCAGCAGTACGATCGCCACAGACGCAGCTACCGGCCAATCACTGTTTCTGGAAAACTCGTTGTACAGAACGCGTCCGATCATTTGCACATTTCCTCCGCCCAAGAGGTCGGGGATGACGTATTCGCCTGTCGCCGGGATGAAGACCAGAAGAGAGCCCGCAACGATGCCGGGCATAGTCAGAGGCAGAGTGATTTTGAAGAACGTGTTCGTTGGACGCGATCCAAGATCTGCAGCAGCTTCGTTCAAGCTCGTGTCCAACTTTTCCATATTCGCATAGAGCGGCAGGATCATGAAAGGCATATAGGTATAAACGATGCCGATATAGACCGCGAATTCGGTGTACAGCATGCGGATCGGCTCATCGATTATACCGATAGCGATCAAGATGTTATTGATCGTGCCCTGATCGGCGAGCAGTCCCATCCAGGAATAGACCCGCAGTAAGAAAGACGTCCAGAAGGGGAGGATGATTGCAAACAACAACAATGGCTTTGCGACTGGACCTGATCGCACGATGGCATAGGCAATGGGATACCCAAACAGAAGGCACAAGACCGTCGATGTTACAGAGATCTTCAGCGAGTTTACGTAGGTGTTGAAGTATAAATTATCTTCCCAAATGTAGATAAAATTATCGAATACGAGACGGATGGTCATGATCCCGCTGTCCGTCCACTCGATCAGACTTGTGAACGGCGGGCTTGCAATCGCGAGTTCGGCCAGGCTGATTTTGGCAACAATGAAGAAGGGGGCCAGAAAGAAAACCAGCAGCCACGCGAAAGGGATGACGGTTATGATTTGGCGCCAACTATTTTGTATCAGCCGCATAACATCGCGGAATACAGGCGGGCGTCCACCCGGGGTCCGTTCAGTCATATCTTTCGCGAAACCCGTCATGAGTGGAGCAACATCGCGCTGGAAGGATCCCAGCTGATGTTCACTCGATCGTCCCAAGTTAAATGCTCAGCGGCGTGCGTCGGACGCGACTGGTTGGGTCGGGTAACGTCGAAAATATCCCCATTGGGCAGTTTCACTTTGTAAATCGACGTCTCTCCCAGATAGCCGACGTCGTCGATTACAGCCGCGCTTTGGTTGGCGCCGTTTGCGGCCTCATCCGATTTTTCCAGACGAATTTTTTCGGGCCTCAGTGCAACCCAAATCTTGCTACCTACCTGAACCGAATGACCGTGATCTATGAAAACGTCGCAGAAGGCAGTTTCCACTCGGACGTGGTCTGCCCCATCTTCTGTAACCCGGCCCTCAAAGATGTTTGCTGTCCCGATGAAATCCGCAACAAATCGAGATTCAGGGAATTCATAGATCTCGGTTGGCGTGCCGATCTGCTGGAAGCGGCCGGCGTCCATGACGGCCATTCGTGATGACAAGGTCATCGCCTCTTCCTGATCGTGCGTCACGACGATGAACGTCACACCGACCTTGTCTTGAATGTTGGCAAGCTCAAACTGCGTTTGTTTTCGCAGCTTTTTGTCGAGCGCGGCCAAAGGTTCATCCAAGAGCAGCAGTTTTGGACGTTTAACCAACGCCCGGGCCAAAGCGACCCGCTGACGCTGCCCACCAGAAAGTTGCTGTGGTTTGCGCTTGTTGAAGTCTTCCAGCTCAACAAGTTTGAGGATGTCATTCACTCTTTCCGTGATTTCCGACTTGGGCACTCTGTCCTGTTCCAGCCCGAATGCGACGTTTTTTTCAACGGTCATATGCGGGAACAAGGCATAGCTTTGAAACATCATGTTTGTTGGACGTTCGTAGGCCGGAACGTTGGCCATATCGATGCCATCGATCGTGATGGACCCTGCATTCAAATCTTCAAACCCGGCGAGCATGCGCAGAAGTGTCGACTTGCCGCAACCTGACCCTCCGAGCAGGCAAAACAACTCCCCTTTGTGGATATCAAGGTCCACATTATCGACTGCGGTGACATCACCATATTTTTTAGTGACGCCCCTGATCTGAACCAAGGGCTGTTGCTCGTCTTGGTCGCGCCAGTCTGGTGCACTGACAGTTGAGGAAACAGTCAATTCGGGCCTCGCGATATGCCATTTTGTAATTGAAAGTGCAGTAGCGTCTCTCCAAGAGGCGCTACTGCTTTGACTATCGTGAGTGGATTAGTAGCCTGCTTTGAAATCAGTCCAGGTGCGTGTCTGCAAGCGCTCAACCTTCGGGGGAAGAACGGCAGACGTGTACATCTTTGCCACCTGATCTGATGTCGGGAAGGCTGCCGGGCTTGAGGTGACGGCTTCGTCCACCATTGGCTTGGCTGTCATGTTGGCAGTCGCATACCAGGTGTAGTTACTGTCATTCGCCGCAACTTCGGGCCGCATCATGTAGTTCAGGAAAAGATGTGCGTCTTCCTTGTTCGCGGCATCTGCAGGTATCAACCAACCGTCAATCCACAACTGCGCTTTGCGATCACCTTCGGGCAAAAAGAAATCCAAAACGACACCTGTATCAGCCTCTTCAGCTCCGGACATTGCCAGAAGGCCATCTGGACCCCATGTCGTGGAGACGCAGAATTCCTTCTGCGGCATTCTCTGGTAGGCATAGTTGTCGAAGGTTTTGATGTATGGACGGATTTCCGCCAGCATCTCGCCGACCTTTTTATAGTCTTCCGAGTTGGTGGAGTTTGGATCCAGGCCCATGTGCGCCAGAGCCATTGGTATGATATCGCCCGGAGAATCCAGGAAGGAAACGCCACACTTGGAAAGCTCTTTCATGTGGACAGGATCGAAGACCATATCCATCGACCCGATTGGGGCATCTGGATACGTTTCTTTCACCAGAGCTTCATTATAGGTCACTCCGTGAGTGCCCCACATATATGGTACGAAGTGCTGGTTGCCCGGATCCCATTCACTGGAAAGCTGGCCCATGATTGCCGGATCGATATGCTTGACGTTGTCGAGCTTGGACATGTCGAGCGGAGCAATAATGCCCGCTTTGATCAGCCGTGCCGTATCGCTTCCCGCGTGGCTTACAACGTCATAACCGCTGTTTCCCGCAAGCAACTTTGCATCAATTGATTCAGCCGAATCGTACGGGTCGTAGATGACCTTGATGCCATATTCTTTCTCGAAGTTTTCGATGGTGTCTTCGGCGATGTATTCACCCCAGTTGGTCACCTTCAAAACACGCTCTTGCGCAAAAACCGTTCCCGAGATGGCAGTAGCAGCTACTGCAAGAATAGATATCCCGGCGACTTTTCTCATTGAGATCATTATTACGTTCCTCGCTGTTGGTGGTGTCTGTTGTACTTTATTTTATTGTGAACTGCACCCTATCTGGATGAACGCACCATCAAGTTGGTTCATTCATCTTGTTCCACAATGCCATCTCCAATCATGGCATATTATCTGACTGATCATTCAAAACGGTAGTCTGACGAATTTGTGGCTGTCAAGCAGGCCATAGGCGTTGCGCGGTAGATGCCGCCAAGTAACCCTGCTTCAACCAAATTCATCGCTGTGTTTGCAGGCGTCGCTGACAGGCTTTGGGATTGAATAGCTTCATTTGCATGGATTTTCTGAATGCTCATTCAAATAGAATATGTTGACGCGATACCCAAATTAAGCGACTGCTTGAAGCACTCGGGGGAAGGCTGATCCAGTTACGCACCAGAAGTGCAAGCTTGGATTCGCCCAGTTGACTGAAACACTGACTGATCAAGTCACACCTAGACGGATTGTTTTGATGCCGGACGATACGCGCAACATCGAAGTACCTGCAGAATGGGACAGACGCGGGCTACCGGGCTGGTGCTATCATAGCCCCGCTCTTCTGGAGCTCGAAAAGAGCGAACTGTTCAAAACACACTGGCAAATCGCCTGCCACGTATCGGACATTTCGGAACCGGGTCGTTTCTTGTGTTTCGACATGTGTGGGGAGCGGGCGCTGATCATGCGCAGCAATGACATGGAGATCCGAGCGTTTCTAAACATTTGTCGTCATCGCGGCTCTCGCCTGGTGTCTGAAGAACAAGGGAAATGCGCGAATGCGTTGGTTTGTCCGTTTCACGGTTGGGTTTACAACCTTGATGGGACACTGCGCGGCGCGGCGCGGCCGGAATCCTTCCCGGATCTGGACAAGAGCCAACTTGGCCTCAAAGAGCTGGAAATGGAGGTCTGGCAAGGTTTTGTGTTTGTCCGCTTCAAACCGGGCCCACAAGCTACCGTTGCCGAACTTTTGGCGCCGATTGAAGAAGAAATCTCAGCCTACAGAACAGCACAGCACGTACCGACGGATGGGATTTGGACGGAGGAAACGCCGGTTAACTGGAAATCGATCAGAGACGTGGATAACGAAGGATACCACGTCCCACTGGCACATCCTGCCCTTCAGGATTTGTATGGTTCGAGCTACGTGGATGAACCTTTCGTGGATGGGGTCTCACGCTCGGATGGACGGTTTACGCCGACCAAAGGCCGACGCTGGGCTGTGCGCAACTACAAGAAATTTTCAAAGCCGCAGCCCCATCTTCCGGAACATCTGCATAAAACCTGGCTGTACTATGGCATCTTTCCCAATGCGGTGATTGCCGTAACGCCGGAGACAACTCTTTTTTATCAAGAGTTTCCACTGGAAACGAATAAATCAATCCTGCGAAGTGCTACGTATCGAAACCCGGACGAAGATCGCCAACAACGGGCAGCACGATACTTGGCGGCAAGAATTGATCGCGAAACGGTTGAAGAAGACATTCAACTGACGATCTGGTCGAATGAATCCATGGCGTCAGAGGCGTTCGAGGGGTTCTATCTGTCAAACCTCGAATATGGTGTCCGTTCCCATCACGATCACCTTCGGAAAATCCTACCCATCTACAACTCTGAAACGGCCCCGAAAGAAGAAGATCTGGTGTCGCTCAACAACGAAATGGCAAACGCGTCGGGTGCATGACCAGCGACGCTGATCTTGAGTGGGAAGAGGAAGCTCAAAAACAATTCCTTACCACGCCCATTGGATTGCCGGGTTCAGGTGCGACGAGGTATGCAGCCGCCATGTACTTCCATGAAATCAACAGAATTTCGGTTGAGATGCTGGAGATTTACCGAACGTGCAGCAAGTTCGATGCGGAAGATCCGCTCGAACTGGCCAAGTACGAAGGTGTGACGCTGCCCCCTTTTTTATGTTCTCCAGATTTGGCCTGCTAGGATGGCAAGTTTTTCCAAACGCTTTTGCACCCAAATTACTGCTGAACGATATAACGGTGCCCCTGAACGCAGAGGCGAAATGCAACCGTCGGTGCGACCTTTAGTGAAGCTCCAGCCGCTCGAGGTGTCGAACCATGGTTCATGACTTTGACGTTGTCGTCGTGGGCGCAGGCGCAGCGGGAATAGCAGCGACCCGGGCACTCATGGCTGAGGGTCTCTCAGTCACCTGTTTAGAAGCATCTGACCGCGTTGGCGGACGTGCCCATACAGATACCGATATCTTTGGCATCCCATTCGACATGGGCGCGCATTGGATGCATACGGAACACGTCAACGCGCTGAAAACGCCGGGGCTCGCGCTTGGGCTCGATCTTTATGCTGCCCCAGACAACGCACAGACCTATGGCCTCGAAAATGATGATATCCTTTGGGATGAAGTCGATAAAATTAAGCACGCGATAGACAGAGCCGCACGTGCTGACGAGGAGGCGGAACTAACTACTGGGATCCCCACCGATCGGTCATTGGCAGACATTTGGGAAAACGATAGTGAATGGTCTTTTACGGCGGCAATGACGTTTGCACTCTCGATTGCTAGGGACCTGCCGGATACATCTCTGCGTGACATGAACGCGTGGGAGGATGGCGATGATTGGTTTTGTCGTGAAGGTTTTGGTCACCTCGTGGCATGTTGCTCTCAGGGCCTGCCGATCAAACTTTCAACACCCGTTTGCGCACTCAAATCTCTACCTGATGGCGTACAGGTTACCACAGCATCCGGGAATATCTCAGCACGTTCCGTCATCGTGACAGTTTCCGTTGGCGTGCTGGCAGAGGACATTATCCAGTTCGACCCTCCTCTTGAAGCTGACAGGCGTGCAGCGCTCGAATTGATCACGATGGGAGACTATAACCACGCAGGTCTCCTTTTCCGTCCGGGCGCTATACAGGTGCAACCCGACACATGGTTGACCTACCGCTTGGAACCCGACGCGTCCGGCGTTGCGCGCGGTGGTGGCTTTCTGTGCAACATTTCAAACACAGGCCTGACAAGCTTCGAAAGCTCAGGCAGTTTTTCAAGAGATTTGCAGCAAACAGGGCCTGAAAGCGCCATCGAGCATGCGCTGGAAACGCTGGTTGGCTTCTTTGGTTCAGCCATCAGGAAAGACTTTATCAAGGGGCACGCAACCGCCTGGCGACATGAACCATACGTGCTGGGTTCTTACGCTGGATCCAAGCCCAATGGTCACAATCAACGCAAGGTCCTGCGCAAACCTCATGCCGAACGGGTCCACTTTGCCGGAGAGGCGACGCACGCGAGCCAGCACTGTTCTGTAAGCGGTGCTCACCTTGAGGGTGTGCGCGCGGCAAGAGACGTTACGGCCCAGCTCATCTGATGCTTGGCGGACAGGCATGACGACGGACAGCACGCAAATGCTGCATCCGCAATAGTGGTGTCAGCAAATGTCTGTTTTGTGCGCAACTCGGTCATAGTCGGATGTTTCGCCAGTGTCCGTTCTGGGTAAAAACTGCCGTTGATACTGTGCCCCGTGTACAGGTCCAGAGCTTAGAACTGATCACCAATGGCAATTCATTGAAGCCACGGCTCAATCCCGGTTGAACTGTCACAGTTCAAATCCAACTGATTTTGCGACATGGCTGCCTTTGGGTCGCCCTGTTGTCTTCTTTGTGTCTGATTTCATGGTGCTGCTGGAGAGAATTGAACTCTCGACCTCTCCCTTACCAAGGGAGTGCTCTACCTCTGAGCTACAGCAGCGCCGTGCGCGGCTCATTAAATGCAATCCGTGCCCCGTGCAAGGGCAATCTGGACGCAATTTGATGCCTACGTTAGAAGAGGCCATGACAGGCAAGTCGGCGAAGAAAACGGGCGGCGAAAAAGCGCCGTCACGAGAGGACAGATTAAAAAGCGCCTTGAAGGCGAACCTTGCCCGTCGCAAGGCACAAGCACGTTCCCGTGCGGCGACAGAAACAGAAAAAACAGGCGGGAAAGAGGACAGAGCAGATGGATAAGATAGTAGTTACCGGAAACGGTGCGCTGAATGGGCAGGTCCCGATTGCGGGCGCGAAAAATGCCTGTCTGACCCTGATGCCCGCGACACTGCTGAGTGATGAGCCCCTGACGCTAACGAATGCGCCGCGGCTGAGCGATATCAAGACCATGATCACCCTTTTGCAATCACTGGGCGCAGAAGCGCAGTTGTTGCAGGATGGCAAGGTGATCGCGCTGGCCAGCCATGATGTGAACAATCTGACGGCGCATTACGACATCGTGCGCAAGATGCGCGCGTCGATCCTGGTGCTGGGTCCGCTTCTGGCGCGATACGGCCAGGCCGTGGTTTCGCTGCCGGGCGGTTGTGCCATCGGCGCGCGGCCGGTCGATCTGCACCTGAAGGCGCTGGAGGCGATGGGTGCGGAAATGGAGCTGCGCGAAGGGTATGTGCATGCCAAGGCCCCGGGCGGGCTGAAGGGCGGCGTGTTAGAGTTCCCGTTCGTGTCGGTGGGCGCAACGGAAAACGCCTTGATGGCAGCTACGCTGGCCAAGGGAACCACGGTTCTGAAAAACGCCGCGCGTGAGCCGGAGATTGTGGATCTGGCACGCTGTCTGCGCAAGATGGGCGCGCAGATCGAAGGCGAAGGCACCGGTACCCTGACCATCGAAGGGGTGGACCGGCTGCACGGCGCAACGCATCCGGTGGTCGCTGACCGGATTGAGCTGGGCACATATATGCTGGCCCCTGCTATCTGCGGTGGTGAAATTGAGCTGCTTGGAGGTCGGCGGGAACTGATCGGCGTGTTCTGTGACAAGCTGGACGAAGCCGGGATCGAAGTGACTGAAACCCGAGACGGCCTGAACGTGCGTCGGCGCAGCAACGCGGTGCATTCTGTGAACGTCACGACCGAGCCCTTCCCGGGTTTCCCCACTGACCTGCAGGCCCAGATGATGGCGGCGCTGTGTACCGCGGAAGGCGTAAGCGTTCTGGAAGAAACCATCTTCGAAAACCGCTTCATGCATGCGCCTGAACTGATGCGCATGGGCGCGAATATCGACGTGCATGGCGGCATCGCCAAGGTTACGGGTGTGGCGCGTTTAAAAGGTGCGCCGGTTATGGCGACGGACCTGCGCGCGTCGGTGTCTTTGATTCTGGCTGGGCTGGCAGCCGAAGGCGATACCGTGGTCAGCCGGGTCTATCACCTCGACCGGGGCTATGAGCAGGTTGAGGACAAACTGAGTGCCTTGGGCGCAAAGATCGAGCGGATCAGCGAGTGACAGAAGACGCACGGTTTGAAGACGGGCGCGAAGCCCCGCTGAACCTTGGCGCGCTAGACGCAGAGGATCTTCAGGTCGTGTCGTCCCTTGTGCAGGATGCGGTGTTCCCGATCACTGAAATGCAATGGTACCGGGAGCATCAGCAATTCGGCATCCTGCTGAACCGCATTCGCTGGGAAGACACTGCACGTGACCGTCATGGGGTGGAGCGGGTTCAATCCGTGTTTGCGGTGGGCAATGTTCTGAGCGTGGCCAGCCAGGGCATCGATATGTCCGAGAAGGAAATGATCCTGTCGATCCTTGCGGTATCCTTTGAACCGGGGGAAGAACCGGGCGGCCATCTGATCCTGACGCTGGCCGGGGATGGGGCGATCCGGGTGGCCGTGGAAGCGCTGGAGGTCCAGCTGCGCGATACGACCCGCCCCTATGCTGCGCCCTCCGGCAAGATCCCTAATCACGACATCTGACAATGGGCTGCGACCGCTGCTCATATTGAAACCCGCGGCCAAGTGGCTGTACTGCGGTGCAACACCGCCCTGTTGGCCAGCCCCAGACGGCTGACTGCTTGTAAGGAGACGTTCATGCCGCAGTTCCTGAACACCGCAGCACCGGATTTCGAGGCCTGTTTCGCAGAGCTGTTGAACGCCAAGCGTGAAGACAGCCCGGATGTGGACGCGGTGGTGGCCGAGATCATCGCAGATGTGCGCAGCCGGGGTGACGCGGCCCTGATAGAGCTGACGGAACGCTTTGACCGCCAGACGCTGAACGCCTCGCAATTGCGGATTTCGCTTGATGAGGTGGCGAGCGCCATTGCCTCGGTTCCGGCCGAAGAACGCGATGCGTTGCAATTGGCGGCGGACCGCATCCGTGCGTATCACGAACGCCAGATGCCCCAAGACGCGCGCTGGACCGATCCTGCCGGGGCGTCGTTGGGCTGGCGCTGGACGGCGGTGTCAGCGGCAGGGCTGTACGTCCCAGGCGGGCTGGCGTCCTATCCGTCGTCGGTTCTGATGAACGCGATCCCGGCTAAAGTTGCAGGTGTTGAGCGGCTGGCCATTACAGTGCCGACGCCGGATGGTGTGATTAACCCGTTGGTTTTGTTGGCGGCGGAACTGGCCGGGGTGGATGAAATTTACCGGATTGGCGGAGCGCAGGCGATTGCTGCGCTGGCCTATGGCACCGAAACCGTGGCCCCGGTCGACAAGATCACCGGGCCGGGCAATGCCTTTGTCGCGGCGGCCAAGCGGCGGGTGTTCGGCAAGGTAGGTATCGACATGATCGCGGGTCCGTCCGAGATCCTGGTGATCGCTGATAGGGACAATGACCCGACCTGGCTGGCGCTTGATCTGATGAGCCAAGCGGAACATGACGAAAGCGCGCAGGCGCTGCTGATCACCGATGATCCAGATTTTGCGCAGGCCGTGGCCAGGGCGGTGGACAGAGTGCTGGCCGAACTGCCGCGACGCGACATTGCCGGAGCCAGCTGGCGCGATTTTGGTGCGGTCATCACCGTGGCAGATATGGACGAAGCCGCCGCGCTGTCGAACCGCATCGCGCC
>JAEPNQ010000147.1 GCA_017643305.1 Marinibacterium sp. | reverse complement strand
TGAATGAACGGACCGCCCAGCGCATGATCGCTGCCCTGAAAGATGTCTTTCCAAGTATCTCCCATCAGACGGACAACGAGCGCCGCCGACGGTGGAAGCTGCGCGACACCAGCATGCTCGGCATGCAGGGGCTTTACCGCCGCGAACTCGTCGCACTCGAGGCCAGTATCACGCGGGCTGAGCGGGAGGGTGCGGATATGGAGGTGGATGCGCTACGGTCGCTGCGCGACCGCTTGGTGGCAACATTGCCGTCAGCGCAGGCCCGAAGCATGGAGGTGGATGCTGAGGCGATCCTCGAGGCCAAAGGCTATGCCTGCCGCCCAGGCCCAAAGGTCAAAACCTCTCCGGCTGTGCTGAACATCGTTTCGGCTGCCCTGAGAGGGCCGTTCCGGCTCATCATCCGATACCAGGGTGCGCAGGATGCCAAGCCGCGCAAGCGTGTGATCGAGCCCTATGGGATCCTGCTCGGCACGCGGCATTACTTGATTGCCCGTGATGCCGCCAAAGATGCCAACCTGCGCCGCTTCCGCATAGATCGCATCGAAAAGGCTGAAATCACCAACGACTGGTTCGAAAAGGACAGGGAGTTCGATCTTGAGGTCTATGCGGCGCGGTCATTCGGGTCGTTTCACTCAGACGACGAGTTCAACCGGGTCGTGTGGCGGTTCAGCCCGGCCGCTGCGCCGACGGCCCGGGAGTTTGAGTTTCATCCAAAGCAAGAGATGACCGAGTTAGAGGATGGCGGGCTACTGGTCAGCTTTGAGGCCAGCGGGCTGGTTGAGATGGCCTGGCATCTCGCGAAATGGGGCAGGGAGGTCGAAGTGATTGAGCCGGTGGCGTTACGTGAGATGGCAGTCGCATACCGGAATGTTTCAGTTCGCGTGTTACCATGACGCGAGGTCCACCAGGGCGCGCGAAGGTGCTTTTGCGCCTGTCGATAGGGGCGGGGAGCGGTCATTCGCTGCGGCTTGAACCAATGTCGGCATTGTAGAGCCTCACACGCCGGGGGGACAACGCGCTCGATCAGAACCTACGCCAGATCGCGACCGTGTCGGCGCGTCCCCACCAACACGTTCATTTCTTTACGACCAATGCCGGATGTCTACCTCGCCAATATCGTGTTACATTGACAATGGAATCACGAGGAGGAGCGGGGTTTTGCTGGAACATGCACTTGTTCTGGATTCGTTAGGGGCGCCGATCAGGCACCGGCAGAAAACCCATTCAGCTGATTGGGACGAAGTGGAGGACTTCTGCCGGTCGGTCTATATGCGATATCGGGTGCGGCCTTTGGATCGCTTGTCCCTGCCGGATGCGACCATGATTTCGGCGAAGGCGGGCTGTGTGACCATGACCCGGTTTGCCTACGGCACCGGCATTCACCTTGACCGTTTCGATCCTGATGCCGGAAAGATCCTTGTTCTTAACACCCTGCGCGGGGCATTGGATCATCAAACCGATGGTGGCTCTATTGCAACCGCTGCCGGGGAAAGCTTTGTCGTAGATTGCTCCCGAGCCGAATATTGGCTTGAGGGTGATCCCGACCATATGCAGCTGAACCTCACGATCCCGCATCAGGCGATGGTTGATACGGCCGAGAGGTGGTTCGGTTTCGTGCCGGATGACCGCCTGTGGACGAGCCGTGTCAAGATCGGCGGCCCCAACTCAGCCTGGCCCGCGCTTCTCGATTATGCCACCCGTGCCTTAACGCGCGCGGGCGAAGTCTCATCCGACGCAGTCTTGGCGCGGCATATCGAAGAGATGCTTTGCGTCGAACTTCTGCGACAGTGGGCATCGGCCGCTGGGTTGAGCCTTGAGACCGGGGCCCGCTGTGCAGCCCCCGGTTACGTTCGCGCGGCCGAGGAGATCATGGAAGCCGAAGCGCGCGAAGCACCTTCAATCGGCGATGTGGCCAAGCGTGTCGGCGTTTCTGCAAGGACACTGTCCGGCGGATTTCAGAAGTTTCGAGGTATTTCGCCTCGGGCATTCCTCGTGGCGCGGCGGCTTGACGGCTTTCGCCGGGATCTTGAAACTTTGCCAGCCAATGTGACCGTCACCGTGATCGCCGCAGACTGGGGCTTTTCGAACTTCGGCGCTCTGGCCGGCCGGTATCGAGAAAGGTTCGGAGAAACGCCGTCGCAGACGCGTGGTCGGGTCGCACGACGCGTCCGCCCGCACTGACTTCGTTTCCGAAATCGGACAGAACATACCGGTTGCGAACAGCGCGGCCGATCAGTGTTCCGCATTCTTCTCTTCACATCTTCAAGGGAGGAACCAATGAAGGACATCAACCCAAACGATCTGAAAATCCGGTGTGACGCCGTTCTGAACGGACTGGGCACCGGTCCGTCGCGTGTGCCCGGGGTTGTCGCGATGGCAACGGACCGCAATGGCGATATCTACGCCGGCGCGGCCGGAGAGCGGCGGCTGGACGGCGACGCAATGACGGAGGACACGGTCTTCGCCATCTTCTCGACCACCAAGGCAATCGCTGGCACCACAGCCCTGCAATGTGTCGAGGAGGGTTTGTTGGACCTCGATGCGCCTGCGAAAAACTACGCCCCGGCCATCGGTGAGTTGAAGGTGATCGACGGGTTCGACGCGGACGGCACCCCCAGACTGCGCGCCCCCAAAAGTGATGTCACGACCCGCCAACTGATGCTGCACACGGCCGGTTTTGGCTATGATTTCTTTAACGAGACCTATAAGCGCCTCGCCGAAGAGCAGGGCCAGCCCTCTGTCGTCACCGGCAGCCGCGCCTGCATCGAAACCCCGCTGCTATTCGATCCGGGCACGAAGTGGGAATACGGCACGAACATCGACTGGGTCGGACAGGTCGTCGAAGGCATCCGCGGCAAACGCCTGGGCGAGGTTATGAAAGAGAGGATCTTCGACCAGCTCGGCATGCAGGATATCGCCTTTACCCGGACGCCCGACATGAAGGAGCGGACCGCGACCATCCACGCGCGGGGCGAGGATGGCGGGCTGACCCCGATGGACGACTTCGCACTACCTGATGACCCTGAGGTCCACATGGGCGGCCACGGGCTCTACGCGACTGTGCCGGAATACATGAAGTTTATCCGCATGTGGTTGAACGACGGTGCCGGTCCGAACGGGCGGGTCCTGAAACCCGAAACCGTCGAATGGGCCGTGCAGGGCGCACTTGTCCCACCGCAGAAAGTCACCATGCTGCCCGGCGTCATTCCCTCGCTTTCGAATGATGCAGAGTTCTTTCCGGGCATACCCAAGGACTGGTCCTACACCTTCATGGTCAACACCGAAGACGCGTCCACCGGGCGCCCGGCCGGCGCCATCGGCTGGGCCGGGCTGGCGAACAGCTACTATTGGATAGATCGAAAGAATGGGATCGGCGGCTACTGGGCAACGCAGATCCTGCCGTTCGCAGATGGGGTCTCCTTTCCAGGGTATATGGATTTCGAGAGCGCGGTCTACGCGGCCCTCTCGGGGCAATAACGGCATTTTCCTGCTATGCCAAAGGGCGGGGCGCATGCGCGCCCCGTCGGACTTGCCGGTTTTCACGCCTTAGATAGGTTATGAGATAAAGAAGCCATTGGACGGGTTTGGACCGAACGTCCGCTAAGGGCCGAAAAGCGATCATCTTTAGCCGCGCCGCTGAAGTTTCATGTCAACGCCATGTCAACGAGCGTACGTCATTTTTTGAGTGTGAGGCACTGCGGATGTGGGCCAATGTCAGCGGGTTTCAGGGCTGAAAATTCGTGAATTCAAAGGCTTGGCGCCTATGTCTTTGAAATTTATAAGTTATTGGAAGCGTTGAATAATGGGCTCATAACCTGAAGGTCGTAGGTTCAAATCCTACCCCCGCAACCAAAATCCCCTAAAATCCTAGTTAGCTCGGCTCGCCTGTGAGGCCGAATGGCGTGCACAGTCGCTGGTCATCCGACATGCTTGCTCGACCGGGCCCAAGACGGCAGTTTGGACGCGAATGCGCGACGGAGGGGTAAGCATGTCAACAGCACTCATCATCGGGGCAGGGACCGGGCTTTCTGCATCGTTAGCCCGCCAATTGCAGGCGCGTGGCCACAACCTGGTGCTGGCAGCACGCGACACCGGCGATTTGCGTGATCTGGCGCAGGAAACCGGCGCTACGCTGGTTGATTGCAACGCGCGCGACCGCGCGGATATGGACCGCCTGTTTTACCCGATCGATGCAACAGGCAGCCCGCTGGACATTGCCATTTACAATCCCAGCTCCCGCGTGCGCGGCCCGGTCGATGAGGTTGACCCGGAAGCGGTGGAAAACGCTATTCTCGTGTCCGGCTACGGCGCGTTCCTGATGGCGCATCATGCGGTGCAGCGCATGCGCCCGCGCTGGCAGGGGGCGTTGCTGTTCACCGGGGCGTCTGCGGGGGTAAAGGGCTTTGCCAATTCGTCGTCCTTCGCGATGGGCAAATTTGCGCTGCGCGGGCTGTGCCAGGCGCTGGCGCGGGAGCTGCACCCGCGGGGCATCCATGTCGGCCATTTCGTGATCGACGGCGGCATCGCCAAACCCGGCACTGACAATGAAAATGCCGCGTGGCTGGACCCTGACGCCGTTGCGCAAAGCTATATGCATTTCCTCGACCAACACCGGTCGTCCTGGGCGTGGGAGATAGAGCTGTGGCCTTGGGTTGAACGGTTCTAGCACGCGGCAAAACTGGCGCTATACAAACTAGCCCAACGCCCATAGCGTGCCGCCATGATACGTGATGTGCACGACAGCCCCTACGCTTGGCTCCGCCTGCTGATCACCTTGCTGATCGCCACGATCGCCAATGTGGGCATCTGGGCGGTGGTTGTGATCCTGCCAGATGTGGAGGCCGAATTCGGTGCCAGCCGCGCAGCGGCCTCTGCTCCTTATACACTGACCATGGTTGGCTTTGCCGCTGGAAACCTAGTGATCGGGCGGTTGGTGGATCGGTTCGGGGTGACGCTGGCGCTCAGCGCGGCGGCAGTGCTTTCGGGGGTGTCATTTGCGCTGTCTGCGCTGTCGTCCAATATCGTGGTGTTTTCGGTGCTGCATTTGTTTCTGGGGCTGGGCACTGGCGTGGGATTCGGCCCGCTTATGGCGGATATTTCGCATTGGTTCATCCGCCGCCGGGGCATTGCCGTAGCCATCACCGCCAGTGGCAATTACCTGTCGGGCGCGATCTGGCCCTTGCTGATGTCGGGTATTCTGGCCGATGGCAGCTGGCGGCAGGCCTATCTGCTGCTGGGGCTTGTCTCGGTTGTTGGTGTGATCCCATTGTCCCTGCTTTTGCGCCGCAAACTGCCCGAAACAGCGCAGGGCGCGGCCGAGGCGGCGGCGGCGTTACGGTCGCAAAGCGTTGGGCTCTCGCCCCGTGCGCTGCAATATCTGCTGGGGCTGGCGGGCATCGGGTGCTGCGTGGCCATGTCCATGCCGCAGGTCCATATCGTCGCCTATTGCGTCGGGTTGGGCTATGGCCCAGCGGTGGGCGCGGAAATGTTATCTCTGATGCTGCTCGGCGGGGTGATCAGCCGGATTGTTTCGGGCTTGCTGGCTGACCGGCTAGGCGGGGTGCGGACGTTATTATTGGGTTCGGTCCTGCAATGCATCGCGCTGTTTTTCTATCTTCCGTATGACGGGATGGTGTCGCTTTACGTTGTAAGCGCCATTTTTGGCCTGTCACAGGGCGGGATCGTGCCCAGCTACGCGCTGGTTGTGCGGGAATACATGCCCGCGCGGGAGGCTGGCGCGCGGGTGGGTTTTGTCATCATGATGTC